>JBAWZV010000001.1:0-300000 GCA_037142875.1 Actinomycetes bacterium | reverse complement strand
CGACGATCTCGCCGGGCAGAGATGACTCCGGATTGCGGCTTCCGAGTACGCCGACCTCGACCTCGATCCCGTCGACGAACTCCTCGACGAGCACCTTCTCGTCGTGGCTGAAGGCGAGCGCGACCGCGGCACGGAACGTCGCATCGTCGCCGGCCTTCGAGATCCCGACCGATGAGCCAAGCCGGGCCGGCTTCACAAAGACCGGGTAGGAGTAGGGGTGGGCGACTTCGTCGCCGGGGCGAAGCGTGATGTTCCGGGTGACGGGGATGCCGTGGTCGCGCAGGACGGTCTTGAAGAGATCCTTGTCCATGCAGAGCGCCGACGCGGTCACGCCGGCGCCGACGTAGGGCACACCCGCGAGCTCAAGCAGTCCCTGCACCGTGCCGTCCTCGCCGAAGGGGCCGTGGAGCACCGGAAACACGACGTCTGCCCCGAGGAGCGCGGCGCTCACCTCGGGACCCGGCAGGGCGGCCCGGGCGCTGGCGGGGGCTCCGGGCAGGCTCCACGCACCGTCCCGGTCGATCTCGATCGGGACGACCTCGTGCCCAAGCTCGGTGAGTGCGCCGATGACGGCAGAGGCCGATGCGACAGAGATGTCGTGCTCGCTCGACCGCCCGCCGAGCAGCACCGCGACCCGGAGTGCCCCCGCGCGCGTCGGGTTCACGGTGTCGTTGTCACCACGGGCGGCGGGGTCACGGTTGTGGTCACGACCGTGGTCGTGGCCGTCGTCGGCGTTGTCGCAGCCGTGTAGTGACCGACGGTGAGCGCGATCGTCGTTCCCTGCTCGACCGAGCCCTTCGCCGGGATCTGGTCGAGCACCAGGCCGTCCTGGCTTGGAACGGTCACCTCCTGCTCGACGACCGACGAGACCAGATCCTTCTGCTGTAGCAACTGCTCGGCGTCGGCGACGTTGTCGCCGATCAGGTAGGGGATCGAGACGGTCTTCGGCCCCTTCGAGACCGTGATGGTCACCGTGCTGCCAGGCGTCGCATCGGCGTTCGCAGCGGGACTCTGGTCGATCACGTTCCCTGCCGGCTCCGCTGCGTTCACGTCGACCTCGACGACCTTGAAGCCGGCGTCCATCAGGGTGCTCTTGGCGTTCGCGATCGGATCACCGATCACGTTTGGGACTCCGAGAAGCTGCTGGCCGCGCGAGACGTTGATCCTCACGGTTGAGCCAGCCGCAGCCTTGACCGGCTGCCCGTCCTTGACGGCCGGCGGGTCCTGGGCGATGACGGTGCCCAAAGGCTTCGCCGAGTAGACGTCGTGTCGATCGACCGTCAGACCGACGTTCGTCAGCGTCGAGGTGGCCAGGTCGACGCTCATCCCGATCACCGCCTGGACGATCACGGTCGGTGTTCCCGAGGAGACGACGATCGTCACGGTCGAGTCCTTCGCCACCTTCACGCCCGAGTCCGGGTTCTGGCTGATCACGCTTCCGGCCGGGACGATGTCGCTCGATGCGCGCTCGACCGCGACCTGGAGGCCCTGCGCTACGAGGAGCTCGACCGCGTTTGCCTTCTTCAACCGCCCCACGTTCTGGACGGCGATCGTCCGGTTCGTGTCGATCTGCGACTGGATCTGCTGGTAGAGCAGGAAGCCGGCGATCCCCACGATCGCGATCGCGAGGAGGCCGAGCAGCCAGGGCCAGAAACGGCGACGCCTCGGGAGCTCGTCGTAGTAGCCGGGCTTGCGGTATGCGGGCGGTGCCGGCGGCGGCGTGCCGCGAGGCGAGATCATCGTCGCTGCCGAGGAGATACTCGTGGCCGAGAGGATCTGTGTCATCGCCTCCTCGGTCTGCGGGGCGATCGCCACACCGCGAGCGACGCGATCGAGATCGGCGGCCATGTCCTCGGCCGAGTCATAACGCTGGTCGGGCTCCTTCGCGAGCGCTCGCATGACCACCGCGTCAAGGTCGCGCGGCACGTCGGGACGGAGCTTCGACGGCGGATCGGGGATCGTCGAGAGGTGTTTCATCGCGACCTCGACAGCGACATCGCCGCTGAACGGCACCTCGCCGGTGAGGAGCTCGTACAGGACGATGCCTAGCGAGTAGAGATCGGATCGCGGATCGACCGGAGCGCCACGCGCCTGCTCAGGCGACAGGTACTGGGCCGTGCCGACGATCGAGCCGACCTCGGTCATCTGCGAGGTGCCCGAGCGGGCGATCCCGAAGTCCGTCACCTTGAGACGCTTGTCCGAGCCGAAGACGATGTTGTGCGGCTTGATGTCTCGGTGCACGATCCCGTGCCGGTGTGCAAATGCGAGTGCTTCGAGGATCTGTCGTGCGTACTCGATCGACGTCTGGATCGGGGCCTGCCGGTGCTTCACCAGCAGCTCCTTGAGCGTCGGCCCGTCGAGGTACTCCATCGCGATGTAGTAGGTGCCCTCGGCCTGGCCGCGGTCGAAGATCTGCACGATATTCGGATGGCCGAGCCCGGCGGCGTTCTGCGCTTCGCGGCGGAACCGCTCGACGAACTGCTCGTCGCGGGCGTGGCGCTCGTTCAGCATCTTCAGCGCGACCTTGCGTCCGAGCTCCTGATCCTCGGCGAGGTAGACGTCGGCCATCCCCCCGGAGCCCAGCTTGCGCAGGACGAGGTACCGGCGGTCGAAGACTCGGTTCAGAAGGGGGTCGGAGGCCATTGCGAGGTCGTGTTGCGGGCTACGGGGACATGTTCGACGGGGGCTGGAGGATCGCCTGCATGATCGCTTTTGCGATGGGTGCCGCGATGGCTCCACCGAAACCGTTCAGCTGATTCTCCACGACGACGGCGCCCGCCACCGTTGGATGATCGGCGGGGGCGAAGAAGATGAACCACGCGTCGTACACGTTGCGCGTTCCGGTCTCGGCCGTACCGGTCTTTCCACCGACGATCACTCCCGGGATCTGGGCGCGCGTGCCGGTGCCGGCCTGGACGACCTGCACCATCATTCCGCTGATCGTTGCGGCGGTCTGCGGGGTCGTCGAGTGGCGAAGCGCGTGCGGATGCATCGTCGCGATCACCGAGCCGTCGGGTGCGACAACCTGCTTCACGAGCTTCGGCTCCATCTCCACACCGCCGTTTGCGATCGCGGCGGCAACCATCGCCATCTGGAGCGGCGTCGCCAGCATCCTCTCCTGCCCGAAGGCGAGCCGCCCGGCGTCGACCTGCGTGTCGGCGTTCTCCGGGTCGTACGGTTTGTGGGTCGCGAAGTCGTAGAGGCCGGATGGGGAGCGGGCATCCGACGGAGTCTCAAGCGGGGGCGATGAGTAGAAGCCGAACCTCTTGGCCTCGTCGAGGATGCGCGCCGCACCGAGCTTCTGCCCGATGTCGCAGAAGACCGCGTTGATCGAGTGCTGGAAGGCCTCGATGAACGTCACGTGCCCGTAGGCCTCCGGACCGTTCTGGTCGAGGGCGTTCGACACCTTCTTGCCGTAGTCGACGCAGTACCCCGGATCGTCGAAGGTCGAGGTTGCGGTGTAGAGCCCGCTGTCGAGCGCGGCGGCCGCGGTCACGGTCTTGAACGTCGACCCGGGCGGGTAGAGCCCCTGCGTGGCCCGGTCCAGAAGTGGAGCAGACGGCGAGCAGTTCGCCTTCGTGCGCTGGATCTTGGCGTACCCGGCTGGCTTCTCGATCAGGTTCGGGTCGTAGGTCGGGGAGGACGCGATCGCGAGAACCGCCCCCGTCTGTGGGTCGAGCGCGACGGCCGCACCACACCCGGCCTGGTCGAGCAGGCTCTGAGCGATCTGCTGGGCGCTGACGTTCAGATTCAGGACGAGGCTGTTGCCCTTGACGGTTGTGCCCTTGAGCCGGTCGCCGATCGCGGTCAGGATGGTGCCGATGTTCGCATTCGACGCCGTCAGGTAGCTGTTCTCTGACTGCTCAAGGCCGGCACGGGAGCGACTCTGCGTCGAGTACCCGAGCGTCTGCGAGGCGAACCCGTGGGTCGGGTAGGTGCGGTAGTAGAACGCCTGGCCGTCCTTCGTCACACGCCTGTTTCCGGCCAGGACGGTCTTGCCGTCCGAGGCGAGGATCCGCCCGCGTTCGATCTCGAACTGCGCGACGCGCTGGATCTCGTTGTCCTGCCTATCGGCGAGGTTGGCCGACGCCCAGGTCTGCCAGTACGTCGTGGCGACGACGAGCGCGCCGAGCATCAGGAGCGCGACGACTGCGACGCGGGAGATCTGCCTGTTCATCGGGCGTTGGCCCGATCGGAGACGAGCAGGAGCCCCGCAAGCAGGATGAAGTTCGCGACGATCGACGATCCGCCGTAGGAGACGAACGGCAGGGTGATTCCTGTGAGCGGGATGATCCGCAGGATCCCGCCGACGATGATGAACGTCTGCAACGCGAAGCCGAACGTGAGACCGGCGGCGAGGAGCTTCGAGAAGCCGTCGTCAGCCTGCAGCGCGATCTTCATCCCGCGTGCGACGAACAGCATGAACACGAGGACGAGCGCGGAGACCCCCACGAGGCCGAGCTCCTGGGCGAGGGCGGAGTAGATGAAGTCGGTGTTCACGTAGGGGATCAGCTGCGTCCCTTCTGGCGTCGTGAAGGTTCCCTTGCCGAGACCGGTGCCGCCGAAGCCGCCGTTCGAGATTGAGTAGAGCGACTTGACAAGCTGGTAGCTCTGACAGTCCTGGCGGAGCGCGAGGCCGCCGGTCTGCGGACACGGCACAGGCTGCGATGTCCACGGCTGGAGCCAGATCGTGATCCGTTCGTGGACGTGAGCGATCTCGCGGTAGGCGACGAACCCGCCGACGGCAAAGAGACCGAGACCGGCCGCGACGTACGAGAGGCGGTTCGTCGCGATGTAGAGCATCGAGATGAAGATCCCGAAGTAGAGGAGAGCCGAGCCGAGGTCGTTTGTCTGGACGAGCACGAGCATCGCAGCGCCCCAGATCAGCAGGAGCGGGCCGACATCCTTGAGCCGCCCCTGGGAGAGCACCTCGCGCTTCCCCCGGAGGTAGGAGGCAAGGAAGACGATCAACGAGATCTTGGCGAGCTCGCCGGGCTGAAACTGGAACGAGCCGACGTGCACCCAGAGCCGTGCGCCGTTCACCGTCGTTCCGAGCCCAGGGATCCGTGGCGCAAAGAGCAGCGCGAGCGCGCCGACTCCGAAGAGGTACTTGTACGACTCGAGGACGCGGTAGTCGCGTCGAAGCCCGACGAGCACGATCGCGAAGAGGGTGACGCCGACGACGAGCCAGAGGCCCTGGCGGAAGGCGTCGCTCGGCCCGAGCCGGTAGATCTCGGTGAGCCCGATCGCCGTGAGAAACCCGGCGAGCGGCAGGAGGTACTGGTCGGCATCGGGCACGGTGACGCGCGCCACGGCATGGGCGGCGAGGTAGAGACCGATGAAGATTCCGGCGTAGCCCATCGAGCCCCAGGAGATGACCTCCTGGCGGGCGATGTAGACGCTCGCGAAGCCGACCGCGGTGAGGGCAGCGACGGCGACGAGGTAGGAGAGCTCGCGGTTTCGTGCCGTCATCGGGCGAGGCCCCGCGCGACGAGCACGACGATCAGGCCCGCCAGCAACGCGATCAGGAGCGCCGAGAGCGCCATCCGTGCCATCGGCCGAGGTGACAGCACCGCTGTCTCGCTCCCCGGCGCCACGAAGGCCGCGAGGAGCTCAGGCGGCAGCCTGACACCGTCCTCCGGATGCAGCGTGTCCTCCTCGTCGAAACCCGCCACGGCGAGCGCGGGAATCTCGAGGGTCTGTTCGATGTCGTCGACGTCGGCGACATCGAACAGCACGGTCGTGATGTTGTCCTCGCCGCCCCGCTCGTTCGCTGCCGCGATCAACGCGCGCGCCGCCGCGTCGAGGTCTCCGAGGTTGCGCCCAAGGACGCGGGCGATCGTTTCGGCGTCGAGCATCGTCGTCAGGCCGTCCGAGCAGAGCAGGAACACGTCCCCGGCGACCGCCTCCACAGAGAAGGCGTCGACGTCGACGTCTGCGTCCGTCCCCAGAGCGCGAGTGATGACGGAGCGCTGCGGGTGCACCTCGGCTTCGGCGGGCGAGAGCTCGCCACGGCGCACGAGCTCGGCGACGAGCGAGTGATCGTCGGTGAGCTGCTCGAGCTCGCCGTTGCGTAGCCGGTAGGCGCGCGAGTCGCCGACGTGGCCGATCGTGACCGTGTCTGCGGAGGAGACGATCGCGACCGTCATCGTCGTTCCCATCCCCGATGCGGACGCGTCGGTCTGGGCACGGTGGTGGACCCGGCGGTTTGCGCCCCGGATCATCTCGACGACGCCCTCCTCGCCGCTCGAGGCTGTCGCCTCGCCCTCGCGGAGCGCAGCGGCGGCAAGCGACGAAGCGACCTCACCCGCCTGGGCGCCGCCCATTCCGTCCGCGACCGCGAAGAGCGGCGGCTCACAGATGAACGAGTCCTCGTTTCGCCGACGCTTGCGGCCGGTGTCGGTTCCGGCCGCGCTCCGCGCGACCCTCACGGCTCGAACCGGAGGTCGGTTGCGCCGATCCGGATCACATCGCCGGCGATCAGGCGTCGATCGCGGGTGACGAGCTCGCCGTTGACGAACGTTCCATTCGTCGAGCCGATGTCCTCGACGTACACCCCATCACGGCGCGGCTCGAAGCGCGCGTGGCGCGACGAGGCGAACTCGTCTCTGGGGATCGCGACGTCGTTCGAGCCGCCGCGCCCGATCGTCAGACCGGACGCTGCGATTGCAACGACATCGCCCTCGGTCAGCGCGGCGCTCTCGACGACGACCAGGTGTCCAAGCTCGCGCGCGGGAGGTTGGGGAAGGTATGCAGCCACCTGCTGGGGGCTCAGGATCATCGACTCCTGCGGGAGACGCAGATCGCGCGAGGCGGAGCGGACAATCCGCCAGATGAAGAGGTAGAGCAGGACGATGAACGCGAGCTTGAGCGCGAGGAGTGTCGTCTCGACCTGGGCCGACGCGATCACGCGAGCTCCTCCGCGAACACGACCTCCGTCGAGCCGATCGTGAAGCGGGAGCCGTTCTCGAGCTGAAGCTGTTTCACCCGCCGTCCTTCGACCTCGATGCCGTTTGTCGAGTCGAGGTCGACGACGGTGTACACGCCCTGGTCGTGCCGGATCTCAGCATGGCGCCGCGAGGCGTTGGGGTCGGGGACCTGGATATCGCAGTCCTTTGACCGTCCGAGCACGACGGTTGCGGTTCCGAGCTCGTGGCGTCGCCCGGCGAGCGTCACCGTGGCGACCTCGCGGATCTCGGCGATCTCCTCCGGCGCGTCGGGTTCGGCCTCGATCGGTGCGGGGAGCGGCACCGGGGCCGGCTCGACGGGCTTGTAGATCATCGTCTCACCCGGCGCCGTGCTTGGTGTCGGCGCACCGGTGGGCTGCTTCGCGCCACGCACGAGCCGGGTTGCGATCCCGAAGACACCGATCTCGAGGTCGTCGTCGGTCTCGAGCTTCACCGCGGGTGCGGTGAGGAGGACGTAGCGCTCCCTGCGGGCGTGCTCGCTGAGGTAGTCCTGCAGCTCCTCGCGGAGCTGGTCCTCGTAGCTTGCGAACTGCTCGCGGTCGGCCGGGGCAAGGTACAGCGTGTACTCGTTCGGGACGTACACGCGCGATACCGACACGCTCCGGTGATCGTCCATCTCCTTCACCAGCTTGCGCGCAAGCTCGACCGGCTGGACGTTCGCCTTGAAGGCGCGTCCGAATACCCCTTCGAAGAGGGTCTCCAACTTCGACTCGATCGTCTTGAGAACGTTCATCAGCTCAGATTTCCCCGCGAACCAGTGTAATCCCCCGTCATCGTCACGCCGGTTTACGCTCCGAGGAGATGATCAAGTACATCGGGTCGAAGCGCGCACTCGTCCCGCTGATCCGGGACGTGGCCGCCACGCTGCCAGTTCGAAGCGCGTGCGACCTCTTCGCGGGCACGACGCGCGTCGGTCAGGCGCTGCGTCAGCTGGGGCTCGAGGTGCACTCGAACGACCTCGCGACGTACTCCGAGGCGCTCGGTCAGGCTTACATCGTCGCCGACGAGTCGCTCGACCGGGCACGTCTCGCTGAGATCCTCGCCGAGCTGAACGCGCTACCCGGCACCGACGGCTATGTCACCGAGGCGTTCTGTCACACCGCCCGGTACTTCCAGCCCGCGAACGGTAGACGGATCGACGCGATCCGTGACGCGATCGACGAGTACGCCCTCTCACCGCTCGAGCGCGGCGTGGTGCTCACCTCGCTCCTCGAGGCGGCAGATCGCGTCGACAGCACGACGGGGCTCCAGATGGCCTATCTCAAGGCGTGGGCGCCGCGGTCGAATGCGCCGCTCGAGCTGCGGATGCCAACGGCGGTCGAGGGCCCGGCTGGTGCGGTCACGCGCTCCGACGCCAATGCGCTCGCACCCACGCTCGACGTCGATCTCGTCTATCTCGATCCGCCGTACAACCAGCACGCCTACTTCTCGAACTACCACGTGTGGGAGACCCTCGTCCGATGGGATGCCCCGGAGGGATACGGGATAGCGAACAAACGAATCGACTGTCGCGAGCGAAAGAGCCCGTACAATTCGAAGCGTTCGGCACCTGCAGCCCTTGCCGATGTGATCGGTGCGCTCCGGGTGCCGTGGCTCCTCGTCTCGTGTAGCGACGAGGGCTTCATGGGTGCGAGTGAGCTCCACGAGCTGCTCGTTGAGGTTGGTTACATCGCCCGCATTGACGTCGAGCACAAGCGGTACGTCGGTGCTCAGATCGGCATTCACAACCCCGCCGGACGGAAGGTTGGGACGGTCTCCCACCTGCGCAACTGCGAGCACCTCTTCGTCGTTGGCCCCGATCGCTCCGTGGTGGAGCGGGCCGCAGCAGTCTCAGGCGCGCTTCGGTAACGCGAGCACTACCGCAGTCGCCCAGGCGGCCGCAAGGAGGGGAAGAAGCGGCGCTGCCGGCGCGGCGGCGGCCGTTACGACGAGGAGCGCTCCGCCCCCTGTCGCAGCGACCCACGGGCCTCGGCCGCGAAGCAGCGGGATCGCCGCGGCGGCTGCCGCGAGAACCAGGGCCTCCGTCACGAGAGCCGGGTAGCGCGACAGCGTGTGCCAGAGCTCGTAGGCAACCGCCGAGGGGCGATTGCTCCCGGCGATCCCGAGCCCGAGCGGCGGGGAGCCGGCCCCGAACGGCAGCTGCCGATGGCCCACGCCTGCGACGACGAGAGCCAGGAGAACGGCCGCGGCTGCCTGGAGCGCACGGCGGGCGCCGCCCCGTGCGAACTGCGCGACGAGCGGCACGAAGCCGAGCGCTGCGAGCGGCGCAAGAAGCGGACCCGTGACGAGCATCAGGGCGCCACGGGTGTCGTTCCACGACAGCGCCGTCCAGAGCAGGGCAAGCCCGGCGAACAGGAGCGCAAGACCGAGAGAGATGTTCGCGAGCGGGAAGAACGTGGCGGCCAGCGCGAGGCCGATGCCGACGCGTGGCCGGAGGAATCCGATTGCGGCTGCGGCTGCGGTGAGCCCCAGCCCGAACCCGGATGGGTAGAACGGGAGCTCGGCTGCGACCCACCCTGTCCAGGTGGCCGCGAGCGCGGCCGGGACGACCCGGTCGGGCAGCGACATCGCGAGCCGCTGCTTCGCGCGTGCCGGCGGCGGGGTCTCATTGCGCTCTCCACCGCCACTTCCACGCTTGCGGCGGCGCATGTGGGCGCGCAGGTCGAGAGCGAGGTTGCCGGCGCTTGGCCTACGCAGGGGGTCGAGGACGAGCGCCTGGGCCACGGTCTCTCGTAGGCGCGCAGGGAGGTCAGGACGGATCGTCTCGAGCGCCGGTGCACCCGCGCGGATTCTGCGAGACGTCTCACCCGAGCTGTCACGGCGGAATGGATGGTGGCCGGCGAGCGCCTCCCAGAGCAGGACGCCGACCGCCCAGACATCTGTCGCAGCTGTCGCGTTCTTGCCGAGGAGCCGCTCCGGCGAGATGTAGGCGAGCGTGCCGGGCACGTCGCCGATCGCGGTCAGTGTGTCGAACTCGGCCATCTGGGCGAGGCCGAAGTCGAGGAGCCGCACGTCGATCGCATCCCCCTCGCCGAGCAGGACGTTCGACGGCTTCACGTCACGGTGGACGATCCCGCGCTCGTGAGCGTGCGCCAGCGCCTCGAGCAGCTGCGCGGCGACCTCGACCGCGTCGCGGTCGCCGAGCTCGCCGGCGGCGAGTGCCTGGCGCAGCGTTCGACCCGGGATGTACTCGTAGGCGATGAAGATGTGGCTCGGATCACGGGCGAGCGCATAGACCCGCTGGCACCGCGGATGCCGGAGCGCCGCGGCCGCCCGTGCCTCACGTTCGGCCCGCGCGGCGATCTTTCCCTCGCGCGGAACCATCTTGAGGGCGACGTCGAGACCGGTCTGTTCGTCACGGGCCAGCCACACGTGGCCCATCCCGCCCGACCCGAGCGGACGCACGGCGCGGTAACGTCCGAGTATGAGTTCGCGCGCGAGTGCAGTCGAAGACATCCCTGGCTTCTACTTCGCGGTCGGGAGAAGTCCTCTCGCGCCGCTCTTCCTGCGATAGTTCCGGGGACGCTGATGGACGACCACGACGACGACATCGAGTTCGACTTCTTCGAGGACGAAGAGGACGCCACCCAGGAGGCCTCCTCCTCGCGCGTCCGCATGCCGCGACGAGGAGCCCGCGGGCCGCGGCGCTCGATCGCCCCGCCGCGCGGCTCGGCTCCGCTGCTGCGCCTGCTGGCGCTCGTCGTGCTCGTGATCTTCCTCGTGTTGATGTTCGGGCTGCTGATCCAGTCGTGTGCGAGTGCGTCGAAATACGATGCATACGCGCACTACATCGACAAGGTCAACACGATTGCCGGGCAGTCGACACAGGACGGGAAGACGCTCGCGAAGGCCCTCACCACACCGGGACTCTCGGTGGCTGCGATCGACAAGAAGCTCCACGCCCTTGCCGATGACGAGATGCAGAACGTCGCAGCCGCGCAAGAGCTCAACCCGCCTGGGCCGCTGCGGCCCGAGAACGGCCATCTGATCGATGCGCTCGAGCTTCGGGTCAGCGGCCTCCTCGGGCTCGCCGACACCTTCAAGACGACCGCCGGTGCCTCCGACGCGGCCTCAAGCGCTGCGCTTCTTGCCGCGCAGGGTCAGCGGCTCCTCGCCAGTGACGTCGTCTGGGCTGACTTCTTCAGCCAGCTTGTCACCGAGGAGCTCCAGCGGGGGGGCATCAGCGGTGTCGCGGTTCCGACGTCGCGCTTTGTCGCGAGCGGTGAGGATCTGAGCGCGCGCGGCATGGCTCTCGTGCTGCAGCGGATCAGCGGGGCGTCCACGGGCGGGAGTCCGGCGGGGATCCACGGGACAGATCTTGTCTCGGTCGCTGCCCTGCCGAACGGCACGACCGGCGCGTCGCAGGTGCTGATGGCCGGGTCGCTCACCACGGTGACCGCGACCACGAGCCTCGCGTTCGTCGTCACGATCCACAACGGCGGCGATGCACAGGAGGTCCAGGTTCCCGTCACGCTGACGATCGACCGGTCGAGCGCCCAGGGCGGTCCGATCACAAAGACGCAGACCCTCCAGCTCGTCGATCCGGGCCAGCAGGCGACGGTTGTCTTCGGTGACCTCGGGCAGGTGCCGTTTGCACAGCAGGTGAACATCCGCGTCGACGTCGCGCCGGTGCCAGGGGAGAAGAACACGGCCAACAACTCCGCCCTGTATCCGGTGATCTTCTCGCTGCCGGCCGGGTAGGCCGTGCACGTCACGACGACGATCGCCGCGGCGCTCGCAGCAGCAGGTGTCGCTCTCGCCCTCGGTTCGATGGGCCTGGCCTGGGTGGCCTGGGTTCGCGTCCAGCGGGTCAGGGAGGCGCAGCGCTCGCTGGTCGGCGGAGGCCGAAAGGACCTCGTCGAGTTCGCCGTCTCCCTCCAGGGTCGCATCGACGACCTCCACCGGGCGGTGGATGAGGTCGCGGCGGGACTTGCTCGTGTCGACCGTCGCGTTGACGACACGGTCGCGAACTCGGCCATCGTTCGCTACGACGCGTACGAGGACACCGGCGGCCACCAGTCCGCATCGCTTGCGCTGCTCGACAGCGCGCGCAGCGGCGTTGTGATCACTGCGATCCAGGGTCGCGACTACGCCCGGATCTACATGAAGGAGCTCGAGCGCGGCAAGCCGTCGGTGGCGCTCTCACCGGAGGAGCAGGAGGCTGTCGACCGCGCGATGGGTCGGTAGCTCGCCTCCGCGTCGCGGTCGGCAGCGCGCCGATCCGTGCGGTACTTTTCCAGTCAGGGTGCAGCAAGTTCTCGTCTTGAATACGAGTTACGAGCCGTTGAACGTGTGTTCTTTGCGGCGTGCACACGTGCTCGTCTTCAAGGGGAAGGCTGAGCTCGTCGAGGAGCTCGATCGCCCGCTCTGCTCGTCGACCGGGCGCTTCCCGTGGCCGCACGTGATCCGGCTCCTCAGCTACGTCCGTGTTCCACGGCTCGTGCAGCGGAAGATCTCTCGGCGGGCGCTCTTTGCTCGTGACGGGTGGCGCTGCGTCTACTGCGGTGCGTCGGGTGGCCGACTCACCCTCGACCACGTCATCCCGCGCTCCCGCGGCGGCGGGTCGTCGTGGGAGAACGTCGTCACCTCGTGTGCCCCCTGCAACCACCGGAAGGGCAACCGGCTGCCGCACGAGATCCAGATGGAGCTCCATGTCGTGCCACGGCCGCCTGCCCCGGTGCTGTTCATCCGGCTCGCGACGCCGAAGATTCCGGCGCGCTGGGAGAGCTACCTGGCGGCCTACACGGCAGCCTCCGCTCCGACGTCGGCTGCTGCGTAGCTAGCCGCGCTCGCGCGGGAGGTCGGCCTGTTGCTCCCACTCCGACCATGAGCCGGGGTAGAGCCGCCCGTCGCGCCCCTCGAGATGGAGCTGGTGGAGCGTCACGCAGGCGGTGATACCCGAGCCGCAGTACGCCACGATCTCGCCGGGCGGGAGCTCCGGGAGCGGCACGTTCCACGGCGCGTTGAGAGCACCAGGGATGCGCCCAGGGTGGCGATCGATCGGGTTCGACTCGCCACGCCAGCGGCCCGGAAGGCGGGCGTCAACGATCGTCAGCCCGGAGAGCGAGGCGGCGATCTCGGCGCAGCCGATCGTGTCATCCGCTCTCGGGTGCGGGCTGAACGGGACGGGCTCTGCGTGTTCGTCGCCCCGGCGCACGGGGCCGTGCCAGTCGCCGAGATCGATCACAGCGCAGTCGAAGTGCCGCAGGAGCCACCAGAGTCGCTCGGCACCTCCCAGGGAGCCGTAGGCGATCACGAACACCCCGGGGCCGATTCCCGCGCCGCCTGCGCCTCGCGCGAAGTCGTCGGGAGCCGGGAGCGGATGACGGCCGGAGGCGCCCGCGGCACCCGAGAGGTCGTTCTCCACGTCAAGAAAGACCGCGCCCGGAACGTGTCCGGCCCTGTACTGCGTGCGGCCAAGGTCGGGGTCGTCGAGCGCCCAGCGGCAGTCGGCGAAGACGTATCTCACGTGGGCACCCTAGCCCGGCTCCGCTCGTGGCCTGGCCATGGAGAGAGATCTGCAGATGGTTCGGCCGGAGTTGCCGAGGGTCACGCCCCTAGAGGAAGGCGGAGCGAACCGAGAGCGCGTCTGGTGTCTCGGGCGACGTCCCGTACATCGGACACTCGACCCGCCCGACGATCCGGCCGCGCGCATCGGCGACGAGGAACCCGGCAGTGCGGTTGAGGTCGAGCGCCATCAGACGGGTGTCTTCGCGGTCATCACCCACCATGCGACCGCGAGGGCGACGAGGTACACGGATGAGACGGCGGAGAGGGCTACGGGCTGCCAGCCGCCCGTGGGCTTGCGGGTCCACCAGAAGGCGAGGCCGGTTGCAATCACGATCACGGCGATCCCGGCTCCGGCGACGCCCGAGCCGATCTGCAGCCACCTGACTGCGTCGGGCCAGCCCTCGTTTGACTTTGACCAGGCACCAAAGACCAGCATCAGGATCCACGACGGGACTGCGACAGCGGCGAGTGAGACGAAGGCCACCCGGGCGAGTTGATGCTGCTCGGAGCGACGCTGCGCGGCGAACGAGACGACGTTGACGACGCCGATCGACGCGAACAGGGCGATCGACGCGACGACGTGGACGTAGACCTGAAGGTCTGGTCTCACTGTTCCGGCTGCCAGATCATGAGGGCCAGGATCACAAGCAGAGCCCCTGTCGTTCCCCAGCTGAGGGCAAGACCGATCGGCGCTCGGAGCCGCGCGCGGAGCTCCGGGCTCGGCTCGTCGCCGGCCTGCGCGAGCTCCTCTGCGTGCTCCCGTGTGACACGGTCGCGCTTTGCACCCTTCTTGCTCGTGATGCTGACGACGACGAGCAACACGAGCGATGCGACGATCCAGAACGCGCCGAAGGAGTAGCCCCGGTGGTGCGCGAGCCAGAGGCCAAGCACGTAGGCGAGCAGCTCACCCGCGCTGAGAGCGATCACCGCGGCTCTCCCAAGACGGAGCAGCACAGCGATATCGCTCGGGCGTTCAGTGCGCAGCAGGAGGGCTGCGAAGACCGATGCGAACACGGCGCCGCCAAGCAACAGGAAGGCTCCGGTCACGTGGAGTGCGAGCAGCCACTGGGTGCGATCCACGGCCCGGAGCGTACGCTTGAGGCCGGATGGACGCTCGCGAACGACACCTGAAGCTCCTTACCGGAACGATCGAGGCCGTCAACTCAACGCTCGACCTCGAGGAGGTACTCTCGCAGGTCGCGAGCGGTGTCGCGGAGGCGCTCGATGCCGACGCGTGCTTCGTCTACCTCTACGACGAGCGCTCCGGTGAGCTCGTCCTGCGCGCAACGCACGGAACGAAGGTCGAGGAGATGACCCACCGGCCCCGGATGCGACCGGGCGAGGGGATCACCGGGTCTGCGGCCGAGCTTCGCGCCCCGGTCATGATTCCGCGTCGCGCGAACCTCGACGCGCGATTCAAGAACTTCCCGAACCTCGTCGAGGACGAGTACGAGTCGATCCTTGCTGTGCCGATCCTGGCGCGCGGCGAGCGCCTGGAGGGCGCGCTGAACCTGCGGACGCGCGAGCCGCGCGAGTTCAGCGACGACGAGATCGACCTGCTCCTCGCGATCGCCGCGCAGGTCGCCCAGTCGATCGAGCACGCGAAGCTCTACGCAGAGGCCCAGCGACGGGTTCACGAGCTTGAGGCGCTCGCCCGGATCTCCCAGGCAGTCTCCGAAGCGCTGTACCTCGAGGAGTCGCTCGAGGCGATCGTCAAGACGACGATGGACGCGCTTGCGGCGTCAGGCGCGGCGCTCGTGTTGGAGGACGGCAAGATCGCGTGGCCGGAGGGACACGCGGACGTTCATGCGATTCGCCAGCCGCTCCGGTGGCGGGGCAGGACGATCGGCGAGCTTGTCGCCGACCGCGGCACACCGTTCACCGACGCCGACGCCGATCTGCTCGCGTCGATCGCGCAGCAGGCAGCAGTTGCGCTCGAGCATGGTCGCGCCGTGATGCGCGGGGTGCTCGCTCAGGAGATCCACCACCGGGTCAAGAACAACCTGCAGACGGTTGCCTCGCTCCTGCGTCTCCAGGCGCGCGCGGCCGGGAACATCGATCCGCGGAAGGCGCTCGACGACTCCGTCAACCGGATCCTTGCGATAGCTGCCGTCCATGAGGTGCTCACCGAACGACGCGAGGACGATGTCGATCTCGCCGATCTACTCGGCCGGCTCAGGGCGATGCTCGTGCAGGGAGTCGGCGTCGGCCGTGAGGTGAGCGCCGAGTTCGAGTCGATGCTCCTGCCAGGCCAGCGTGCGACATCGCTCGCGCTCGTCTTCTCCGAGCTCGTCGGCAACGCGATCGAGCACGGCGGCAAGCATGTGACGGTGACGCTCGCCAAGGACGAGGGGGATGTGGTGCTCGCGGTCACTGACGACGGCGCGGGCATCTCGGGGGAGCCGGATGCCGGAACGGGGCTGTCGATCGTCCGGGCGCTCGTGCGTGACGAGCTCCGCGGCACGTTCGAGCTGACGAGTAACGGTTTGACGCGCGCCGAGGTGCGCTTTCCCGCCTAAGGTGACGCTGTGAGGATCCTGATCGCCGAGGATGAGACGATCATCCGCCTCGACCTGCGGGGCGTGCTCGAGCGGTCCGGCCACGAGGTCGTTGCCGAGGCGCGTGACGGCGAGGAGGCGGTTGCTCTTGCTCGCCTGCACGAGCCCGAGCTCGCGATCATGGATGTGAAGATGCCGAAGCTGGACGGGATCGATGCGGCGCGCACGATCCTCGAGGAGCGGCCGATTCCGATCGTGATGCTGACGGCGTTCGGGCAGCCGGAGCTCGTCGCACGGGCTGTTGAGGCTGGGGCGTTCAGCTATCTCGTCAAGCCGTTTCGGGAGCAGGACATCGTGCCGGCGATCGAGACGGCCCGCGCGCGTCACGAGGAGCTGACGGCTGCTCGTGCCGAGGCCGACACGCTGGGCGAGGCGCTGATCGCGCGCAAGGCGATCGAGCGGGCGAAGGGGCTCCTGATGGAGAAGGAGGGGCTCTCGGAGGCCGACGCATTCAGTCGCCTTCGTAAGGCGAGCCAGGTCTCCGGGCGGCCTCTGATCGTGATCGCAGAGGCTGTCATCGATACCTTTTCTGCGTCGTGACGACGCTTACGCCGCCAAGAGAGCGAGTCGATCAGAGTACGGGCTCCGGGACGGGGGACGCCTGGCGCGTGATCGTGCTCAACGACAATCACAACACCTTCGAGGGTGTGGCGTTTGCCCTGGCGAAGACGATTCCGGGAGTCGACTTCGACAAGGGACTCAAGCTCGCGACGAGGATCGATGCGAGCGGTCAGGCCGTCGTATGGTCGGGCCATCGAGAGCCGGCAGAGCTCTACCATGCGCAGCTCGAGGGCTACGGCCTGACGATGGCGCCGCTCGAGCGTTAGTTCGCGGTCTCGAGGAGCGTCTCCCAGCGCGTCAGGAGCGCCTCCATGTCCTTGCGTGCGGCGGCGTGGGCGGCGACGAGGTCGACGTTCGTCCAGTCGTCGGCGAGCTTCCTCTCGAGCTCGGCGACGCGCTCCTCGGTACGGGCGATCTCCCGCTCGACCAGCTCGAGTGGGCTCGGACCGCGTGGCCGCTCGCGCTTCGCCGGAACGGCCTTCGGCTTTGCTTCCTTCGGCTTCTCGGCGGGTCGGGGCGTCTCTTCACGCGTGTGGTACTCGGCCCAGCCGCCCGGATATGACCGAACCTGCTTGTCCTCGAGCGCAAGCAGACGGCCCGAGACAGCATCGAGCAGAGCCCGATCGTGGGTAACGAGCAAGACCGTGCCCGGGTAGGCCTCGAGTGCAGCCTCGAGAGCCTCACGGCTGGCGATGTCGAGGTGGTTCGTCGGCTCGTCGAGGACCAGGAAGTTCGCGCCGCTCGCCACGACATGGGCGAGTGCGAGGCGGCGGCGCTCGCCGCCGGAGAGCGCCGTGACGGGCTTCTCGTGGTCCTCCCACCCCGAGAAGAGAAAGCGACCGAGGAGCTTCTGCGCGTCGGGTCGTTTGAGACCGGTCGCACCCATCGTCGCGTCGAGCACCGAGCCGCGCTCGTCGAGATCGGACTCGTGCTGGGAGAAGTAGGCAACCTCGACGTCGTACCCGAGCTTCACCTTGCCCGCCTCCGGGGCGCGGTGGCCGAGGATCGTCTCGATCAGCGTCGTCTTCCCGGCCCCGTTCGGGCCGACGAGCGACACGTGCTCCCCTCGTTCGAGCACGAAGGAGGCGCCGTCGAGCAGCTCCTTGTCCCCGGCGCGCAGCACGAGGCCCTCGGCCTCGAGCACGATCCGGCCGGACCGTTTCGGCTTCAGGAACTCGAACCCGAGCGTCCGCCGTTCGGTCGGCGCGGTCTCGACACGGTTCGACTTCAGGCGCTCGATCTGCTTGAGCTTCGCCTGAGCCTGTTTTGCCTTCGACGCCTTGGCGCCGAAGCGATCGACGAACCGCGTCAGTCGTTCGATCTCATCGGCCTGGCGCTCCGATGTGCGCGCCGCGTGCTGCGCGCGAGCCGCCTGCTCAAGTCGCCAGACGTGCCACTTCCCGGGGAAGTACACCGAGCGTACGCGGTCGATCTCGAGCACGGCCGTCGTCACTGCTTCCAGGAACCAGCGGTCATGGGCGACGAGAATCACGGCTGCATCGATCGTCCGTAGCAGCTCCTCGAGCCACTCGAGGGACTCGATGTCGAGGTGGTTTGTCGGCTCGTCGAGGAGCAGCAGGTCGGGCTGCGCAGCGAGCGCTCGCGCGAGCGAGGCCCGGGTGAGCTCTCCACCGGAGAAGGAGGCGACGGGGCGGTCGAGGTCGTCGTCGGTGAATCCGAGCCCGCGGACGACGGACGACGCGCGGTCGCGCCAGTTGTAGCCGCCCGCGTGCTCGAGGCGCGCCTGGGCAGACGCGTAGCTCGAGAGCGTCTTCTGGTCGTGGGCGCCCGCGGTCATCGCGGTTTCGAGCTGGCGAAGCTCGCGCTCGATCGCGGCGAGATCGGCCGTCCCGGCGAGGACGTAGTCGCGTAGCGGCTCCTTGCTCGATGCGGGCGGGCGTTGGTCATGGAGCGCGACCCGTGTGCCCTTCTCCCAGGCAAGCTCACCCCCCTCGAGCGTGATCTCGCCGGCGAGCGCGCGCAGGAGCGTCGTCTTGCCGGCCCCGTTCGGGCCCGCGAGAGCGAGGCGATCCTGCCGCTCGACCTTGAACGAGACGCCGTCGAAGAGCGGCGAGCCCGAGATCTCCTTCCGGAGACCCGACGTCACTACGATTGCCATGGCACCAGGTATTCAAGAGGAGATGGGATGAAGAGGGGTCTCCGCAGGCGGATGTTCATTGCGAGCACGGCCCTGGCCGTGCTCGTCGGTGCAGCGTTCGTCATTCTCCTCATCACCATCCTCCAGTTGCGGAACCAGTCGCGGCAGGCGGGCCGCTCCGAACAGGTGATCGCGACCGCGAACCACCTCCAGACGCTGGTCCTCGACCTCGAGACCAACGCCAGACGGTACGCGGTTACGCAACGCGGCGTGTTCTTGAAGCCGCTGCGCACCGCGAGCCTCCAGTTTCCCGTCGTCGCGAACAGGCTCGTCACCTACTCGAAGGGCGATCCTGTTCGCTTCGCCCGGGCACAGCGAATCAAGGCAGATGTCACACGGTACCTCGACACGTGGGCGATCCTCGTGATCACGGCGGCGGCCGATGACCCCGCGAAGGCGAAGACGATCGTCCTCGACTCATCGGGCCAGCGACAGGTCGATGCGCTCCGTGCCACGTTCACCACGTTCGTCGACGCCGAGCAGCAGCAGGTCGACGACTCGCGCCTCCGCGCCGATCGGACCGAGAGCTACGCCGTGGTGATCGGCAGCGTTGGGCTCATCGGCTCGCTCATCATCATCACGATCTTCGGCATCTACATCGCCCGCCGGGTCGTTCGGCCGATCCGGGTTGTCGCCGGCGCGGCCACGCGGCTCGCAGCAGGCGAGTACGAGCATCGCGTCCCTGCGGGAGGGTTGGACGAGATCGGTGAGCTGACGAACGACTTCAACACGATGGCCGAGGCGATCGAGCGCCAGCAGCACGTGCTTGCGGGACAGAACGGGGATCTCGAGCGTCTCGCAACGATGTTGCGCGCGGTCATCGACTCGAGGATCGACGGGATCGCGCTCACCGACCTCGAGGGCAAGGTTCAGATCGTCAACCGCCCGCTCATCAAGTTCTCCGAGGAGCTCGGGATGTCGCGTCGCGGGACGGTGATCCGACAGCTGCTCTCGATCGAGGACAAGATGGTCGACAAGGAGCGCTTTCGGGAGACGATGGAGCGGCTCCGTCTTCACCCGGAGGACGCCTCCGCCGACGAGTTCGAGCTCTTCGACCCCTACCAGGTGCTCATCGGCTACACGTCGCCGGTGCAGGGCGAGAATGGCAAGCTGATCGGACGAATCTGGACGCTCCGGGATGTCACGCACTACCGCGAGCTCGACCGTCTCAAGGACGAGTTCGTCGCGACCGTCTCGCATGAGCTCCGAACACCGCTCACCTCGATGATGGGCTTCCTCGAGATGGTCCGGGACGGCGAGGCCGGTGAGCTGACCGAGGAGCAGCATCGGTTCCTCTCGATCGTCCATCGGAGCTCGCAGCGACTGCAGCGGCTCGTCGGTGACCTGCTCTTCGTCGCGAGGCTCGATGCGAGCGGGCTTCAGCTTGATCTGCGTGACGGGGTGCGGTTGGACGAGGTCGTTGCAGAGATGGTCGAGTCGTCGGCCGCAGTCGCGCTGGCGAGGAACATCGACCTCCGGGTCGAGAACAGGGGGCCGGTCGTCATCAAGGCCGATCGCGAGCGACTCGGGCAGCTCGTCGCGAACCTGATCTCCAACGGCCTCAAGTTCACCCCGTCGGGCGGGAGCGTCACCGCGCGGGTTTCGATCGAGGGTGATAGCGCCGTGCTCGAGATCGAGGACACGGGGATCGGGATCCCGATCGCGGAGCAGGAGAGGCTCTTCACGCGCTTCTTCCGCTCGTCGACCGCAACGGAGCAGGCGATTCCCGGAACGGGGCTCGGGCTCGGGATCTCGAAGGCGATCGCGGAGGCGCACGGGGGCGGGATCACCGTCCGCTCGCAGCCGGGTGTCGGAACGTGCTTCCACATCGAGCTTCCGATCTCCCCGGACGACGAGGGGCGCTCGGCCTGACCTCCGAACGCCCCGTCTGCCTGATCGACACCTCCGTGCGCTCTGAACAGCCCCAGATCGAGGGTGGTGCGGCTTCCGCTGCGCTCGCAGCTGGTCGTGTAGATAGGCTCGGGGCATGAGAGTTGCGGTTGCCTTCGACCACCGCGGGGTCTACCTCCGCGAGGCTGTTCTTGAGGCGCTCGTCGGCCACGAGGTGATCGACCTTGGCACCGATAGCCCTGAGGTTCGCGTCGACTATCCGGACAAGGCCCGGCAGGTCGGAGAGAAGCTCCAGTCCGGCGAGGCAGACCGCGGGATCATCGTGTGCGGCTCGGGCGCAGGAGCGTCGATTGCCGCCTGCAAGATGGCCGGCGTTCGCGCTGCGATCTGCCACGATCTCTACAGCGCACACCAGGCCGTTGAGCACGACGACCTCAACGTGCTCTGTCTCGGCTCCGAGATTGTCGGTGCCTCGGTTGCCCGCGAGCTTGTCGCGGTGTTCCTCTCCGCCCAGTTCGACGGAGGCGAGCGCTACGTCGCTCGTCTCGACAAGGTGGCGGCGATGGAACGTGGCATGCAGGGCTGATGACCGGCGAACGGCTCCGCGCGCTCGCGGAGCGCGGTCAGGCGGTCTGGCTCGACAGCCTCTCGCGTGACCTCGTCCGTGGCGGCGGACTGCGCCTGGCGATGGAGGAGGACGCCGTTAGCGGCGTCACGTCGAATCCGACGATCTTCCAGCGGGCGATCGCCTCGACAGACGCCTACGACGCCGAGATCCATGCGTTGGCGGCGGCAGGTCTCGACGCGACGTCGACCTTCTTCGCTCTCGCCGTCGTCGATGTGCAGGAGGCCTGTGATCTGTTTCGTCCGGTCTGGGAGCTGACGGGCGGGAACGACGGCTTCATCTCGCTCGAGGTCGACCCCCGGCTGGCGTACGACGCTGACGCGACCGTCGGCCAGGCGGTCGAGCTTCACGCGGCGGTCGACCGTGCGAACCTCCTGGTCAAGATTCCCGCGACCGAGGCTGGCCTCCCGGCGATCGAGCACTGCATCGCAGCTGGGATCTCGGTCAACGTCACGTTGATCTTCTCGCTCGCGCGGTACCGGGCTGTCATCGAGGCGTACCTGTGCGGGCTCGAGCGGCTTGTCGAGCGAGGCGGCGACCCGGCCGCTGTTCGGTCGGTCGCGTCGTTCTTCGTCTCTCGTCTCGACACCGAGGTCGACCGTCTGCTCGCTCGACACCACGAGCCAGCCCTGCTCGGGCAGGTCGGCGTTGCGAACGCCAGGCTTGCCTACGCCTCCTTCCAGGAGACCTTCGCGAGCCAGCGGTTTGCGAGGCTCGCCTCCTCGGGCGCGGCGACGCAGAAGCCGGTCTGGGCGTCGGTCTCGACCAAGAATCCGGCCTACCGCGACACGATGTACGTCGAGGAGCTGATCGGGCCCGATACCGTCAACACGATGCCGCCGGAGACGGTCCAGGCATTTCGCGACCACGGGGAGGTTCGCGGAGACACCGTGCTCGAAGGGGTCGAGACGGCGCGCGCAGTGCTTGAGTTGCTCGCGGCGATGGGCGTCGACTACGACGTGATCGTGGCGGATCTGGAGACCGAAGGTGTTCGACGGTTCGTCGACTCCTTCGACGAGCTCCTGGTAGGAATCGAGACCAAGTCGGCGGGGCCGGCGCCAGTCCGATGACCGAACGCCGGCAGCTCGTCGAGCGCATCTGGGCTCGTGATCCCGCTGTCTGGACAGGCCGAGACGAGGGGCGGTGGCTCGGCTGGCTCGACGAGCCAGCGCGTATGCGGGCCGACGTCGAATCGATCGCGCGACTCGCCGAGGATGTGCGAGGTGATCTCGAATCGGTCGTGTTGCTCGGGATGGGCGGATCGTCTCTTGGTGCCGATGTCCTGCGCCGGGTCGTTCGCAGCGAGAGCTTCCACGTCCTCGACACGACGCACCCCGGGGCGATCCGCCGACTCGAGGATCGCATCGACCCTGCGCAGACGCTGTTTGTCGCCGCGTCGAAGTCGGGAGCGACGGTCGATACCCGCGCGCAGCTTGAGTACTTCTGGGAGCGGGTGCCGCGTGGCGAGCAGTGGCTTGCCATCACCGACCCGGCTTCGGCGCTCGCCTCGCTTGCGCGCGAGCGGCGCTTTGCTGCGGTTGCCCCAGGCGAGCCAACGATCGGTGGACGCTACTCGGCGCTCTCGCCGTTTGGACTCGTTCCGGCCGCGTTGCTTGGTATCGACCTTGTCGCTCTCCTCGACAGCGCGCTTGAGATGGCAGCAGCGTGTCGGCTCGACGACGGGAACCCTGGTCTTGAGCTCGGCCTCTCGCTCGCTGCCGGCTGGCGGGACGGTCGGGACAAGGTCTGCTTCACCGACGTCTCCGGGTTTGGCCTCTGGGTGGAACAGCTCGTCGCCGAGTCAACCGGGAAGGACGGGAAGGGCCTCGTGCCGGCCGCCGGCGAGCACGGCGACGGGCCTGACCGTCAGCGGCAGCAGATCAGTCACATCGACGCGGCGAGCGTTGGTGCCGAGTTCTTCCGCTGGGAGTTCGCTGTCGCGGTTGCCGGGGCTCTCCTCCGGATCAATCCGTTTGACCAGCCGGACGTGCAGGCGGCGAAGGACCGTACGAAGGAAGTGCTCGCAGGCCCCGACCGTCCGCTCGGCTCGGTGTCGTCGCTCGAGGCGCTGCTTGCCCAGGCGGGCCCCGGTGACTACCTCGCCATTCAGGCGTTTGTCGATCCCGACGCGGCCGCACCACGGATCGAAGCGCTCGCCGAGGAGCTTCGTTCGCGCACCGGCTGTGTCGTCACCACCGGCTTCGGGCCCGGGTACCTCCATTCAACGGGCCAGCTGCACAAGGGTGGAGCGAACAACGGGCTCTTCCTCCAGGTCGTCGATGGCGGCCGCGACGAGCTGCCGATCCCGGGGTGGGACTTCGGGTTCGGTCGCCTCATTCGCGCGCAGGCAGCAGGTGACCTCGCGGCGTTGCAGGAGCGGGGCCGCCGGGTGGCCCGGATTCAGCTCGACGAGCTTCCGTGAGCGGGCATGCACCTCGCACCGAGGTGCTCTAGGGTGCGGACCGTGCGGGTACTCGTTCTCCTTGTTGCGGCTGGCCTGGCGACGGCTGCATTTGCCGCCGCCACCACAGCTCCCACGGTGATGGTGACGACGAACGAGCTGATCCAGGCGGTTGGCACGAAGACGTTCTGCAACGTCGGGATCAGCAAGACGCTGATGCCGGGGAAGCTGGCGATCCTCTGCTTCAAGGGGACGACGAAGGGCGGGATCTACTACCCGACGTACATGGTCGGGCTCGCCGACGACCCGACGCTTGGTCGCCGGGCGGCGGTTTACGCGTACAACGGCAAGGGGAGCCCGGCGCAGGTGTACCGCACTCCGGCTGCGGCGACGGCGACTGTCCCGCTGCTTCGGCTGGCGACCGGCGAGGTAGCCCTCCTGCCCGGCCATCGGATTGCGTGCAACGTCGGCAAGGGCAAGGACGGCATTGTGATCATCTGCCTCTCTGTCTCCCCGGGCACGCTTGTCCCCGCTCCGAACGGCCTGACGATTCTTGCAGGGGACGCGGGTGTCGCGGTCGCCCGGCTCAGCACAGACGGCAAGAGCGAGCAGAAGCTCGTCGTGAAGACGAACCCCTAGCGGGAACCGAGGAGCGCGACGACCTCGTCGTGCAGGACACTGTTCGTCGAGACGAACGAGTGGTCGGGCGCCGGGGCGCCTCCCTCGAAGGTCGAGCAGCGCCCGCCTGCCTCCTCGACGATCAGGCGGACGGCCGCGTAGTCCCAGAGGTTGAGGATGGAGTCGGTTGCGACATCGAGCGCTCCCTCGGCGACGAGGCAGTGCTGCCAGAAGTCGCTGTAGCCACGGGCGGCCCAGGCGCGACCGGTGACCGTCGCCCATCCGGGCGGCATCTGAGGCGCGGCGGTCGTTGAGACGACGGCGTCCTCCAGGCGGGCGACGCGCGAGACGCGGCACGGCTGTCCGTCGACGCGTGCTCCCTCACCGCGGACTGCCGACCAGCGGCGGCCCAGAGCCGGCGCGGAGACGACGGCGACGTCCACCTGCCCGTCACGCTCGAGCGCAAGCAGGGTTCCCCACACCGGGAGGCCGCGCACGTAGTTCTTCGTCCCGTCGATCGGGTCGACAATCCAGCGGCATGCGGCACCGTCGTCACCCATCTCCTCGCCGAGCACACCCTCGCCGGGCCGCTCGCGGGCAACGAGCTCTCGGATCGCCTCTTCGGCTGCCCGATCGGCTTCGGAGACCGGCGTGAGGTCAGGTTTTGTCTCGACGACGAGGTCGAGGCTCCGAAACCGCGCCAGGGTGATCGCGTCGGCCGCGTCGGCGAGCTCGTGTGCGAAGCGGATGTCTGTGGGATCCACGATCCGCCACGCTAGCCGACGGGTCTATCCGACAACGGTGAAGCGATCGCCGGTGATGGCGATCCGGACAGGCCTTGACCACGTCATGCGCTGGGCGCCCGTCGGAAGCGCCTCGTCGATACCGCGTACGCGGTAGTACCAGGTGCCCGCGTCCGTCCTCGAGAGCGGCAGCGTCACCGACGTCGACGGTGTGCGGATCCGATGCGCGGGATGCCAGGGATAGAGGGTCCGGGAGATCTCGACCTGGTAGCGGGTCGCGCCGAGGGCAGGCTCCCAGGCGACGATCGGCGTCGAGTAAACCGACGGCTTCGAGCTGGCACCGGCGACAGACCGCCCCGACGGGGAGACGCCGCTGACAAACGGGCGCCCGGCGGAGGTGACGACAGGGCGGGAGACGGTGCGGAAGGTCATCGCGGAGCCCGCCTCGCACGAGTCCTGGGGGACGGCGAGATCGCGGTAGGTGAGTGCGCCACCGGTGGTCGCGGCGCTCACGGTGACCGGTGTTGTCGCGGCGGCGGCAGCAGCCGCCTTGCTCACAAACGGCGGCTCGGCGGCCACCGGCACGACCGTCCAGTAGTACCGGCCACTCCATAGATTCACGACGGTGGCTCCCGTCTTGGCCTTCAGCGTGCCAACCTGCGAGCCCGGCGTCTCACCCGAGACGATCCTGGCACCGGTTGGGTCGAACGCGCTCCCCTCCGAGCCTGCACCGGTCAGATACGGCGGGGCGTCCTGGGCTTCGGTCAGCGTGGTGACGTCAGCTGGAAGCGCCATCGGGCCACCGATGAGACGCGGCGCAAACGCCGGCGAGCCGACGACCGACCCGGTGAAGATCCGGTTGACGCAGTGGTTGTCGGTGAAGATGTAGACGCGGTACAGCGGCGACCCAGGGTCGACACCCTGCGTCACAACGTCCTTCGTCGGTATCCAGGCAAAGCCCGGCGTCAGCTGGTGTGCAGGGTTCGTGCCTCCGGCCTTGCCCCAGACGTCCGAGACGACCGCGCTCGGTGTGAGCTTGCCGATGGCGTGCGCGGGGTTCACCGTCGAGAAGACGGGGCTCCAGGGGCCGTAGGAGACCGCGGGGAGGCCGTTTGTCGCCTGGGTCACGCCGCTCACGTCGCGGATCGCCCGGACGCGCCAGTGGATCGTCCCGATGCCGAGGTTGGAGTGAAACGTGAAGAACTCGCGCTCATCGGCGACGTTGGTGGTTGTCTGGAATGAGATGACCGGCACGAGATCGGGGTACAGGACCTCGTAGGAGGTGGCTCCCTCGATCGGCGCCCAGCGGACGAGCCCTTCCGGCGCGGGAAGCTGGTGCGGAACATCTGCATCGGCCCAGCGGAGGTTGAACCCGAGCGGGGCGCTCCACGGCGTTGCGAGGATCCCGCCCGCGGAGATCCAGCGGACGTGCGCCCAGAGCGCGTAGGGCGACCCGGTCATCCAGGGGAGCTGCCTGGCGACGGTCTCGGCGGGGATCTGAACCTTCGTGTCCTTGAAGACGATCGAGGCATCGTCAAACGCCGAGGACGTCGCAAGCTCGAACTGGTAGTGCCCGCTGGGAGTCCTGACGGGATTCCAGGCAAACAACGGCGTGCGCGGATAGGACGTCGCGGTCGGCTCGTCCGCGCGGAGGAGGAACGCATGCAGGCCGGCAGGCGCGGTGGCCACAGACGTCGTGCTGGTCGCAGCCTGTGGAACGAGCTGGAGCGAGAGCGAGAACGCGAGGACGAGTACGACGAGATTACGAGGCATCTCCCTGCTTGTCGGCAGGGCGCCGCTCCTCCTTGAGGGCCTCTTCCAGTGCGAGCGCCGCTGCGAGGACGAGACCGTCACTCCCAGGGCGGCCGACGATCTGGAGCGAGGCGGGCAGCCCGTCCTCTGCCGCGCCACACGGGAGCGCCAGGGCGGGCCAGCCGAGCATGTTGAACGGGAAGGTGTAGCGGACGAAGCGCTCGCGCTCGGCAACCTCGTCGATCGAGGCATCGGGCGCGACGAAGCCGAGCGTGGGCGTTAGCAGGAGGTCGAGGCCGTCGATCGCGGCGAGCGCGTCACGTGCGTACTCCACGCGACGGAGCGCCGCAGCCGCGGCCTCGACCTCGCTGATGGAGAGGCACCGTTCGATCTTGACGCGGATGTTTTCGCCGTAGAGCTCGCTCTGCTCGGGGTAGATCTCGCGGTGGACGTCGCCGACCTCGCGCATGAAGACCGTGTAGCCGTCGGGTTCGGGAAACGCCACCGTGCGAGGAGCCCCAAAGAGCCCGGCCGCGTGCTCGACGCGGGCCCGGACGAGCGGGTCGGCGCCGTCGACCCAGGCAAGGCCGACAGCCAGGTCGGTGAGGTCGATCGACGGGATCTCGAGGCCCGGCGCGAGCACGCGCATCGGGTCGACGAGGCTGGCGACGTTACGTGCCATGGGCCCGACGTGGTCGAAGCTCGGAGCGAGCGGGAAGACACCGTCGAGGGAGACGAGGCCGTAGGTCGGCTTCAGCCCGGCGATCCCGCAGCAAGCTGCCGGAATCCGGATCGATCCGCCCGAGTCTGTTCCGAGCGCGACGTCGGCGAGGTCGAGGACGAGGGCGGCCGCCGATCCGCCGCTTGAGCCACCGGCGGTACGACCGTGCGCGCCGGGATTCGGGACGGTGCCGTAGTGGAGATTCTGGGAGGTGACGCCGTAGGCGAACTCGTGGAGGTTCGTCTTGCCGACGTTGACGTACCCCGCGGCCTCGAGCAGCGCGACGGCCGCCGCTGTCTCCGTCGGGATGTGGTCGGCGAAGACGACTGACCCGTACGTCGTGCGCACTCCGGCGGTGTCGAAGAGATCCTTGACCGCGAGACGGATCCCTGGACCCGGGTCGAGCCGCGTGATGAACACGCCGTCGGGAGCCGCGGCCATCAGGGACGCTAGCTCGCGTGAACGAGAAGCCCGGCGGCGATCGTCCCGGCGAACAGGACGACGAAGACGGCGGTGAGCGACCAGGCCCAGCGGAGGTTGCGACGCGACAGCGTCGGCCCCGGCACGATCGCGTTGTAGAGCGCCTCCGGAGGCGCGGGTCGCGCCACTAGACGAGGACGGCGTCGAGCGCCATCGCGACGAAGAGGAGCGCGAGGTAGATCATCGAGTAGTGGAAGAGGCTGACCGCACGCGGCCGCGTCGTCTCCCGCCAGAGCGCGTACGCCATCCAGGCGAACACGCCGCCGAGCAGCAGGGCGGCGACCCCATAGACGAGACCGAAGACTCCGAACGCGACCGGGACGAGGGTCGCGGCGACGAGAGCGATCGTGTACCAGACGATCTGGCGCGCGGTCGCACGGTCGCCGTGGGTGTTCGGCAGCATCGGCACGTCGGCGTTCGCGTAGTGCTCCTTGATCATCAGCGCGAGCGCCCAGAAGTGCGGCGGCGTCCAGAGGAAGACGATGCCGAACATCACGAGCGCGCCCCAGCCGAGATGGCCGGATGCCGAGGCGTAGCCCACGAGCGGCGGCACGGCGCCGGCGGCGCCGCCGATGACGATGTTCTGCGCTGTCGTCCGCTTCAGCCAGCGCGTGTAGACGAAGACGTAGAAGAGGTTCCCGGAGAGCGCGAGGAGTGCGGTCGGCAGGTTCACGATCGAGTCGAGCAGGACGAACGACAGCGCCGAGAGGGCGATCCCGAACTCGAGTGCGTGGACGGGCGTGATGCGGCCGGCGGCAACCGGGCGTCGCGCAGTGCGCTCGCCCATCAGCTGGTCGATGTCGCGGTCGAGGTAGTGGTTGAACGTCCCGGCGCCGCCGCAGGCGAGCGCCAGGCCGATCATCGTGACTGCAAACACGCCCCAGTTGGGAACGCCAGAGGCTCCGACGAAGACCGCTGCACCGCCTGTGAGGAGCAGGAGCGACATGACACGGGGCTTCGTCAGCGTGAGGTAGTCGCGGGCGGTGTCGGCCTCGACCGGCCGACGGCCCGGGCGGAGAGACTTGAGCGTGACGCCGCGGAACGCGAGGACGCAGACCCACGTGGTCGCTGCGAATGCGAGTGCGGAGGCCGTCAGATGGACGCTCCGCCCGGTCAGGCCGGCGGCGATGCCGAAGAGGATGAGAGCGCTTGTGGCAGACGGAAGCAGCGTTCGGGCAGAGACCCACGCAAGGATGACGAGGCCGGCGAGCGGTGGGAGTGCAAGGGCGGCGAGGAGCTGATGAGCGGTTCCCCAGTCGCCGGCACCCGAGATCACGGCGAGCCCCGTACCGGCAACTGCTCCGAGCGCGAGGATGCGCCCCCAGGGGCCGATCAACGCTGCCCCTCGCGTGTCAGCCGACGGCGCACGTCGCGCAGCGGCCGGGCGCTCGAGACGAACGGAACCTGGTCGAAGTTCCAGGGTGAGGGCGGCGATGTTGCGTACCACTCGAGCGTGTCGGCGAGCCACGGATCGTTCCCGGCGCGCACGCCGACGCGCGTCGTCCTGGCCACATTGGCCGCGAAGACGAGCATTCCAAGCGCGATGAGGAACGAGCCGATGGTCGAGATCATGTTGTACGCCTCCCAGATACCACCAGGATCGTACGTGTAGACCCGGCTTGGCATCCCGAGGAGTCCGAGAAGATGTTGCGGGAAGAACGCAAGATTGAATCCGACGAAGACGAGCCAGAAGTGCGCCGCACCGAGCTTCTCGTCGAGTTTCTTGCCGAAGATCTTGGGCCACCAGTACGTCAGGCCGGCGAAGATTCCGAAGAACGACCCGCCGAAGAGGACGTAGTGGAGGTTCGCCGAGGCGAACGCTGTGCCGCTCAGCTCCCGGGAGATCGGGGGCACGGCGAGGAAGATCGTGGAGAGCCCGCCGAACGCGAACACGCCCACGAAGCCGACGGCCCAGAGCATCGGCGTGTCGAACGAGATGTTCCCGCGCCAGAGCGTCGCGAGCCAGTTGAAGATCTTGACGCCGATCGGCGCGGCTACAGCGAGCGACGTGATCATGAAGAACGTGTCGAGGCCGACGGGCATCCCGGTCGCGAAGACATGTTGGCCGAAGCCGATGAGTGCGAGTGCGGCGATTGCGATCGTCGAGAGCGCGACGGGGCGGTGGCCGAAGATCGGCTTGCGCGAGAAGACCGGGATAACCTCGGAGACGATTCCCATCGCGGGCAGGAGCATCAGGTAGACGGCGGGGTGTGCGAAGAACCAGAAGATGTGCCGGTAGAGGATCGGGCTGCCGCCGTGGGCTGCATCGAAGAAGTGGGTGCCGGCGCGCCGGTCGAGCAGCATCATCGTCAGGCCGCCGGCGAGGATCGGCAGTGTGACGAGCAGCAAGCCTGCGTAGGAGACCATCGACCAGACAAAGAGCGGGACGCGGCCAAGAGTCATTCCACGCGCGCGCATGTTGCGGACGGTCACGATCAGGTTGATGGCGTTTGCGAGGGAGGCGAGGGTGAGAACCTCCAGGGAGAGCAGCCAGAGGTCCTGGCCGCGGCCCGACGGCGCAAGCGTTGCCAGGGGCGCATCCGACGTCCAGCCGTTCTGCGGGGCACCGCCCTTTGCGAGGAAGCTCGAGTAAAGGACGACACCACCGAAGACGTAGAGCCAGTAGGCAAGCGCGTTCAGCCGCGGGAACGCGAGCTGCCGCGCGCCGATCATCAGCGGGACGAGGTAGGTGCCGAGCCCGGCGAAGATAGGAATGACGACCAGGAAGACCATCGTCGTGCCGTGGATCGTGAGCACCTCGTTGTACGGGCCGCGGGTCAGGAACGTCTGGTGGGGCCGTGCGAGCTGGGTGCGCATGAGCAGCGCGAGGAGACCACCGATCACGAAGAAGCCGAGAGCGGTGAAGATCGTGAGCCGACCGAGTCGCTTGTGGTCGGTCGTCGTCAGCCAGGCCGTCCAGCGGCCAAGACGCCAGTCGGCGCTGTACGGGACGACGACCTGTTCGCGGTGACTATCCACGGACGCCCTTCAAGGTGTCGGTGTAGGCCGAGAGGGCTGCGAGCTGGTCGTCTGTCCAGTCGCTTCCGGATGCAGGCATCTGGCCGATTCCCTCGCGCAGGATCTTGGTGAGGTTGCCGCGCGTCATCAGTGCCGGGTTCGCACCGAGCGCTGGGCCGACGAACGTGCTGTCCATGCGGTGGCAGGTTGCGCAGACGTTGTCGAACTCCTCCTTGCCGAGCGCGACACCGGAGGCCTCGCTGAGGCGTCTTGCGATGAACGCCTCGTAGGCGACCCGGGGGACGACATGGATCCGGGCGCTCATCTTCGCGTGCTGGATCCCGCAGAGCTCGGTGCAGCGCGCGACATAGCTGCCTGTGGGGGCTTTGAACCAGGTCGTGTTCGTCCGGCCGGGGATGGCATCGGTGCGGCCGCCGAGCGCGGGCACGAACCAGCCGTGCGCCACGTCGCCGTCTGCAGAGACGACCTTCTCGACGACGACCTCGCCGGCCGGGGCAATCATCGTGCCGACCGAGACAGCGCCGTTCGGGTAGCGGAAGAGCCAGTAGAACTGGCGTCCCTCGACCGTGATCGTCGTCTGGGCGGCCGCCCCCGTGGCGGGCGCGTCGGTGACATCCGGGAGGCGCGTGATGGCGTAGGTCGCGATCCCGGCCAGGATGACGACCGGCACGACGGCCGAGGCGATGCTGAGGCGTCCTGCGCCCCGGATCTGCGGGCCGTCGGCGGTGCGCGCGCGGGCTCCGCGGCGGTAGCGCAGCACGATGGCGACGAGGAGACCCTCGATGATGAGGAGAGCCGATCCCGCGACGACGAGGACGAAGAGGGTGATGTCACCGATGGCGTGCGCGTTCGGTGAATGCGGGCTCAGGGGGAGCACACCACCGTTGCCGGCGTTCGCAGCGCCCCCGAGTGCGAGCGCTCCTAGGGACGTGAGCACGAGTACATGGGCTCTCCGAAGCACGCGAACTGGCATGGTATAGCGGGTGGAGACGAGAACGCGTGTTGACCTGCCCCCGCAGGTGACCGGCACTTTCGAGGTGTTCGTCAGTGGCGTGCCCCAGACAGAGGGCGCCGACTACGAGCGGATCGGGCAGAGCCTCTTCTTCACACGGACGATCGAGCAGGAGGGAAAGCTCGGCTTCGTGCGCTGGGCGTCGATCGCTCTCGGGATCGCCGGGACGTACCGCAAGAACGACTCCGTTGACGTGATCTACGAGAGCGGCGGGCGCCGCACGGTTGCGACGCTCATCCCGGTCGTCGTCGTCGATCCGCCCGCTACGACCTAACGTCGCGGACGCTCCGGAAGCCCCGGAGCCGGAGGCTGTTGCCGACCACGAAGAGGCTTGACGCGGCCATCGCCGCAGCCGCGATCATCGGGTCGAGGACCCCGGCCGCGGCGAGCGGGATCATCGCGACGTTGTAGGCGAATGCCCAGAAGAGGTTTCCTTCGATCGTGCGCAGGGTCGCCCGGGACAGGCGGATCGCGTCGACGGCCGCTCGGAGGTCGCCGGAGACGAGCGTGAGGTCGGACGCCTCGATCGCGACGTCCGTGCCGGTGCCGATCGCCAGGCCGAGGTCGGCGCGGGCGAGTGCCGGTGCATCGTTGACACCGTCGCCGACCATGGCGACGATCTCGCCGGCTGCCTGGAGGCGCTCGACCTCCGCCGCCTTCTGCGCCGGGGAGACCTCGGCGAGAACGACTGTGATCCCGACCTCGTCGGCGACGCGCCGGGCCGTCTCGATCGAGTCGCCTGTCAGGAGCACCGGGGTGAGCCCGAGGGCCTTCAGCTCGGCGACGGCGAGCGCGCTCGAGCTCTTGACCGAGTCGGTCAGCAGCAGCCTGCCGCGAGGCGTGCCGTCCCAACCCACGGTGACTGCACCACCGCTCGATCCAACCTCGACCTCGTGGCCCTCGACGATGCCACGGACGCCGACACCCGGGAGGCTGCGAAACCCGGTGACGGCCGGGAGCTCCGGTGACGCAGCCCGGGCGGCAGCAGCGACTGCGCGTGCGATGGGATGTTCCGAAGCGCTCTCGACAGCGCCCGCCAGCCTCAGGATCTCGGCCGGGTCGGCGTCGCCGATCGGCTCGACGCCTGTCAGGGTCATGCGGCCGGTTGTGATCGTGCCGGTCTTGTCGAGGACGATCGTGCCGATCCGCCGGGTCTGCTCGAGGATCTCCGGCCCGCGGATCAGGATGCCGAGCTGTGCGCCGCGGCCCGTCCCGACCATCAACGCGGTCGGCGTCGCGAGGCCGAGCGCGCAGGGGCAGGCGACGATGAGAACCGCAACGGCGGCCGTGACGCTTGCTCCGACCGGGTCGCCGATTGCAAGACGCACGACGAGGGTGACGAGTGATACGCCGATGACGGCCGGGACGAACACGCCGGAGACGCGATCGGCGAGGCGCTGGACAGGCGCCTTACCCGACTGGGCCTCGTCAACGAGGCGTGCGATCTGGGCGAGCGCCGTGTCGGCTCCCACCCTGGTCGCGCGCACGACGAGCCGCCCGTAGGTGTTGAAGGTGGCGCCTGCGACGTCATCGCCGGGTACGACCTCGACCGGTGCAGGCTCGCCGGTGAGGAGTGAGGCGTCCACGGCCGACTCACCTTCGACGACCGACCCGTCGGTTGCGATCTTCTCGCCGGGTCGGACGACGAAGAGGTCGCCCCGCCGAAGATCCGCGATCGGAACTGCCTGTTCGACGCCGTCACGCAGGAGCGTCGCCTCCTTGGCGCCAAGCTCGAGGAGCGTTCGGATCGCCTGCGACGAGCGCGCGCGGGCACCGGCCTCGAGACGTCGTCCGAGCAGGATCAGCGCCGTCACGACGGTCGCTACATCGAAGTAGGTGTCGCCACCTGTCCCGGCTGCGACGACTCCCGCCGACCAGACCCAGGCCGTCAGCGTGCCGAGTGAGATCAGCGTGTCCATCGAGGCCCCGCCACGGCGCGCCATCCGGATCGCAGCACGATGGAACCCGTAGCCCGCGACGAAGACGACCGGAGTCGACAGCGCGAGCGCAACCCACTCCGAGTAGCCGAACCGCAGCGGCCCGACCATCTCGATGAGCGCCACGGGGACGGCGAGGACGATCGCTAGGGCAAGGCGTCGATCGAGCGCGCCGAGCTGGTGTTCGCCGGCGGCGGCCGAGACGTCGTGGGCCACGGTCGCGTGGTACCCGGCGTCCTCGACGGCTCCGACCAGCGTCTCGACGGAGACGATGTCGCTCAGGCGGACAGTCGCCTGCTCGGTTGCGAGATTCACGCTTGCCTCCACGCCCGGGATGCCGTTGAGCTTCCGTTCGATCCGGACAGCGCACGACGCGCAGGTCATCCCGTCGAGGGCGAGCCGGAGCTCGGTCGTGGCCGGGTCGACCGCGGCGGCCATCAGGCTGCCCCGCAGGGCGCCTCGACGAGCGTTCCCATCTTGATCTCTCGCCTCATATACCCCTGTGGAGTATCGTACCAGGCGGGTTCCGACCCCGAAACCGGGGATCATCTACGCTGAACGAATGACAACTCGGGGCGTGATCGGCGCTCGTCGGAGGCGACTCGTGGCCGCTTCGACCCTTGCCGGGCTCGCACTGGCCACGCCGCCGACGAGCCTCTCATCAGATCCGTCGGTGAGGCCCTGGCCGATCGGCCAAGGCCCGCGCTACGTGCCGAAGCCGCGTCCGGCGCCGATCGCCTCGGGTGTGCCGGTTCAGGGGCTTCGCTGCGCGTCGCGCGGGCCGGCTTTTCGGATTCACTTCGAGCTGTTCGCCGATCGCCAGGTCGTTGTCATCCCCGCCGGGATCGGCGTCGCGGCGCCGTCGGTGCGGGTCGGCGGCGCCGTCGACCCCGGCGGGTGCGTCTATCCGATTCGGACGCTCGACCAGACCGGCGTCGTCGAGGTCTCCCGTGGGGTGTCGCTCCGACTCGCCGACCTCTTCACGATCTGGGGCCAGACGTTGACGACGCACGGCCTCCTCTCCTTCCGATCCACCGATTCCGTGCGCGCCTACGTTGACGGCAGACGGTACGCGGGCCCGGCAGGGTCGGTTCGGTTGACGCCGAAGCTTGAGATCGTGGTTGAGATCGGCGCCTACGTCTCGCCACACAGGTTCTTCCTCTTCCCGCAAGCCGCCGCGTGAGGCGCGCCTTGCTCGGAGTCGGGCTGCTCGTCCTTGCCGGCTGCGGCGGCTCGTCGACGCCGGGCGTCCCAACGATCGCGCCGGCTCGCACCTACGCCGTCACCGGCTTCACCCCGGCCGGGGTGATCGCAGCGGGGAGGCCCGTCAGCATCTCGTTCAGCATTCGCCAGCCAGACGGCACACCGCTCACCGCGTTCAAGCAGGGCTCCGGGCCGCACACCGGCGTTCACCTGATCTTTGTCCGGCGTGACCTCTCGACAGTCATTCACCTCCATCCGGCGCTCGACGGGTCGGCGACGATCACAGCGACGGCGACGTTCCCCGAGCCCGGGCCCTACCGGCTCGTGATCGACGTCTTCCCTGCGGCGGGACCACAGTCGAACTTTCAGCTCTTTCGTGAGCTCACTGTCGCCGGGACGTATGCGCCGGTGGCCGCCCCGGCGCCGACGGCCACCGTGACGGCCGGCGGCTATCGCTTCACGCTGACGGGAGCGAGTCACCTTCGGGCCGTCAAGGCGGCGCTCGTCTCGGTTGCAGTCACCGGCCTCGATGGACGCCCGGCGACGCCCACGCCGTGGTTCGGGGCGCTTGCCCACGCCATCTTCTTCCGACAGGGGACCCTCGACTACTTCCACACCCACGTCTGCGCTCCCGACGTCTCCGGCTGCACGAGCGTGCTCGGCGCCGGTGGTGCGAGCGGTCGCCCGACGACGCCCGGCCGCATTGACCTCGGGGTCCTGATCCCGGTCGCGGGCACCTGGCGCCTCTTCCTGGAGCTCGTGCTCGGCGGCCGGCTCGTGACTGCGCCGTTCACACTTGTGGTTCGGTGAGGATGGCGGCGCGCCCCGGCGTCCTCCACGACCCCTTCTGAAAGGAGCACGATCAATGGACAGCTCAGCTCGCGTTGCTCGCAGCCGCTTCATGGCGCTCGCCCTGGTCGCGGGTGTGGGACTCGTCGGCGCAGCCTCCGCGGCGGCGCACCCGCGGGTCAGTCCCTCCGTCGCGCTCGCCAGGTCATCCGAGGTCTTCAGCCTTGCCGTCCCGACCGAGAAGGAGGGTGTGGTGACGACGATCGTCGAGCTCACTGTCCCGGCCGGGTTTGCGATCGACTCGTTCGTTCCCGCGGCCGGGTGGACGCGGGAGGTCGCCGCGAGCGGCGCAGGCGAGTCGGCCGTCGTGCAGAAGGTCACGTGGACGGCGGCGCCCGACGCGGCGACGCCCACCGGCGAGGACGCGCTCTTCCAGTTCCTCGCCGAGCCGTCCGCTGCCAAGACGTACACGTTCGGGGTTGAGCAGACCACCTCGGACGGCTCTGTCGTCGAATGGACGGGTGCGCCGTCAGCCGACGACCCGGCACCGACGGTAGAGGTGCGCTCGTCGCTCGGCGGCAGCAGCGGCAGCTCGACGCTCGCGCTCACCGCACTCGCGCTCGCAGCGCTCGGTGCCGTGCTTGCGGTGATCGCGCTTCTCGGCGGAGGCGGGGGGCGCGAGCTCGCGTGAGAGCGCGTCGGCAGATCCTGCCGCTGCTCGCGGTCGTCGCGACCGGCCTCCTCCTTCCTGTCGCCGCAACCGCACACGCCTATCTCGTTCGGACGACCCCGTCCGCGAGCGGGACCGTCGACCAGCCACCCCGGGCGGTCACGCTCACCTTCGATGAGGCAGTCGAGCCACGGTTCGCACTGATCTCGGTCACCGACGCAGCTGGTCATCAACAGACGTCGGGCTCGTTGCACCGTGCGGCGACCAACCCGAACACGCTGGTCGTCCCGCTCCAGCGCGTGTCGGAGGGGTGGTACCTCGTCTACTGGCGGGCGATCTCGGCCGATGGCCATCCGGTCAGAGGGTTCTTCACGTTCGCGGTCGGGCCGAACCCCGGGCCGGCGCCGCAGTTCGTCGTTCCCTCGATCGCCGAGACGGCTGCCACGCCTCAGCTCGTCGCCGCGCGGTGGTTCGTGTTTCTCGCTGTGATGGGGGCGATCGGTCTCTTCACGCTGCGGATCGCGATCGCCCGCCCGATCGCCCGGCGGGTCGAGGGAGCAACCCTGGGGGCGCTCGACCGTGCATTCGGCGTCACGGCGGCGGTGGGGCTCCTGGCGATTCCGCTGTACCTGCTGGTTGCGACAGCGGCGTTTGCGTTGCGCTCGGCATTCGATCTGGCTGCGGTCGTTCCGCTCCTGCACGCCTCGGAGTTCGGCCGCGGCTACGTCGATCTTGAGATCTGCTTCGCCCTCTTCGTCGCGGCGGCCGCGGTCGCGCTCTGGGTCGACCGGCCTGCCCGCGCGAGGCGCTCGGTCGCCGAGATCCTGTCGGTTGTCGGCGCCTTCGGTGCCGCGGCGACGGTGTTGCTCGTCCCGGGAGCGGCGGGCCACGCCGCTCAGACCTCGCCGCGCGTCATCTCACTCGTCCTCGACTGGCTGCATCTCGCGTCGGGGTCGGTCTGGCTCGGCGGGTTGGTCGGATTGGTCGTGGTTGCACGCGGCGTCCCGGCTCCCACCCGAGCCGCCGCGCTGGCGGTCTGTGTGCCACGGTTCTCGGCGGTCGCACTTGGCTCCGTCGCTGTTCTGCTCGGCTCCGGGATCTGGGCGACCGTCAACCACATGCCGACGTGGTCGGCGCTCTGGCAGACCGCCTACGGGCAGTCGATCCTCGTAAAGACGGCGCTGCTCGTCGGAGCGATTGCGCTCGCGGCGGTCAACCTGCTGCGCCTGCGTCCGCGTCTTGCCGCCTCCGTTGGTGACAGAGCAGGGAGTGAGGTGCCCGCTCGGCTGCTCCTTCGCCTGGTGGGTGGTGAGATAGCGCTTGTCGTTTCAGCCGTTCTCGGGGCCGCGGTGCTCTCGAGCCTTCCGCCTCCGCCAAGGTCGCTTGCGCTCGAGGGTGGCGCGCTCGCCCGGGTCGGCCCTGGGCCGGTCACCCATGTCGTGAGCGTCGGCGGGTACACGCTCGACCTGCACGTCACCCCGAATCAGGCAGCCGCGCTGAACACGTTCTCGCTCAACGTCACGCGCAAGGGGGTCCCGCTGACAGGCGCAGCCGTTACGGCCACGTTCGTGATGCTCGACATGAGCATGGGGAACCAGGTCTACCTCCTCGACGAGACCTCGCCGGGCATCTACGCGCGTGACGTCGCGGCACTCGTCATGGTGGGGCACTGGGGGCTCTCCTTCCAGATCACACCGGCCGGGGGCGAGCCGGTAACGGCCTTCATCGTCGATCATGCGACCGGATGACGGGTCCTCGTCATGCTTCTCTTCCGGAGTGCTCTTGACTGACCGCCGTCCAGCCCTGCTTCTCCTCGCGCTCCTCGCGGCGCTCACGCTCGCCATCCCCGCGGCGCGCGCCGATGGTGACCCCGCGAGCGACATGCTGATCTCGCAGCCGCTCTTCTATCCCGTGCTCGACAAGCACCTCTCCGAGGCCGATGTCGCCGGGCTGCGCCAGCTGCTCTTTGACGCCGACCAGGCCGGGCTCACGCTCAAGGTCGCGATCATCGCGACGAGGTACGACCTCGGCGCGGTGCCGAGCCTTTACGGCAAGCCGCAGACGTATGCCTCGTTCCTCGGGCAGGAGGACTTCTACTACTTCAAGAACGAACTGCTCGTCGTGATGCCGGGAGGCTACGGCCTCTCGCAGGGCGGCAAGCCTGCACCGGCAGCCGACCGAGCTGTCCTCGCCGCGCTGCCTGCCCCGGGAACGACCGGAGGGACAGCGCTCGTTGCCGCTGCGGTGCGAGCGGTGCGGGCGCTCGCTCTCGAGCGCGGGATCGAGTTGCCGACAGCGACCTCGAAATCCTCGAGCAGCAACCGTGACCGTATCCTGATCGCCGCCGGAGTCCTTGTCATCGCCGCGTCCGGCCTCGGCTTTCGCCAACTCCGTCGGAGGAGCACAAGATGAAGCGCACGATTCTCGTCCTTGCGGTGTTCCTCAGTGGCTGTGGAGGCAAGCCGGGCTCGACCGAGCCCACGGGTCTGCATGGTGCTCCTGTTACCCCTGCGGTGCCTGCGCCCGACTTCACGCTCACCGACCACGCCGGGCACCGGATCTCGCTCGCTGCGCAGCGCGGCCACTGGGTGATCATCACGTTCCTCTATACGAAGTGCCCCGACGTCTGTCCGCTGATCGCCGGACATCTGAACGGTGCGCTTCGCACGGCTGCGGCCAAGCGCGCAGGCCTGCGCGTGCTCGCAGTGAGCGTCGACCCCGTCGGTGACACGCCCGCGGCGGCGCGCCGCTACGTCCGTGAGCGCGCGCTTCTGCCGACGTTCTCCTACCTGATCGGATCGGAGGCCCAGCTTGCGCCGGTGTGGGCCGACTACCACGTCGCCGCTGTTCCGGGCCCCAGCGGGACGATCACGCACGGGGCGTTCGAGATGTTGATCGACCCGCAGGGACAGGAGCGGGTCTGGTTCGAGTCGACTGCGTCGACGGCGGACTTTCTCCACGACCTGGCGCTGATCGAACCGAGCAGCTGATGCGCGAGCCGGCGCGCCCGCCGCTCGAGATCCCGGGGTTTCCGCTCCGGCCCGGTCGCGCAGCGTTCTCCCGCCGCGTGCGGCTGCGCCTCGCAGTCGGCCTCGCGCTCTGTGTCGGTCTGGCGGTCGCTGCCGGTCTGACGCTCGCGACGTCGAGCAAGGCGCCGTCACGGGTCGTGACGATCCCGGCGATCGACCGCGACGCCTCGCCCGCGCTCATTCGTGCTGCCGAGGCGGTCGGCTTTCGCCCGCTCGGGCAGGGCTTGGGGGTCGGCGGGATCGAGGACGGACCCGCCTCGGCTGGCGGCGCGGCTCCCAGCTGGCTGCTCCCGGTCGGAGCGACGGCTCCGCCATTTGCGCTGCGGACTCCAGCGGGCAAGCTCGTGAGCCTCGCCTCCTTCCGCGGCAAGGCGTTGCTGCTCGAGTTCTTCGCCACCTGGTGTCCGCACTGCGCGGCCGAGGCGCCGCACCTCGCGCGCCTTGCGGCGGGCATGTCCACCTCTCGGTTCGCGTTCGCCGCCATCGACGCAAACGGGGGCGACGCTCCGAGCGTCCTTGCCTTCCACGTCTACTTCGGCCTAGCGTTTCCGGCCCTGCTCGACCCGGGCGGACAGGCGGCGACGTTCCCCGCGCACGGTTCGCCGGGCCCGGTGTCGCTTGCCTACCAGGCGCGCGCCTACCCGACTTTCTACGTGATCGACCCGAACGGCCGGATTGCGTGGCGCGGCGTCGGGGAGCAGCCCGACGAGCTCCTCGTCCAGCAGCTCGACCGCGCCGTCGCCTGAGCTCGCTTGCGGCGGCCGCGTCCCGGTCGCATACTGGCTCGCAGATGGGCTCCTTCCGTCCCGCCCGCCGGGTCGCCGGCCCGCACGGGCAGGCGTGGGAGATCTACGTCACCCGGACGAAGGCGCCTGCCTGGAGCCCGATCGGATACTCCTCGCCGGGGGAAGATCTCGTCGGGTCAGGCATGGGCATGGGGGCAAACCCGGTGCTCGCCGAGACTGCGCTCGTCTCGATGCTCTTCATGATTCCGCAGTTCATCCTCTTCGACGTGATCTGGCCCGTCGTCCGGTATCTCCTCGTCCTGCCGTTTGCCTTCGTGCGCGGGCGGCGGACAGAGGCCGTCTGGATCGAGGCGATCAACTTCTACCCGCATCGCGAGGCGCTCCTCTGGACGTCGACCCGCACGCAGCTACGCGGCGTCGTCGAGCAGATCGCAGTTGGTCTGGCTGTCGGGCGTGTCGAGCAGCCGATCGGCGCCGTCTACTGCGGGGCTCACGAAGGGTGACCGGCGCGGGCTGGCGTACGAGACCGGGTACCGTTCAACGGTGATGAGGGGGCGAGTATTCGAGGGGCGGGACAAGGTCGAACGGCCCGCCGACAAGGAGGTTCGCCAGGCAAACCTCCGACGGATTCTCGCGCTCTTCCGGCCGTACCGTCTGAAGCTGTCGGTCGTCACGGTGATGATCCTGATCGCCTCCGGGCTCGGGGTGATCTCGCCGTTCCTCCTGCGCGAGGTGCTGAACACCGCGATCGACACCTCGGTGCAGCCCTATCGCGTCCACATGGGGCTGCTGACTGCGCTCGTCGCCGGGATGATCGGGATCTCGGTCGTGACCGGGATCTTCGGCGTGATCCAGTCCTACCTCTCGACCCAGGTCGGGCAGAGCGTGATGCACGACCTGCGCACCTCGGTGTACCGCCACCTGCAGCGGCTCTCGCTCGCGTTCTTCACCAAGACTCGAAGCGGCGAGGTGCAGAGCCGACTGGCCAACGACATCGGTGGCGTCGACAACGTGCTGACCTCGACGGCGACCTCGGTGATGTCGACGATCACGACGGTGATCGCGACGGTGGTCGCGATGTTCATCCTCGACTACCGACTTGCGATCGTGGCGCTCGCGCTGATGCCGGTCTTCGTCGTGATCACGCGGCGGGTCGGCAACGCGCGCCGTCGCGTGGCGAAGGTGCGCCAGGAGTCGATGGCCGACATCGCCTCGCTCGTACAGGAGTCGCTCTCGGTGTCGGGGATCCTGCTCGGCAAGACGATGGGTCGCTCCTCGGAGCTCGCACAGCGATTCGAGTTCGAGTCCGACCGGCTGGCAGAGCTCGAGGTCCGAAGTCGGATGACCGGCCGGTGGATGATGCAGTCGATCCAGATGACCTTCGCGCTGATGCCGGCGGCGATCTACTGGTTCGCGGGGTACTCGGACACGCGCGGTGCCTCGATCTCGATCGGCACGATCGTCGCGTTCACGACCCTCCAGACCCGTCTCTTCGCACCGATCGGAAGCCTGCTCAGCATCTCGGTCGACGTCCAGAGCTCCCTCGCGCTCTTCGACCGGATCTTCGAGTACCTCGACCTCGAGGTCGACATCGCGGAGGGAACGAAGGAGCTCAACACGATCCGAGGCGACGTGAGGATCGAGGACGTCTGGTTTCGATACGGGGCCGAGGGCGACGCCTGGGCGCTCTCGGGTGTTGACATCACGATCCCGGCGGGGACGACAACGGCGATCGTCGGCGAGACGGGCGCGGGCAAGACGAGCCTCGGCTACCTGGTATCGCGGCTCTACGACGTCTCCAGGGGCCGGGTGACGATCGACGGCGTCGACATTCGCGATCTCACCTTCGACTCGCTGGCCGCGTCTGTCGGCGTTGTCTCCCAGGAGACGTACCTCTTCCACGCGACCGTGCGCGAGAACCTCCGGTTCGCGAAGCCGACCGCCACGGATGCCGAGGTCGAGGACGCGGCCCGTGCCGCCCAGATCCACGACCTGATCGCCTCGCTCCCCGAGGGCTACGAGACCGTGGTCGGCGAGCGCGGCTACCGCTTCTCCGGCGGGGAGAAGCAGCGGATCGCGATCGCGCGGGCAATCCTGCGCAACCCGCCGATCCTCGTCCTCGACGAGGCGACCTCGTCGCTCGACACGCAGACCGAGCGCGCCGTTCAGCAGGCGCTTGGCCGTCTGGTCGAGGGCCGCACGACGATCGCGATCGCTCATCGCCTGTCGACGATCCGTGAGGCCGATCAGATCGTCGTGCTCGACCGCGGCCGGATCGCCGAGACAGGTACGCACGACGAGCTCGCAGCTGCTGGCGGCCGCTACGCGGCGCTGATCGCCCGCGACGCCGACACCATCGGCGCCTCCGAGATCGCCGAAGTCGTCTAGCTCAGCGCGGGGCGCAGGAGGCGGGCTTGCCCGTCTTCGCAACCTTGCAGCGGGCGGACGTCGCCTTCCAGTGGACGTGCCCCGACTTCTTGGTGACGCCGGCGCTCACGATGAACGTCCCGGTAAGCCCTGAGTACGGCATCGTGAACCGGGCGGTGCAGTGACCTGAGGACGTCTTGCCCGGAAGGCGGCAGATGACCTTCGTCATCCGCACGCCGTAGGCCTGGTAGGTGCGTTGCATCGAGATCCCGACCTCCGTCGAGAAGAGCGCCTCGCGCGGTGTCATCGCCCGGGCGACCGGCGTGGCCACCGCGACTGCGGCGGTCAGCACGAGAAGCGCCCGCATCAGCAGCTGATCTTCTTGCCCGTCTTGGTGTTCTTGCAGAAGGGTGAGCCGGCCGTCCAGTTGACCATCCCGCTCGAGAGGAAGTCGGCCTTCACCTTGTACGCGCCGGAGACGGTGGAGCCGGCAGTGAAGTTGGCGGTGCAGGTCGTGTGGACGACCTCGGATTTCGGAAGCGGGCACGTCACCGAGACGATCGTGAGGCCGGGTGCCGCCTTCGCGTACGTCTTCGTCATCGCGGCTTTCAGCGTCCGCTCGAGGTATGCCTGCTGCGGATCCTTCGCGAACGCTGCGCCGACCGGCAGGAGGGCGCCGACCGTGGCGGCAGCGGCAACCAGTCGAGTGAGCGGGAACGCCATCTCTTGATGGTAGACCGGCTGCTCGCTGTTTGCTCGGGAGTCGAGGGATCCCTCGACTCCCGGCTGGCGCCGCCGCCCAGAATCCGCTTATGTACCGGGTGCATGGCGGCAACCGCGCCCATCTACACCGGGCCGTTCGGCAAGCTTCAGGCCGAGCGTCTGTACTGGCGTGCGGGGTTCGGCCCGCGGCAGGGCGACGCGGAGAAGCTCTCGAAGCTCGGGCTTGCGGGTGCCGTCAAGTGGTTCACCCGGCCGACCGACACGGGGCTGCTCGGTCCGGATCCGCACGACGAGAAGGGTCGTGCGCTCGCGCCGGCCGACGCGGTCGGCCACGACCATCTCTGGTGGCTCGACCGGATGGTGCGAACGAAGGCGCCGCTCGCCGAGCGCATGACGCTCGTCTGGCACGACTGGTTTGCGACATCGAACCAGGGCGTCGGCCAGCAGCAGCTGATGCTCAACCAGAACCAGCTCTTCCGCCAGAACGCGCTCGGGTCGTTTGCGACCATGCTGCTCGCCGTCACGACTGACCCGGCAATGCTCATCTGGCTGAACGGCAACCAGAACATCAAGACGCGCCCCAACGAGAACTACGGCCGCGAGCTGATGGAGCTCTTCACGCTCGGCGCCGAGCGCGGGGCGTACACCGAGACGGACGTTCGCGAGCAGGCCCGGGCGCTGACCGGCTGGACGGGAAGCGTCACGAAGGGCGTCCCGTCGGCGTTCGTGCTCGATCCAACGCGTCACGACAGCACGAACAAGACGATCTTCGGCCAGACGGGCAACTTCGGCTGGCAGGAGGCGTGCCAGCTCTGCCTCGGCCACGCGATGCACCCGTCGTTTTTCGTCTCGAAGCTCTGGAGCTACTTCATCCCGACCCCGATCGATGCGACGACGTTGAAGGCGCTCCAGCGCCTGTATAGCGATCGCCAGATCGTCCCGGTGCTCGAGGCGATCCTCCAGCACCCCGACTTCTACAACGGCCCCCGCATGGTCAAGCCGCCGATCGTCTTCAACGCCGGTCTTCTCCGCATGCGCGCACGCTGGATCGACACGTCGGTGTGGTGGTCACTCTGTCAGGCCGCAGGCCAGCAGCTCTTCTACCCACCGGACGTCTCGGGCTGGGACGACACGCGCTGGCTCGATACCGCGACGTTCCGCTCCCGCTGGTTCATTGCCGCGCTCGTGCAGGGTGCGAGCTCCCCGAAGACGTCACCCGCGGATCCGGCGAAGCTCGTCGAGCGCTCGATCCAGTACTGGGGCTTTCCGACCGTCTCGGCGCAGACCCAGACGCTCCTTGCGGCCTTCGCCAAGGCCCAGCTCGCGCGCAACCAGGCCCCGGCCACCGTCGAGACGGCGATGCGCCGGCTTGTCGCCACCTCCCCCGACCTCCAGACTGCGTGAGCGAGAGAGCGCCTCGATGAGCTGCCGCGACTGCACCCGTACGGATCTTCTCCGCCGTGCCGTTGCCGAGGCGGGCCGCGGCCTGCCCGAGATCGAGCCCGGGATGCCGCTCCCGGCCGGGACGGGCATGACACGCCGCGACTTCGTCTCCCGCACCGCCGGGCTGGCGCTTGCCGTGTACGGCGGCAGCGCGCTCTCGCGCTTCGCACTCGACGATGGCATCGCCGCCGCCGCGGCCGGGCAGCCGGCCAACCAGAAGGTGCTCGTCTCGGTCTTCCTGGCAGGTGGGATCGACTCGCTCTCCGTCCTCTTCCCGGCCGGTGACCCGCTCTACTACTCGCTTCGACCGAACATCGCGGTCGGGCAAACGCAGGGCACGCCATTCGCCGAGGACAGTCGGCTGCGCTGGCATCCCACGGCCGGAGGCCTCTCGACGCTCCATTCCGAGGGCAAGGTCTCGGTCGTTCCTGCGATCGGATACAGCAACTCGGACCAGTCGCACTTCACCTCGCGCCACTACTGGGAGGTGGGTGCCACCGACCGCGGGCTCCGCACAGGCTGGCTCGGCCGCTACCTCGACCGCGTCGGCACGATCGACAATCCGCTGCAGGGGCTCTCGTTCGACACGACGCTCCAGCCGGCTCTCGCGACGGTGAAGATGCCGGTCGCAACGCTGCTCGCCGCCGACCAGTACACCTTTGCGCCACCCGGGCTCACCGCGCATCCGCTCGAGGCGTCGATGTTCCAGGAGGCGGCGAACATCGGTGCCGCCCACGCGGTGTCGAGCGACGCCGGTCTCGCGACGGCCGGCAAGGCCGCTCTCGCCTCCCACCATCTCGCCGCCGGCCTCGGCGCGTTCGCCTACGGGTTCAAGACGCCGGTGCCGTACCCGAGCTCGACCGACCCGTTCCCGCACCGGATGGCCGGGCTGGCGGCGATGATCGCCGCCGGGCTCCCGCTGCGCGTCGCCACGATCACCTCGCCGGGGCACTTCGACACGCACGCGACACAGGCGACGGCGTTCAATAGCGGCCTGCAGCTGACGTCGGACACGCTGCTTGCCTTCCAGCGCGACCTCGAGTCGCGCGGGGTCGCCGATCGCGTCCTCGTCCACGTCTGGTCGGAGTTCGGCAGGCGCGGTGGCGAGAACGCCTCGGCAGGCACCGACCACGGCTCGGCCGGCATCGGGTTCCTGATCGGCACACGCCTCAAGGGCCAGCAGCTCGGCTCGTTCCCCGGTGTCACCGGCGGGCTTGACGGGAGCGGCAATCTGCGCTCGACGGCCGACTACCGGGGGGTCTACGCGTCGATCCTCGAGCAGTGGCTCGACGCCGACGCGAACTCGATCCTGCCGGGCGGCGCAGGGTTCCAGCGGTACTCGCTCCTCAAGTGAGGCGCCTGCTCGCCGCGGCGCTTGCCGTGGCCTGCGTGGGCGCGGTGCCGGCCGGCGCTGCTCACGATCCGAGCCGGCTGCAGGTGACGGCGAAGGAGTACTACTTCAGCCTCTCGCGCCGTTCGATCGCCCGCGGCCCTGCGATCGTCGAGCTCGTGAACTACGGCGAGGACCCGCATGACCTTCGCTTCCGCCGCGTGGGCGGGACGTACCTCTACCGCACCCCGATCGTGCAGCCCGGCCAGTACTACGACCTCACCGTCAAGCTCGCGCCGGGGACGTACCGCCTGTGGTGCGGGATCGCGAACCATCGCCAGCTCGGGATGACCGCGACGATCGTCGTGCGCAGCTAGAGGAGCGGGCGCCGGCTCTCCGCCTGCGCGATCGTCGCCGTCACGGTCGAGGCAACCGTTGGCACCGATGCGCCGACGACGAAGCCGTTCATCGTCTCCGCGACGTTGTAGATCCGGGATTCTTAGCTTCGACCCAGGTTGTGCGGGTAGAACAGACAGCATGAACCGCACACGGCTTCCCATTCTGATCGTTCTCGGCTCCGCAGCAGTTGCGGGGCTTGTTGGCTTTGCGTCCGGCACGACTGCCCGGACGGCTTCACTCTCGACGGGGTCGAGCTTGCAGTCCGACTTTGTCCGCGCCTTCAAGCACGTGTCGCCGTCGGTTGTTCAGATCCAGACGACCGACGGGCTCGGTTCCGGCATCGTCTTCGACCGCAAGGGCGACATCGTGACAAACAACCACGTTGTCGGCACGGCAAAGACCTTCACGGTCACGACCTCGACCGGCAAGCAGCTGAATGGCACGCTTGTCGGCACGTTCCCGCAGGACGACCTCGCGGTGATCAAGGTCGATGGCGCCGGGCTCCATCCTGCCGCCTTCGCCGACTCGGGAAAGCTCCAGGTTGGTGACATCGCGATGGCAATCGGCAACCCGCTTGGTCTCAGCTCGAGCGTGACCGAAGGCATCGTCAGCGCGCTCAACCGGCAGGAGCCCGAGGGCAACGGCTACGTCCTTCGCAACGCGATCCAGACAAGCGCGGCGATCAACCCCGGCAACTCCGGCGGCGCGCTCGTCGACATCTCGGCCCGCGTGATCGGAATCCCCACGCTCGCAGCAACCGACCCGCAGCTCGGCGGTGCTGCAGCAGGGATCGGATTCGCGATCCCGAGCAACGTCGTCACAGACATCGCTGGCCAGCTGATCAGGTACGGCCACGTCGTCACCTCCCACCGCGCCTACCTCGGCGTCTCGATCGCCGACACCGGCTCGGCAAACGGGGTCTACATCTCGGCGCTCACCGCCGGCACCCCTGCTGCGACCGCAGGGCTCAAGGTCGGCCAGCTGATCACCGCGATCAACGGCACTGCGACACCGACGTCGACCGAGCTCGGGACGGCACTCGCCGCCCTCAAGCCGGGCCAGGTGATCACGATCGCCTACCGCACGCAGGCGGGCACCGTGGGCAGCGTCAAGCTGACGCTCGGCGAGTTCCCCGGCGCAACCGGCTAGAGACGATCTGCGGGCGAGGGGTGCGAGGTGTCTGCCTCGTGCCCCTCACCGCTTGCACGGACATCGCTGATGGCCGTCGTCTGGTCGTAGCCGAGCGCTCGCAGGAGGTCCGTCGCGATCGAGCGAACCTGGCCGATCAGGACGTCGGTCGCGAAGCCCGTCTCCTTGCCAAGTGTGAGGGTGGCGCAGCGCGCGGCGCCAAGTGCTCGGGCACGAGCCTCGGCCTCATGGCCGCCGTGCTCGAGCTCGAGCTCGAGCTCCCTGACTGCAGCCGCGAGTTGCGAGACGGCCTTGTGGATCGTCTCCGGGATCTGCGGCTCCAGCTCGACGGCGCGCGTGCAGGCGCGCGCAAGCACGCGGATGTTGCGGACAGCCAGCTCCAGCTGGGTCGCGGCTGTCGCGTAGCGCTCGATATGGCCCCGTTCGCCCCAGTGGAAAGGAGCGAGCAGCGTCGTCTCCTGCGCCGCGACCAGCGCCTCGTGGAGTCGCGCCACCAGGCCGTCGAGGCTCCGGGCCCGGTCGAGCGCCCTGGTCGTCGCCTCCAGGTCTCCGGTTGCCAGGGCGGCGGCGATGTCGTCGAGCACGCCGGCAACGGCCGCAAAGGTGGGTGCTCCCGCCCGACGAGCGAGTCGGAGTGGGTCGCGGGGAGCAACGATCAGGACGGCGATCCCGACGCCGCCGCCGACGAGCACGTCGACGAAGCGCGAGGGCACGAGGCCGCCGGAGGTTCGCACCGTCGCAACGATGACCGCCGATGTTGCGGCCTGGCTGACGAGCAGCGGTCGCCCACCGAGGAGGACGGCGGCCGCCATCGCGAGCAGCACGACAAGGCCAACCTGCACGGCGCCGGTTCCGATGGCGGAGATGAGCAGGTCACCGACGGCGATCCCGACGGCCACGCCGAGCACCATCTCGACAGCTCGCCGTGTGCGTTTGCCAGGTGCGAGGCCGAGCGCGATCACGGCCGCGATCGGCGCGAAGAAGGCGTTGCTGTGACCGAGGACATCGTGGGCGAGCAGCCACGCGATGCCTGCGGCGGTGGAGGTCTGCGCGAGTTGGATGCCGGTTGCGCGGAGCGCGCGCACACGTCTACGCAGGCGCAGGCCGACGGTCAAGCCGGTTCTAGCCGTTCGGACCCATCCCGGCGAGGTCGGAGGAGAGCGGCACGCCTTCCGGCCCCTTCCCGAGGTACGTGTCGCGGAATGCTGCAAATGCCTTTGCGTTGAAGCTCGAGCAGGTGGCGATGTGCCCGATGCCGAAGTCGCCGTGGCGGCTATAGGTAGCTGGATCGCCTGTCCACGCGGTCAGCGCGATCTTCTTGCCGAGACCGGTGATCGGGGTGCCGAACATCCCGTCGGTCTTCCCGTCGTAGAACGCGGCGAGCTGGTCGACCGTGGCGGATGGGACGTCCGGGCCCCACCAGATCACGACGGCGCCGTGCTCCTCGTTGTGCACGACCTGGCGGGGGTTCACCGCAGTCCGATAGAAGCCCCACACAGCCCACTGCCCGTAGTGGCCTCCCGCGGTCGGCGGGAAGGTCGACCAGCGGGTCGGCACGGTGAGCGTCTTGACGTCGTTGTGGTAGTTCGACTTGTCCTTCGGGGGGAGCGGCTTGACGTCCTTGTAGGTGCAGCCTGCGGCGCGCATCGTTGCGGCGATGCTCTTCGCGGACCCGCCGCCGCTCCACAGCGACATCGCGCCGACACCGACGATCACGATCGCGACGACGGCCCAGCCCCAACGCGGAACGGCAGCCAGCGCTGAGGCTCCGCTCGACGCTTTTCCGCCTCGCTGCTGCGGCGCCTGCACGCGCTGCGGAGGCTTCGGTGTCCGAGCTTTCTTCGCCACGAGACAAGCATACGGTCCGCGACGGCGCAGAGCCGCAGCAGCGCGTGTCAGGCCGGGTGCTTCTCCGGGTACCAGGCGTGGGCGGGCGGGCCGTACGGGGCGCGCGCCTGCTCGATCGCCTGCTCGATCCGCGCGGTGAGATCCTTTGCGCGGGCCATGTTCGGCGGGCCCGGCTCGACGGGGATCGGCTCGCAGACGATGATCCTGATCCGCGGGAGGCCCACCTTGAGCTTCGCCGGGCGTAGCGCACGCTCGCTTCCGACGATGCAGACCGGGACGATCGTCGCCCCGGTGGACATGGCCAGCTTCGCCGCTCCGCGGTGCCAGGGGCGGTGGCGGTGCGGCAGGCAGGTGCCCTGCGGGAACATGCCGAGGGCCTGGCCCTCGAGGAGGAGGCCGCCGGCGTGGCCGACCGCGTTTCTGTCTCCTGTCCCGCGCTCGACGGGGAACGTGCCGAACCAGCGCATGATCGTGCGGAGCACGGGGTAGCTGTAGAGCTCGGCCTTCGCCATGTACCGGATCGGCCGTTTCGTCGCGAGGCCGAGCAGCCACGGGTCGATCAACGACTCGTGATTTGCGACGAGCAGCACGGGCCCGGTGATTGGGATGCGCTCCGGGTTGCGCACCTCGACGCGGTAGATCCACGCGAACCAGACGCGAAAGCGGATCAGCTCGAAGACGGTGTAAAGGGGAGGGCGTTTCATGTGTCCGAGGCGCGGCAGAGCGTGAGCTGGACGTCGCGTAGCGCCCGGGTGCGGAACGCAGCTTCGCAGAATGCGAGGTAGAAGTCCCAGGTTCGCTCGAACCGAGCGTCGTAGCCGAGCGCGCGAACCTCCTCGATCCGGTCGTGGAAGTTCGTCCGCCAACGCCTGAGGGTCTCGGCGTAGTTCGAGCCGATCTCGGCGGCCTCCGTGATCTGGAGGCGAGACGCCGCCCCACTGGCGGCTGTGAGCGCACCGAGCGACGGGATCAGGCAGCCCGGAAAGATGTAGCGCTCGATCCAGTCGGGCGTCTTGCGGTAGCGGTTCCAGCGCTCATCGGGAACGAGGATCGTCTGCACGCAGGCACGGCCAGCGGGTTCGAGGAACCGATCGATAGCAGCGAAGTACGTCGGAAACTCACGCTCGCCGATCGCCTCGAGCATCTCGATCGACGCAACCTTGGTGTAGCTCCCGTCGTGGCGCCGGTAGTCCTCCTCGAGGATGGCGATGCGGCCGTCGAGCCCCGCAGCGGTGTTCCGTTCCCGGGCGAAGGTGGCCTGAGCGTGCGAGATCGTGAGCCCGGTGACGTGGGCGCCGTACTCGGTGGAGGCGAAGCGCGCGAAGCCGCCCCAGCCGCACCCGATCTCGAGGACGCGATCGTCCGGCCCGAGCTGGAGCGTCTCGCAGATCCGGCGGTACTTGCGTCGCTGCGCGTCGGCGAGGCTGTCGTCGGCGCTCTCGAAGATGCCGCAGGAGTACGTCATTGTCTCGTCCAGCATCAGCTCGAAGAGGTCGTTGCCAAGGTCGTAGTGGTAGGCGATGTTGCGCCGCGCTGCGAGGAAGCCGTTGCGGCGGTTCGGGCGGGGGCGAGCCTCGAGGATCCGCCGCAGCGTCGTGTGGCGTTGCGCGGCTGCCTCGGCGTTGCGCAGCAGGAGCTCGAAGAGACCGACGAGATCGTCTGTGTCCCACTCGTTCGCGGTGTACGACTCGCCGAGGCCGAGCTTTGCCCTGGTCGCGATCCGCCGGAAGATCCCGTTGTCGTGGATCGACATCGAAACGGCAGGGCCGGAGCCGTAGCGTCGCGTCGTCCCGTCGGGGAGTTCGACGACGAGGGTGCCGCCTTCGAGGTGCCGGAGGGCCCGGTCGAGAGACGCCACTGCGATCCGATCGAGGAGCGGAACCGCCGCAGCGCGCGGTTCGGAACGAACGATCCGTTCGCTCATGTCGCTCCGTCCGGGGTAGGGGGATCGAGGTGGCCGTCGCCTGTACCCGATCCGGTCGCCCCGAGCGAGCCGACGCCGGGCACGAAGGGGGGCTTGTGGTGGAAGGGCACGCGCTTGAGGAAGAGCCGCAGTGCCTGCCAGTGGATCAACGCGGTGACCTGCAAGGGCTGGAGAGGGTAGCGCAGCAACGTGCGCGCGAGGCTGCGATTTGAGAGCTCGCGCCGCCGACAGTGGAGGACGGCCGTCAGCGGTGTGCCGCCTGCCCGGTCGTGCACGTTGATCCGCGCCCACACCTCCTCGCCCGGCTGTGAGAAGGCGTACTCGTAGAACTGGTCAAGCCCGAAGAACGGCGAGACGTGGAGCTTCTTGTCGTGCTCGTACCGCAGAGACGGGCCGTGCAACACCTCGGGCATCCGCTCCCCGAACGTGTTCCCGAGCTCGGAGACGATGCATGCGAGCTCGCCATCTGCCCGGTAGCACCAGAAGAACGAGACGGGGTTGAACACGTAGCCGAGCACCCGGAGCTGGGTCAGCATCAGCACTGACACGATCGTCGGATCGTCTGCGAGACGAAGCACTGCCTCCTTGATCGGGCTGCCGTCGAAGTGGTCGGAGTCATGGAAGGTGACGACTCCCCGCCGGTTCACCCGGACGAGACGCAGTTTGCGCTCGAGCTCTGGAAGCTCATCGAGGTCGATCAACCAGTAGGAGACCGGGTACCGGAAGGTGTTTCGCGTGGGCGTGCGGCGGGAGTGAATGAGCGTGCCCGTGTAGAGCGCCGACCTCACCAGGAGACCCCGATCGCCGCCGCGGCCGCGACGCCGGACGCGAGCCCGCTCTCGTGGAAGCCGTTGCCGAGATGCGCGCCCGCGTAGTGGGTGCGGCGCTCGCCCGAGAGCGCGCGGAGCGCTTCCTGGCCGGCGAGCGTTTCGAGTGTGAAGAGCGGGTGGGCGTACGCGAACCGGGCCAGGACGTGCTCGGGCGCGATCTCCTGATTCAGCGTGACGCAGTAGTCCGTGGTGCTTTCGAACTGCTGGAGACGGTTGAGGTAGTAGGTGAGCGTCGGCGCGCCGTTCTCGCCCATACGGTAGTTCCATGAGGCCCGTGCGGCTCGCGCGCGTGGGAGCACTGAGGAGTCGGTGTGCAGCACGGTCTCGTTCACGGTGTACCGGAACGCACCGAGGGCGCGTCGTTCGGCGTCGCTTGGATCCTCGAGCAGCGCAAGCGCCTCGTCGGCGTGGGTGGCGATTACGACCTGGTCGAAGCGATGCATCGTGCCGTCCGCCGTGCGGACGTCGACGCCGTCGCTGTCACGACGCAGCGACCGGACCTCTGCGGCCGTCCGCAGCCCGGTGCCGAGGCGCGCCCCGATCGCGTCGACGTACGTCCTGCTCCCACCCGTCACCGTTCGCCATGGCAGGCGTCTGAAGCCGAGCATCCCGTGGTTGTCAAAGAACCGGATCATCGTCGCCGCCGGGAACTCGAGCGCGCGCCCCGGCGCCGTCGACCAGAGTGCCGAGGTGAGCGGGACGAGGAAGTGGTGGCGAAACCGCTCGGAGTAGCCGCGGGCGTCGAGGTACTCCTGGAGGGAGGCCTGCTCGAAGTCTCCCTGCTCGAGTGCGGGGAGCGCCGTGCGGAGCCAGCGGGCGATCTCCCCGAGCAGCCCGTAGAACCGGGGGTCGAACGCGTTGCGCGGCTGGGCGAACGGCCGCCTCCCCGAGTACTCGAGGCCGCAGTCGGCGCAGCTGACCGAGAACGACATCTCCGACTCCTGTGTCGCGACTCCGAGCTCGCGAAAGAGCCGGATCAGGAGCGGGTAGGTGCCCTCGTTATGGACGAGGAAGCCGGTGTCGAGGGAGAGACCGTCGTGGACGACCGTGTTCGCATGACCACCGGCCAGTGGCTCACGTTCGAACACCTCCACCTCGTGGGCCCGCGCGAGCACGTAGGCTGCTCCGAGCCCCGCGACGCCTCCTCCGATGACGGCTACCCTCACCGCCGTCCTCCGTCCCGGTGCGAAGATTGGTTCATCCTGATCGACGCCGCCCCCACATCCGTTGGCACCGTCCGCGCCCGGACGAGCCTCCCAAGCCAGGTGATCACGCTGATCGCCGTGGTCGTTCCGCCCCTCGGGCTTGCGGTCGCGATGGGACTGCTCTGGAACGTTGCGTTCCATCTAGTTGACCTGCTGATCATGCTCGGAATGTACGTCGTCTGCGCCTTCGGCATCACGATCGGCTTTCACCGGTACTTCACCCACAAGGGATTCGAGACGTCGACGCCGGTCAAGGCCGCACTCGCGATCCTCGGCTGCATGACGATGCAGGGGCCGCTGACCCAGTGGGTCACTGACCATCGCAAGCACCACGCCTTCTCCGACGGTGAGGGCGACCCGCACTCGCCGCACGGCCACGGCGAGGGCGTCGGCGCCGTCATCAAGGGGTTCGTGCACTCGCACGTCGGCTGGATGTTTCGCACAAAGGGCATGGAGCGCGGGTGGCAGTACGGCAAGGACCTCTACGACGACCGCCTCATCCGCTGGATCGACTGGCTCTACCTGGTCTGGGTGGCGGCGACGCTCGGGATCCCGTTTCTGATCGGCTACGGAATCGGCGGCACCGATCGCGGTGTCGAGGCGATGCTCTGGGGTGGCCTCGTGCGGATCTTCCTCTTCCAGCACGCCACCTTCAGCGTCAACTCGATCTGCCACCTCTACGGCCGGCGCGACTACCCCTCGCGCGACGAGTCACGCAACAACTGGCTGGTCGCGATGCTGGTCTTCGGTGAGGGCTGGCACAACAACCACCACGCCTTCCCCGCCTCTGCGCGCCACGGCCTGCTGCGCTTTCAGTTCGACGCATCCTGGTACCTGATCAGGGCGATGGAGAGGCTCGGGCTCGTCTGGAACGTGCAGCTTCCGGCTCAGCGTCAGCTCGATCGGCGCCGGCTTCAGAACGACGCGAGCTGAGCCGAGACAGCGCGCGTCCAGGCGCTTGCGCGCGGGAGGGGTACGAGTCGCCCGCTTGGTGACCTGACGGCGATGCCGTGGAGTGCGCCGTGGATGAGGGTGTAGCTCCCAGGAACGCGCGCTGCGCGGGCACGGTCGAAGCCGCGTCGGGAGCTTGCAGCTGAGACACCGGGAATCCCCGGCAGCCAGCGGTCGAGTGAGCCGTGGATCACGTCGAGACGCCGTCCGGCAAGCGTCTCGAAGCCGAGCCGGTCGGGGATCCACGGTGCGAGGCCGAGCACCCGTTCGACGCCGTCTCCGGCCGCAGCCCGGATCGAGACGGCGCCGCCCATTGAGAAGCCAAGGAGCATCGTTCGCTCACCACCTGCAGCGACGATCGCCGCGGCGGTGTCCTCGACGCAGCGGTCGAGCTGTCGCCAGGACTTGACGCGATATCGCACCTCGGCGAACCCGAGTTCGGGATGATGCGGCGCGAGACGAGCCACGAGCCATTCGAGACTTGCGCTCCAGGTGCCGGCCACCTCTGCGGCCTGTCCGCCGTTGACGCACACGACCATGCGCTCGCGCCCGTCGCCGGTGAGGCGCAGCTCCGCTCCCGTCGAGAGAGTGACGATCTCGCTCATCCCGACCATCTTCGTTGCAAAGCGCGGTCCGGCCGGTCGGTGGCCGGCTCTCCTACCGTTCCCATACCTTCGGCAACACGAAGCGCATATGCGACGGGTTCAGAGTCGCGAGTGCACCTCCCCAAGAGGTGAAAGCGCCCCGCATGCGGAATCGGGCGCTTTCTTTTTGGACCGGCACGTGTATGCGACGTCAGCTGCTCGTTGTCGGTCGGCTGATCTCGGTGACGTCGCGTGCCTCTGCCTCGTACGGGTTCGCGGCGTACCCGAAGCGCAGGTAGGAGAGCGGCATCGCGACCGGCCGGTGCTGCATCTGCCAGACGTGGCAGAGCTCGTGACAGACCAGGTCGGCGTCGCCGGCGTCGGTCGTCGGCTCTCGCCGGAGGAGGATCGTGTTCCAGGCGGCGTACCCGTCGAAGCGGCTAAACCACGGCAGGCGGTAGAGCAGCGGCACGACGAGGACGCGCACGCGCTCGATGCGCACCGGGCGGGGATACAGGGCCGTGGCGTCCAGGCGGAGCTTCGCGCGTTGCAGGATCGCGTGACGCTGCGTTGAGGCGAGGGCCGGGCGTCGGCTCACGCTACAACGCTAGCCACACGCGCCCCAGAGCTCACGCGTCGCCCGACTGCCCAGACGGAATATCTCTTAAAAGAAGCGGGCGGCTCTCGCCGCCCGCCCCAGTCCTGCAATCACAAAGAAACCGGTTTCGCTTGTCCGGAGGCGAGGTGTACCGCGCCGCCGGAACGCAAGCTTGTCGGTCGCTTACGTGGTGGTCTTGACGACCTTCTTGCCAGCCACCGAAACCACATACGCAGCAACATCCTGGATCTGCGATGCGGTCAGAACGTTGTTCCAGGCCACCATGTTCGTCGGATAGACCGGCGTCTCCGGCAGACCATTCGTCACCGAAGCGATGACGACTGCATACGTCGCCCGGGGCTTAACCCGGTCGAGGTCAGGTCCAACCTGGCCGTGCGAAGCTGCATCACGCAGCGAGTGGCACGCGTAGCAGAAGTACGTCTGGAAGATGACCTTCCCCTTCACCGGGTCACCGGCATTGGCCTTGCTCTGCGCGAACGCCGCGGGGGCCGCAAACGCCACCGCGATGGCCAGCACAGCAACAACGCCGATACGACGTCCCACCTTGATCTTGTGCATTGCCATACCTCCGTTCAAACGATCTCGGGCTCAGTTTCGACTATACGCATAAACGACAACGATCGACAATGCAAGCGTCATCGAGACGAACTTCGACGGCATGTCTCGAATCCCCCTTACCGGTCACACCACGGCGACCGGTCTTCGCCTCTGGGTCGGCTAGCGCCTCGCCGTGACGACGAACTTCGAGACGTCGTAGACCTGTGAAAAGGTCACGGCGCGAAGAAGATACTCGGCCTGGATCCCGCCGACGCCTTCCTCGATGGACGTCACCACGCGAGCGTAGGTGACCTTGTCCTTGTCGAGGTCGGGGCCGATCGTCCCGCGCGTTCCAGCGGCCTGCATGATGTGACAGCGGCCGCAGAACTGGACGAAGACCCGCTTGCCGTTCACCGCGTCGCCGGGGTGTTCCACCCGGGTCTTCGCGGCGGTCTTGGAGTGTGATGCGAGAGCAATCGGGCTTGCGATCGCCAGGGCGACCACGGCCGTGACTGCAAACCAACCAGACACCACTCTCCGCGACATGTGGCGGAACTGTAACGATTCCTGCCGCGGACGTCCAGAGGAAAAGTCCGCATTCGATCGGCACCCCAATTGGGGGAGATCCCGAAGCGGCGCGGGGAGATCAGAGCGCGAAGCGCTCGACGTGCAGGTGGCGGCGCGGAAGGTGCGCATGGTGGAGTGCCGAGTCGATCGCCTCGATCATCGCCGGGGGGCCGCAGAGGAACACCTCGCGCTCGGCGAGATCGGGAACGAGTTCGAGCAGGTGCGTCGGTGAGAGCAGGTCACGGCCCTCGCCGGCGGCGTGATCACCGACGACGTAATGCACCGTGATTCCTCGCCGCGCGGCGAGCTCCGCGATCTCGTCGGCGAAGACGATGTGCTCGGTCGAGGCGACACGATGGATGAGCACGATGTCTGCCTGCATCTCTTCGGCGAGGGCCCGGATCGGGGTGATGCCGATCCCGCCGGCGATCAGCAGGACACTGTCGCGGCTGCGAGCTGCATCGGTGAAGCTCCCGAAGGGGCCGTCTGCCATGACCCGCGTGCCGACGGCGAGCGCAGGCATCCTGCGAGTGTGGTCGCCTGCCGCCCGCGCGGTGATCCGCAGCGACTCACCGTCGGGTGCCGCACTGAGCGAGAAGGGATGCGCGCTCCACCAGTGCCCGGCAGCCAGGAAGCGCCAGATGAAGAACTGTCCGGGCTGGGCTCGGAGACGGTCGAGGTCGCGACCGGTGATCCGGATCGAGACAGCGTACGGACCCTCCGGTGTCACCTCGGCGATACGGAGGCGGTAGCGCCAGAGATGGAACAGCGGGAGCAGCACCCGGAGCGCGACGAGCGCGATCGTGCCGTAGAAGAGGCCCTGCCAGTACTGCGAGGGCCAGTGGACCGGCTGGCCGAGCACCCCTTCGGGTGAGGGCGGCCCTGCGAGGTTTGCCGGGTTGAGGTCACCGCCGGTCGGGATCTGGTGGAACCACGCGAGGGCGATGCCCGCGTACGTTGCGAAGTGGATGCCGTACCAGACCTCGTACGGAAGTCGTCGCCGCACGATCACGATCGACGTGCCGATCACGACGAGAAGCAGGACGGTCCCAGCCGTCGCCGTGACCATGCCCGTCAGGAAGTTCTGCGCCAGCAGCCCCCACAGCTCGTAGAGGATCGAGTGGTGAGCCCCGGCGGCGTACCCCCAGACGGAGAGCACGACGTGGGCGATGATCAGATCGATGCAGAGATGACCGTTCCAGCGATGCCAGACGCTGCGGCGGTCGAAGCCCGCAACACGCTCGAGCCACGGGAGGCGCGCGAGGAGCAACACCTGCACCAGGGCAAGGTAGGCGCCGAGCAGGCCGGTGATCCCGCCGATCCGGGTCACGAGCGTCGCCGTGTTCGTGTCGATGCCTCGGAGGTTGTGGTTGTGGATCCACAACCAGACGATCAGGCCGACGTTCGCGAGAACGAACGTCCAGAAGATGGTCGAGGCGAGTCGCCGCAGACGGCGCTCGCACCGATGGGCCGGGTGCGCGTCGCTCATTAGCTCTGCACATCGCAGTCGGCAGGCATGACGGCGGCAGTATCGCGGCCTGCGTCGGGGTGCGTGCGGGTGAGCGTCATCTCGTCGGCCGGCCTCACGTCACGCTCCTCTGACGCGCCAGCGACACGACGCGTTCGACCGCGTCCCCAAGCTGCTTCGGGATCTCGACGGCCGAGCGGTTGACGGCGAACCAGTTCATCGCCCGCTCGGGCTTGTGCCGGTGGCCGTGCAGATGGGCAACCCACTCGAAGTCGCGCGCGAGCTCGATCGTCCGCTCACGGCCGGCGACCTGCGCGATCGCCTCGTTGACGGCACGCTCCGACGCGATCGGACGCCGCCCGGGGGCCGCATCGCGGTCGTGGATCACGAGGTAGGGGATGCGCGTGAGGTTGCAGATCTGGGCGATCACCGGGATGTTCGGCTTGCCGCCGCACTCGATGATCGAGATGCCCTCGAGGTCGGCGTCGTATCCGAGTGCGCGGAAGAAGAACGGGAAGACGAGCTTCTCTGTCCGGCCCTCGACGAGCAGGGCGGCCCGGGCGAGGAGCAGCTCGCTTCGCTCGGCGTCGAACTCGTTGAGTGCTCTGAAGACCTCGGTCTCCGGAAGCGGCTCCGGGCGCCGCACGGTCGTCTCGCCGGACGGGGCACGATCGACGAGCGCCAACTCGTTGAGGCGCGCGACGTTCAGGAAGGTCGCCGCATGGGTGGAGTAGACGACCTGGTTGCCCTGGGTGGCGAACTCACGGAGCAGGCGATAGAGCGCGCGCTGGGCGTGCGGACGCAGGAAGAGCTCGGGCTCCTCGACCATCAGGAAGAGACCGCGGCGCTTGCTGTGTAGCCACCCCTCGATGAGGAGCATGAGCGCGAGCGCCGGCGACGGGGAGTCCGCGAGAGCTGCTCTGATCTCGTCGGAGGTCACGGCCCCGGCGGGGACGAGCCCAGCTCCGCGTTCGGCTGCCGGAAGGAAGAGCACGTCGGGGGGCGTTCCCGTTCGCTCCTCCCTGGCTCCCTCCGGATGCGCGGCGAGCGAGATGCTGCGCCCGCGGGCCAGGTCGGCCTCGAGCCGGATTGGCCCGACCGAGCCGATCGTCGTATCGGGCGCTTCGAGCGGTGGTGCACCCGGATCGAGCAGCTTCCAGATCGCGAAGAGCAGGTTCGACTTGCCCGACCCGGCCTCACCGACGAGCGCGGTGAGGGGGCCGGGTGTGAGCGTGATGTCGAGCGCCGAGCGAAACCCTCGGATCCGGATCGTCCGGACGGGTGTCGTCAAGCGGCCACCGGGCGGTGCTCAGCTCTCGAGCAGGCCGTTTGCGAGGGCGTAGCCGACGAGCTCCGCCCGGCTTGAAAGCCCGAGCTTCTGCATGACGTGCGAGCGGTGTGTCTCGGCGGTGCGGACCGAGATGAAGAGCTGCTTGGCGATCTCCTGGTTTGTGTACCCGAGCGCGAGTAGCCGCAGCACCTGACGCTCCCGCTCCGAGAGCGGGTCGGCGTCAGCACGCTTCTGCGCCTCGGTGTCGGCAGCAACGAGCCGGGCGCCGAGCTCGGGGTTGACGTACCGGCCACCCGCCGCCACCTCGCGGATCGCCGCCACGACCTCGGTGTCGGCGGCCTCCTTGAGGACGTATCCCATCGCCCCGGCCGAGAACGCTTCGCGGACGTACCGCGGATCGTCCTGCATCGACAGCACGAGCACCTTGACGTCGGGATGCTCATGCAGCAGCTTCGGCACACCCTCGAGGCCGCTCTCGCCCGGCATCACGACATCGGTGAGGATCAGATCGGGCTTGGTGGAGCGCGCCTCGAAGATCGCGTCGCGGACGCTGCCTGCCTCGGCGACCGTCACCATGTCTTCCTCCGCATCGATCAGCATGCGGAGTCCCGCGCGGACCACGGCGTGGTCGTCGACGATCAGGACACGGATCGTCATGCGACGGGCACCTCGACGATGATCGTAGTGCCAGCGCCGGCGCGCGACTCGAGGCCAAACCGCCCGTCGAGGAGCTCCACACGCTCGCGCATCCCCTGGATGCCAAACCCGTCGGTCGTGCTTCCCGGTTCGAACCCGCGTCCGTCGTCTTCGATCACAGCGACCACTCCCCCGTTCTTCCGTGTGAGCAGGATGCTGACACGCCCGGCCTGTGCGTGCTTGACGATATTCGTCAGAGCCTCCTGCACGATGCGGTAGAGCGCCGTGGCGACCTCGGTCGCCAGTGCGTCGTCGCCGAGCCGGGCTGCGAAGTCGACGGTGATGCCCGTCTTCGCGTGCCATGTCTCGGTGAGTCGTTCGAGTGCTGGAATTAGACCGAAGTCGTCGAGCGCCTTCGGACGCAGCTCGACCGCGAGCCGACGTACGTCCTGGAGCGTCGCGACGGTCATCTCCCGCAGATTCGCAACGGCCTGCTTGGTGCGGGCCGGATCGGAGGTGTCCTCCAGCGCGCGGAGCCCGAGCAGGATCGATGTGAGCGACTGGCCGGTCTCGTCGTGGAGCTCGCGGGCGAGCCTCCGTCGCTCGAGCTCCTGCGCTGCGACGACACGCCGGAGCGAGTCGCGAGCCACACGCTCCGAGATGTCGACGGCGACCGCCGCGCGACTTGCGAATGCCTCGGTGAGGCGCTGGTCGTCATCGGAGAACGTTCCGTCGCCTGGGCCGAGCTTGTCGTGGGCGGCCAGCACGCCGATCGCCCGGTTGCGGACGATCATCGGAACGAACAGCCCGCTTCGCACCGCGATCATCCGTGTCGCGCGTTGGTCGACGTCCGGATCGTCGACCATCGAGTTGACGCGCTCGCTTCGACGCTCCTTGAGGATCCGCCCGCTCTTCGACGCTGACCGGCGGATCGTGCTGCCGAGCAGCTCGTCACCTCGCTTGCCCGCGACCGCGGCGAAGCGGAGCTCATCGTCGCCCGACGGCAGCACGACGGTGACGAAGCTCGCGTCGAGCAGCTCCCTGAGCCGGCGTGCGACGAGGTCGAGCAGCGCGTCGATGTCGGTCTCGGTCGCGAGAGCGTTGCCGACCTCGATCAGGGATTCGAGCCGCGAGGACCACCGCGTCGCCGACTCGAAGAGCCGGACGTTCTCGATCGCAACTGCGGCCTGCGCCGCCAGGAGCGTCGCGAGCTCCTCGTCCTCCTCGGTGAAGTCGTGTCCGCCGTGCTTCTCGGTGAGGTAGAGGCTGCCGTAGTTGACGCCGCGCAGGAGGATCGGGACGCCGAGGAATGTCCGCATCGGCGGGTGGTTCGGTGGGAATCCCACCGAACGCGGATCGTTCGCGAGATCGTGGAGTCGAAGCGCGTGGGTTTCGCGCATGAGGGCGCCAAGGATCCCGAGGCCAGCTGGGCGATGGCCGATCGCGGTCTCGGTCTCGGGAGGAACGCCGTGCGTATGGAACTGCTCGAGTCCGTTACCGGCTGGATCGATCACGCCAAGCGCCGCGTAGCGAGCGCCGGTCAGTGACGCGGCGGCCTCAACGAGTCGCGTGAGGAGGGCGTCGAGTGAGAGCTCGGAGGTGAGTGTCATCCCCGCCTCGACAAGCGCTCGCAATCTGCTGCTGGTCCCGGCTCCCATGGATGACTGTGGCGCGACGCCTCGAGCAAGCCTGTCGGGCACGCGGGAGGCCGCCATCCGCGGCCGTCCGGATTCAGGCTGCGGTCTTCCCGCGAGCGCCCTCGACCTGGGTGGCGATCTCGTGCAGCGCACCGACCCCATCGAGAGAGGTGATCTCGAGTCGTCGCCTGCCGTCGAACACGAAGACGAGGCGAGGGCCGGCGCGGCCGACGAGAGGGGCGCCCCGTTCGAAGAACACCTCCCGGAGCTCGGTGTACGGCAGCGTTCGCTCCGCATCGGGCCCCGTCGGCGCACCCGAGAGGTGGATCTCGTTGAGGCGCAGGTCGAGCCCGGCTGCGTGGGCTGACCCACCGTTCTCGCGCCAGACGACCGCGTAGCTCATGGGGTGCATGGTTGCGGGTCGGGTGGTGCGGTGCGTCGGGGCGAGCCGCGACTCCGATCCGGGGAAAGCCGCGATCTAGCGGGTCGCCGGCACGATCACGACCGGACAGCGCGCGTGCTGGGCACACTGGTGACTGACCGAGCCGAGCATGAGCTCGGCGAATCCCCCGTGGCCACGTGAGCCGACCACGAGCAGCGCAGCCTCCTTCGCCTGGGCCAGCAAGACCGCAACAGGGGGGCCGTTCACCGCTGCCCCGGCCATGTCGATGTCGGCTGCCTCGTCCGCGGCCGCTCCGAGTGCCGCCTGGACAACAGCGTTCGCTCCCTCGTGCGATGCCTCGAGTAGCTTGCCCTCATCGAGCGGCATGTATCCGACCGCGAGGGGCATGTACGGCAGCACCCAGGCGTGCACTGCCCGCAGCGGTGCGCCCCTGCGCCGTGCTTCGCCGACCGCCCAGCGCAGGGCCTGGAGCGCGTGCTCCGATCCGTCGATGCCGACCACGACCTCGTTCATCTCCCGCCATCCTGCCGGATCCCGAACGGTTGTGTCATCACGGGAGCAGGCTCCGAACTGCCTGAGCGACCGCCGCTCCGTCGGTCGGTGAGCTGAGGGCAACGGACGTTGCGTTAGCAGCAGTTGATCCGACAAGGATTGTCGGCGTTGACGTGACCGCGGCGGCCTTCGCCTCCGTGTCGAACGCCTTCGCCTCCGCCGCGATCGCGGCGGAGCTGCTCTCTGTCATGATCGCGGGGACGCGGAGCCCGGGGATGCTTGCTGCCGCCGCCTGCACCATCGCGTCGTCGAGCCAGCCGGTGTTCTCGGTCGCCTGGTTGAAGTAGAGGAGGTCGACGAAGTCGAAGAGCCGGTTCTGTTTGCCCGCCGCGATCGCTGCGCTCCGGCCGCGCACCGAGTCGGCGCCGATGAACGCAAGGAGCCGGACCTCGAGCTTTGCCTTGCCGGGGCGGATGTAGCTCGCGACGAGGCTCGGAAGCGCCTGGGTGTCGAACTGCTGGCAGTACGGGCATTGCAGGTCGACGTACTCGACGATCGTGACTGGTGCAGATGGCGCACCGAGGACGTTGCCGTTCTGGGGAATCCCCTTGAAGAGCCTGTGAACGTCGGCGGCGTTTGGCAGGGCGTTTGTGAGCGAGCCGACAGGCGGGACGTTCGCGGTCTTCGATGATCCGCCACCGAGGCCGATGGCGAGCGCAATACCGCCGCCCACGAGCACGACAGCCAGTGCGGCAAGCAGAACCTTCGGCGATGCCTGTCGCGCCGGCCGTCCAGTCGGAGGCTTTGGTGTGACGGGCTGGCGCCTCGCTCGCTTGCTCTGTCTTCCGCTGGGCATGGCTCAGCTCCCTTCCGCGGCGCTATCGCCGGGTTCGAGTGTGGCGAGGATGAGGAACGCGAGGACGAGGGCAAACCCGGTCAGCGTGAGGACCGGGATGGTGACGTACCCGAACTGGTCGACCCACTTCGTCGCGCAGCCGCCCGGCGCCGAGAGCTGGCATGCCTGGGTCTGACCGACGACGCCGTTCTCCACGAGCACGTGGTAGGTCGAGATCCCCGCCCCCACGATCGGGAGTGACAGCAGGTAGCGGGCGACTCGGTGGTCGTTTGCGAGCGCGGCAAGGAGCGCGATCACGGAGACCGGGTACATGCAGATCCGCTGGTACCAGCAGAGCTCGCAGGGCACGAAGCCGGCGATCTCGGAGAAGAAGAGGCTGCCGCCGGTCGCGAGCGCAGCGATGAGAAACGCGAGCCAGAGCTCGTATCCCCAGACGAGCCGCCGGATCGCTGCGAGGAGGGAGCCTCGGCCGAGGAGTGCTGCTCCCGCCGCGAGTACGAGGAGCGCGATCAGCGCCTGTCCGGCGATGCCGAGGGCGGCGAGAGCGACCGTCACTCCGTGGGTCATGCGACGGCCTCGCAGGCGAGCGTAGTTCTCCGCATTGCGGCCTCGGATTCTGCGGATGCCCGTGCCCGTCCGCTCCGCGACGATTGGCGCGACAGCGTCCAGGAGGAGCAATGACAGACGAGGGGTATCGGCTGAAGGCCGGAGACGTGGTTGAGATCGCCGGTGAACACCTCGGTGATGAGAGGCGCTACGGAGAGATCCTCGAGGTTCTCGGCGGTCCGGGGCACGAGCACTTTCGGATCAGGTGGGCCGACGATCACGAGAGCGTCTTCTATCCGAGCGACGTTGCTCGGCTGCGGCTGCGTCACGACGGGCATCACGGGTAGCAGCGAGATCGCGCCGCCTCGAGAATGACGCGCTGCTCGGCGCTCGCGACCAGCCGCCGCGTACGGTCGACGACGTCGATGTTGACCGAGATCGCGTCGATCCCGGCGCGGACGAGCAGCTCCGTGTACTCCGGATGCACCGAGGGTGCCTGGCCGCAGATCGAGGTCTTCAGCCCGAGCGCTCGTGCCTTTGGTATCAGCGCCTCCAGGTAGGCGACGACGGCGGGATCACGCTCGTCGAAGAGCTCGGCGAGGTACTCGGAGTCGCGGTCGGCACCGAGCAGGAGCTGAGTCAGGTCGTTCGAGCCGATCGAGATGCCGGCGACACCCAGTTCCGCATACGCCTCTAGGTTGAAGAGCACCGAGGGCACCTCGGCCATCACCCAGAGCTCGAAGCCCGGGCGGTCAAGTAGTCCGGACTCGCCGATCAGGGCCTTGCAGCGTGCGAGCTCGGTGGTGGTGCGAACGAACGGGAGCATGACGTGGAGGTTCTGGAGCCCGGCGTCCCAGACCCGGCGAATGGCGTCGAGCTCGACGCGGAAGATCTCGGGATCCCGCGCGTAGCGCAGGGCACCGCGGACGCCGATCATCGGGTTGGCCTCCTCCGGCTCGAATCGATCGCCGCCCTCGAGGTTGCGAAACTCGTTCGTGCGGAAGTCGGTCGTGCGGTAGGTGACGGGTCGTGGAGCGAAGCCAGCCGCGAAGGTCGTGAGGCCCTCTGCCATGCGGTCGACGAACTCCTCGCTCCGGCCCTGCTCGAGGAGCAGGCGCGGGTGCTTCCCCTCGAGCGCCTCGAGCAGCATCAGCTCGGCCCGCAGCAGGCCAACGCCGTCGACGGCGAGCTCCGAGGCGCGTGCGACCTGTGAGGGCTCCGAGAGGTTGAGGAGGAGCTTCGTCGCGGTGATCGGGGCGGCGTTCGTGACGACGTGGACGGTTTCATGCTCGACCGCTGGAGCCGCCTGGAGCCCTTCCAGCACGATGCCGCGGGTTGCATCGACGGTGACGAGATCTCCGTCGTGTAGCACTGTCGTCGCCTGCTGCGTCCCGACGACGCAAGGGATTCCGAGCTCACGCGAGACGATCGCCGCGTGGCAGGTCATTCCGCCGGAGTCGGTCGCGATCGCACAGGCGCGCCGCATCAGCGGCACCCAGTCGGGTGCCGTCATCCGGGTCACGAGGACGTCGCCGTCCTGGAACTTCGCGGCGTCGGCGATCGTCCCGAGCATCGCGACCTTGCCCCCGGCTCGGCCTGGTGCAGCGCCAAGCCCGCGGACAAGCACGCGGCCGGTTGTCGCTGCGGCGGGCGTCTCCGTCCCTCCGGATGACGTGACCGGGCGTGACTGCAACATCCAGATCGTCCCAGCGGCGTCGATCGCCCACTCCGTGTCCTGAGGGGTGCCGTAGTGACGCTCGATGCTGCGACCGAGGTCGGCGATCGCGCGAACCTCGTCGTCGCTCAGGGTGGGGCGAAGACCCTCGTCGCGCGAGAGCGGGCGCTCTGCGGTGCCGCCTTCAGCGAGGGGCTCGATCGTCGCCTCCTTGGGGTGGATCTCGCGAACGAGGATCCCGAGGCTCTCCTTGTCGACAACAAATCGGTCTGGTGAGACGTGACCGCTCACGACGGACTCGCCCAGGCCGAAGGAGCCTTCGATCACGAGCCGGTCGTCTGCACCGCTCGCCGGGTCGATCGTGAACATCACGCCTGCGCGCTCGGACGCGATCTGCGCCTCGACGACGACTGCGATGTCCATGTCGGCCTGCCCGAAGCCGCGCTTGGCGCGGTAGAAGATCGTGCGAGCGCCAAAGAGCGAGGCCCAGCAGTGATGCACGGCCTCGACGACCCCGTCGGCGCCCCGCGTGTTCAGGAAGGTCTCGTTCATCCCGGCGAAGCTCGCGGCCTCGGTGTCCTCGGCTGTCGCCGACGACCGCACGGCGACGGGTGCCGAGGGGTCATCGCCCGCGACCTCTGCGTAGTGGAGTCGGATCGCCTCGGCGATGTCGGCCGGCATGGGTTCTGCCTCGACGAGCCGGCGGGTGTCCCGAGCCGCCAACTCGAGCGCCGCCGAGTCGTCGACATCGAGGCCGGCGAGACGCTCCTCGATCCGTCGGCGCAGCCCTGTGCGGGTCACGAACGCCGCGTAGATCGGCGCGCCGACGACGAATCCCTGCGGGACGGGAAAGCCGGCCGCGGTCAGCTCGCCGAGGTTCGCGCCCTTGCCACCGGCGAAGAGCACGTCGGCCCGGCTGAGCTCCGCGATACGCCGGATGCCCCGTTGGACGTCGGCGCCGGTCTCGATGGTCGTCATGTGTGATCCTCCTTCGACTATCGGATTCACCTTCGCGGCGCTCGCGTCCACGGGCATCGGCGGAACCGCCGAACGGCTCGTTCGGGGAACTACGGAGCAGCGGGAGTCGGATGCTCGCGCTCGGGCGTCCAGTCTCCGCGGAGACTCCTGCGGGAATCCCGCATAGCCGGGCCGATCGAGGGATAAGCCGCAGGCGCCGTCCGGCGGCTCCCCGATTTGGCTGCTCGCCTCAGCAGAAAGGGTTCGTTCATGAACCCGACGATCTCGATCGGCCGGATCTTCGGGATCCGCGTCGGGTTCAACTGGAGCTGGTTCCTGGTCTTCGGCCTGATCGTCTGGTCGCTTGCCGCCGGTGTCTTTCCGAGCCAGGAGCCCGGCCACTCCCACGCCACGTACATCGCGATGGGAGCGACCGCGTCGATCCTGTTCTTCACGTCGCTCCTGCTCCACGAGTTCGGTCATGCGATTCGCGCCAAACGCGAGGGGATGGTCGTCGAGGACGTGACGCTCTGGCTCTTTGGCGGGGTCGCACGGTTCTCCGGAGAGTTCCCGAACGCTGCGGCGGAGTTCCGGATCGCGATCGCGGGGCCGCTCGTGACGCTCGTGATCGGCTCCGCCTGTCTCGCGGCCACCGTCATCCCGGGCCTCCCGGCGACGGTTGACGGGGTCGCCTCGTGGCTCGGCTACATCAACTTCCTGCTGCTCGGATTCAACCTCCTGCCGGCGTTGCCGCTCGACGGAGGCAGGGTGCTTCGCTCGGCCCTCTGGCAGCGGCGCGGCGACTTCGCGTCGGCGACCCGCACGGCTGCGAGCGTCAGCCGGATGCTCGCCTTCGGTCTCGTCGGAGGCGGGTTTGTCGTCTTCCTCGCCGGTGGCGGCATCGGGGCTCTCTGGCTGGCCTTCATCGGCTGGTTCCTGATGCAGGCGGCCGGCTCGGAGCTCCGCTTCATGCTCGTCCATGAGGCACTCGCCGGCCTTCGGGTTCGCGATCTGATGCAGCCCAACCCAGTCGTCGTGCATCCCGGCCGGACGATCGCCGAGTTCATGGCCGAGGTCGCCGGGGCTGCGCGGTTTGCGAGCTACCCGGTTGTCGCGGGCGGAGAGGCGATCGGCGTGCTGCCGTTTCGCAACGTGCTCGCGGTGCCGTCGACGGAGTGGGGTGTCCGGCTCGTCCGCGAATGCATGATTCCGGCGACGGAGATGCTCGTCTTCGCCGAGAGCGACGCAGCCGTCGACGCCTTCGAGCGTCTCGCTGCCAACCCGCTCCAACGAGGGATCGTGCTCGAACACGACGGTGCGGTCGGGCTGCTCTCGATCACGGACATCGCCCGCACGCTCGGGCGTTTCTCGGCGGGCCGCGCGGGGTAGAGCTAGAACTCGCGCCGGTGAGGGCAGTGGCAGTGGCGCAGGGTCTCCCCGCAGCTCCCGCAGCGCCGACCGAACTTCCACACCAGCATCCGCTTCTCGGTACCGGCGACGATCATCAGGAGCCCGACGCCGGCGGTGAAGCCGATGAAGCTGGCGAGCTGGAGGCCGTTGCCGATCATGCCTCCACGGTGCCGATCAGGCATCGCGTGGGCATCCGTAGGAACCCGTCCCGTTCTCGCACGAATTCCGCGCGCGAAGGTGTGCCGGGCACTATCGCGACGGTCATGCCACCGTAGTTTGCCGCGACGGCGATCAGCGCCCGCTCCGACGCCTGATCGGCGCGCCGCCGGGACAATCAGCTCATCACATCGAGACGAAAGGACGGCCTGCTGATGGGAGTCATCGTTGTTGGAGTCGACGGGTCGGACGGGTCGGTTCGTGCGCTCCGTTTCGCCTACGAGGAGGCGCGTCTCCACGGCGCCGACGTCAAGGCCATCAGCGCCTGGCACATTCCACCGGCGGCCTACGAGGCTGGCTGGGTACCCGTGCCCATCGATCTCGGAAGCTTTGAAGCTGCCTCCAGGGCGACCCTCGACAAGACGCTCGAGACGGCCGGGGCCCCCCCGGTAGGCGTGGCGGTAACGGCGATCGTGCGTGAGGGGCAGGCGGCTGACATCCTGCTCGCCGAAGCTCGCGGTGCCGACCTCCTCGTCGTGGGTTCGCGCGGACTCGGAGGCTTCCGCAGCCTGATGCTCGGGTCGGTGAGCCAGCAGGTCGTGCATCACGCCCCGTGCCCGGTGGTTGTCGTGCCGGTGGACGTCGCGGAGGCGCATCCGGCCTGAGCCGATCGCTCCTCGTGGCGTACGCGACTCGCCACGGCTCGACCGGAGAGGTCGCCGAGGGGGTCGTGGGGGCCGCGACCCCGGCGCTCGCGGGCCGCTGAGTTTCGCCGCCGCTCCGCGCCCGCTAGAGTCGGCAGCAGTCATGCCGCACGTCTCGAGCGCGGACCGCCTGCGCGGGCTGGTCGAAACAGGGATCGCTCTCAACGCAGAGCTGACGCTTGAGGGGATTCTGCGACGGCTGGCCGAGACCGCCGTCGGCCTCACCGGCGCTCGCTACGGCGCACTCGGGGTGATCGATCGTGCCGGAACCGGTCTGGAGCAATTCATCACGGTCGGGATCGACGATGAGATGAAGGCGCAGATCGGCGACCTCCCACATGGACGCGGAATCCTCGGGATCCTGATCCAGTCACCGAATGCGTTGCGACTGCGCGACCTGTCTCAGGATCCCCGCTCAGTCGGGTTCCCGCCGGGCCATCCTCCGATGGGCGCGTTCCTTGGCGTCTCGATCATGTTGCGCGGCGCCGCGTTCGGGAACCTCTACCTGACCGAGAAGGAAGGCGGGGAGGAGTTCACCGACGAGGACGAGGAGATCGTCCGGCTGCTTGCTGCCCAGGCCGCCGTTGCGATCGAGAACTCCCGGCTCTACGAGTCGTCGCGGAGCTGGTCGCGTCAGCTCGAGGCACTCAACGAGATCTCGGAGGCGCTCCTCACGGAGCCCGAGCTCGTCCGGCTGTTCGAGATTGCGAGTGAGAAACTCTGCGAGCTGCTCGACGCTCGCTGCGTGCTCGTCGCGAACCCGGGAATCGACTCGTCCACGCTTACCGTGACTGCCGCGAGCGGCGAGGGGGCGGCGAAGCTCATCGGTGTCAAGGTTGACGAGGCCAGGTCGAAGGCCGGCCGAACGCTCGAGCGACGGCGAGCCGAGCGGATCGACTCGCTGATCGACGATCCCGAGGTCGACCAGACGCTGCCCAGACTCGTCGGGGCACGTGCCGGTCTCTACGTGCCGCTGACCGTTGCCGGTACCCCGCGTGGCGTCGTGATCGCCTTTGACAAGCGCGGCGCGACGGCGCGGTTCTCCGACGCCGACATGCGGCTCGCAGAGGCCTTCGGCAACAGGCTGACGCTGGCTCTCGCGCTCTCCGAGCGCGTCGGGCGCGAGTCGGTGCGCGCGCTGCTCGAGGGCCAGGAGCTCGAACGGAGCAGGTTGGCCCGCGAGCTTCATGACGAGACCGGTCAGGCCCTGACGTCCATCCTCCTCGGGCTGAAGGAGCTTGAGCGCGACGTCGGATCCGAGCCGATCGCGCTCATCCGCGAGCTCGTCGGATCGGCCCTTGCCGACGTGCGCCGACTCACGGTCGAGCTCCGGCCACCGTCGCTCGATGACTACGGGCTTGCCCCGGCGCTCGAGCGGCTTGGTGCGGTCGTCGGCGAGAGGAGCGGGCTCAACGTCAGGCTGAACATCTCCGAGCGGGTCGAGGCGCTCGGGGCAGAGCACGAGACGGCGCTCTACCGGATCGTGCAGGAGGCGCTCACGAACGTCGTCAAGCACGCGAGGGCCAGCTCGGTGAGCATCGTTGTGATGCGGGGTAATGGGGTCGCGCGGCTCGTGATCGAGGATGACGGGATCGGATTTCGTCGCGAGGACGTCCGGCCCGGCGCTCTCGGCCTCGTCGGAATGCGCGAGCGGGTGGCACTGCTCGGCGGAACGTTCGAGATCGAGTCGGCGCCCGGCGCCGGTACGACGCTCGTGATCGTGCTTCCGTTCGCCTGACGCTCCGTCCGCGGCCACCGGGTTCGTGCAGTAGAAAGCCGCATGCGGTCTGCGCGCGATCCACAGCGCCGTTTCCGTCTGCATCGGCGAAGCTTTCGGCATGACGGTTCCGATCAGTGTCATCATCTGTGACGACCACGCACTGGTGCGTTCAGGGCTGCGCAAGCTCCTTGAGTCCGAGCCCGGTATCGACGTCGTCGGCGAAGCCGCGAACGCCGATGAGGTCGTGGGTGAGGTCAAGATGACGCGACCAGACGTGCTGCTTCTCGACATCGTCATGCCGGGACGAAGCGGGATCGATGCGCTGCCTGATCTGCAGGCCGCCTCGCCCGCGACCAGGGTCCTGATGCTGTCGATGCAGGACGATCCCGTGTATGTCCGTCAGGCCTTCGCTGCAGGCGCCAACGGGTACCTGCTCAAGGAGGCAGCCGATTCGGAGCTCGTCCAGGCGATCCATGACGTCGCTGCCGGACGGCGGTACGTGTACCCCGTTCTGGGCGCGCGGCTCGCAGCCGCGGATGCCTCGACCGAGGCGCGCGACGACGCCGACGTTCTCTCCGAGCGTGAGCACGAGGTTCTCCGACTGCTCGCGCTCGGCCACACGAATCAGGAGATCGCGCGGATGCTGTTCATCTCGATCCGCACCGCCGAGACGCATCGCGCGCGGATCATGCAGAAGCTCCGGCTGAAGACGCGAGCCGAGATCGTCCGCTACGCACTCGCCTCAGGCGATCTCGACGCCGAGCGCACCCGCCAGGCCGTCTAGCTCCCTCGCTCAGTCACCCGGATTTGCGGGCAATCCGCACGAATCCTGTCGGATTCTGCGGATGCCGCGGCAGAGCCATTTCTGGACGATGCTCGAAATCGAATCGGGAGGGTGCGAGGGATGAACGTCGCCGGCAACAGGGCGGGTGAGCAGCCGTGGGCTTGAGCGGACTCACTGCCGTACTCGAGATCTCGTTCACGATCGTCTGCGTCCTGGGCATCGTGTTCGTGATCGGTATCGCGAGGTCGACGCGCGGTGACGGCCCTACGCTTGCGACCGACCAGGCCGCGCTCGGAGAGCGCGAGAAGACCTGGTTTGCCGTCGTCGTCGTTCTGCTCGTCTCCGTCCTCGTTGCGACGATCTTCTTCACCCCGTACGGGCGCAGTGCAGGCTCGGACGCGCAGGTCGTGGAGGTGCAGGGGCTCCAGTTCGCGTGGATCGTCCCGAACACGCCGATCAAGGCCGGTCGCCAGGTCGAGTTCGTGATCACGTCGAAGGACGTGAACCACAGCTTCGCTGTCTACAACAGCGCCGGGACGATGCTGTTCCAGACCCAGGTGATGCCTGGCTACACGACCAAGTACGTCTACACATTCCATAAGCCCGGCACCTACCACGTGCTCTGTCTCGAGTACTGCGGCGTCGGGCACGCCAACATGCAGGCCGACCTGAAGGTGGAGGCATGAGCCACAACCATCGCGCCCCCGTCATCGAGCCGCTCGGCCCAGGGGCAGACCTTGACCGCTCCCGCTCGCTCGCTCTCCGCTACCTGATCGCATCGACCGTCATCCTCGGTGCGAGCGGCCTGCTCGGCCTCGTCCTGCGTGACAGCCAGGCCGGCGTTGACCGCGTCCACGACGGCTGGTGGTACGCGATCATGACCGCGCATGGTCTCGGCGCGTTCGTCGGTTGGGCCGCGTTCGCGTTGATGGGTCTCTCGTTCTGGGTTCTCGCTCAGGTCGGCTTCCCGCTTCGTCGCGCTGGCGCGTTCCTGGCGCAGCTCACCTGGTGGCTGATGGTGGTCGGAGTTGCCGGCGTCGTCGTCACCTGTCTCGTCTTCGAGTTCGGCGGCTCGTGGGTCTTTCTCTACCCGATCACCTTGCATGGGGCCGGGGTGTGGGGCAAGTGGACCGCGTTCTTCTTCTCGGGCTCGGTCCTGCTCGTCGGCCTTGCGATCATCACGTGGTGCCTGTCGATCCTCGACACGGTCACCGGCCCGGCGCTCGGTGCTGTCAAGAAGGGGATCTTCAACCGGCTTGGCGTCGCCATGGGCTTCGGCTACGTCGCGCCGAAGCGGTTTGCGACGGAGTCGAAGTCGGTGCCGTACTCCGTGATCCCGCTGACCGTGATCGCGATCGACATGATCATCGCGACGCTCCCGCTCGCTGTTCTGCTCGTCGAGATGATGGTGCAGGCGCTCACCCCGAGCGTGCACGTCGACCCGCTGCTTGCGAAGAACATCCTCTGGTTCTTCGGGCATCCGGTCGTCTACCTGCTGCTGTTCCCGTCCGTTGCGCTCTACTACCTGCTCGTTCCGCGGTACGCCGGTCGACCGCTCGTCGCGGGGAACATCATCGCGGTCGCCTGGGCGATTGCCGTGACAGCGAACGTCCTCGTCTGGGCACATCACATCTACATCGACTACCCGTCGGGATCACCGCAGGCGGCGCTCAACGTGACGATGGAGCCGCTGACGTTCTCGGTCACGATCGTCTCCGCACTCTCTCTCTACAGCCTGTTCTTCACGATCTTCCGCTCGCGATTCCAGTGGAATGCCGCCTCGACGGCAATCTTCCTCGGGCTCGCGAGCTGGATGATCGCCGGGTTCTCCGGGCTGATCAACGCCACGATCGCCTTCGACCAGATCATCCACAACACGCTCTGGATCGTCGGGCACTTCCACCAGATGGCCTTCCTCGGGATCGGCTTCACCGTGATCGGGGCGACGTACGCGTTCCTGCCGCAGTTCGTCGACAAGCCGCTGTACAGCGAGTCGATGGCCCGCTGGCACGTGTGGATCACGTTTATCTTCACGATGTACAACTCGTCGATCTGGATGTACCAGGGGCTGCTCGGCGGGCCGCGCCGGTTCGCGATCCTGCCGCACCGGTACGACTCGATGAACCAGCTCGCGGTGCCCGTGTCGCTGATCATCGGGCTCGCCCAGATCCTCTTTGCCTGGAACATCATCCAGACGATGCGGGGCAAGGGTGTCGGTCGCACCGAAGGGGCCGGGATCGGCTCCACCCGGGCGATCATCGTCGGCAGCCTCGTCCTGACGCTTGCATCGGTTGGCGGCTGGGCTGCGTACCGGGCCCAGGCGTCGACGACGTCGTCGACGGCGACCCCGGCCACGACAACGACAAGCGGGGAGTCACCCGAGTTCACGGCCGGTAAGCAGGCCTTCGCGAGCGCTGGCTGTGCTGGCTGCCACACGCTCAAGGCGGCAGGTGCGGCCGGTGCGGTCGGACCGAACTTCGATGTCACGGCACCCGATGAGGCGAAGGTGATTGACCGGGTCGCGAACGGGCGCAACGCGATGCCTCCGTACAAGGGCAAGCTCACGACCGAGCAGATCAAGGACATCGCGGTCTTCATCTCCCAGTCGGAGGAGGGCTCGGGCTAGGTCTTGGCACTCGGGGCCTGGCAACTCGACCCGCTCCCGCTCGCCGCGGGGGCGGGAGCGCTCGTCCTCTACGGACGAGGGTTCCTGAGATTGCGAAGGAGACGGCGGTCGCTCGCGAAGGCGAGCACCGCCGTCTCCTTCGTCTCGGGCGTGCTCGTCGCGGTCCTCGCGGTCGTCTCGCCGCTCGACACGCTCGGCGAGAACAGGCTTCTGACGGCGCACATGGCGCAGCACCTCCTCCTCGGAGATCTTGCCCCCGTGCTCCTCGTCCTCGGGATTCGCTCTCCGATGGCGTTCTTCGCCCTGCCGCCGAGCATCCTCGGGCCGCTCGCGCGCAACGGAGCCGTTCGGAAGGTGATTGCATCCGTTCTTCGACCGATGGTCACCCTCGGGCTCTGGGTTGCGGTCGTCTACCTCTGGCATGTCCCGGCGCTCTACGACGCGGCGCTTGAGAGCGTGCCACTCCATGCGCTCGAGCACGGTCTGTTTGTCCTCGTCGGCCTCCTCGTCTGGATGCAGATTCTCGACCCGGGCCGGCGTGGACATCTGGCGCCGGGCGGTCGGGCGTTGTTTGCCGTCGGCGTGCTCCTAGCCGGGATGCCGCTTGCCGAGATCATGATCGCGGCGGGGCCGCTCTACCCGCATTACGCGGCGCTCACGAATCGCCCGTTCGGCTGGTCGGCCGGCGCCGACCAGACACACGCGGCCCTCGCGATGATGGCTGAGCAGGTCGCAACGCTCGTTACGGCGGCGGCCCTGCTGCTCTGGCAGCACCTCGAAGAGCTCGATCCGGCCCCCGTTCTGACGAGCGTTGCGGCAAAACCCTGAGCCGGCATCGGCGCAGGACCGGATTCGCCGCTGGAAGGGCTGTGCGAGTCTGCGGTAAAGGAGGACACCGTGAGCACACTCTTCATCATCATCGTCGCTGTCTTCGTCATTGCAGTCCTCGCGCTCGTCGGCTACGGCTTCTTCGAGATGTCGCCGTTTGCCCGGCATTCCGACCAGCTTCGCGACCCGACTACCGGTGAGCGTCGCTGGGAGAGCCCGCACCTCGACTGATCAGAGGAGCGGTGGTTCGCGCAGGCGAACCGAGAGACAGGTGACGCAGGCCTCGAGCTTCTGGAACTCGGAGATCGCGCCGCACAGGCACCGGGATCACGGTCGCGCCTGACACACCGACGAGCTCGAGCAGCTGCGCCACGTCGGGTATCTCGTCCGCCCGACTGGCGATAGCCGGCCGACCCGCCGGACGAGTGCCTTCATTCGTCCTTGATGAACACGAGGTCGTAGAACACGCTCCCGACGCCCGCCGACCACGTCGAGATGTACCGCTCGCGGAGCCCTCGCTGCTTGCGGTGTAGAAGGTCGAGAAGCTCGGGGAGATCCGCGTCCTTCGGCAGCAGGCCGAACTCGCTGAGGAAGACACCGTCGCCCCGAGCGAGACCCTTCGCGTTTGGCCCGTAGGCGATCGAGTTACCGTGCGGCAGGACGATCGTCCTGCCGAACCGGCCGAGCGCCTCCGCGAGCTCGGAGAAGTTCACATCGTTCGTCACCTGGATGACGCGCTTCGGCTCGTTGCCGTAGACGCGGAAGGCGGCCCGCGGAAACTCAGCTCCGGTTCCGTCGGGAAACCACATGGAGACGAAGTCGGGGAGGGTCTCCTGCGGTGCCCGGTACTGCGCGGTCTCGGCGAATCGTTCGGGGAAGCCGTAGTCGTGAGCGAGCAGGAGTCCACCGGCCTCGAGGAGCTTCGCGAGTCCGGCGACCAGTGTGGTCGACTCCTTCGAGGTCGTCGTGATCGTGCCGGGCGGGAGCACGAGCGCCTCGGCGGGTGGGGTCGCCTCGATCCGAACCTGCCAGCGGTCGCCGTCGAAGTGCGAGTGCGCAGCCAGCTCGTGCCGATGCCCATTCGGGTCGCAGTAGTGGACGGCGCAGGGGAGGTCGTCGAGGAGCTCGTTGAGGATCGCCACGTCGAAGCGTTCGGCGGTCTCGCGTACGAACTGGTTGGCCTCGGCGTGCACGAGCCCGAGGTTCACCTGAGGGGATTCGGGGTCGGAGAGCAGACCGACGAGTGCGACCCGGCTGGCCTCCGGTGAGCCGGCTGCGCTGTCGTCGAGACCGATTGGGCCCGACGGCGGCGTACCTGCCCAGGCCTTCGGCCAGTCGGCCCGTTCGCGTTGGAATGCAGCGTCGAGCGAGTCGCGCGCGAACTCGACGGCGACGTAGTCGATCCGCTCAAGTGTCGAGTCGCCGTCGACGATGAGCTCTCGGAGCGCCTCGAGCAACGTGCACGCAAACGCGCAGTTGTTGGCGCCGATCTCAAGGATCCGGATGTGAGTGCGTCCGCGGGCCGCGGCCTGGGCGGCGATCAGTCGCGCGACGGACGCTGTGTACGGCGACGCCATCGCCTCGGTGCCGAAGAAGACGTCTCCGCCGACGACGTTGTAGTAGAGCGCATTGACCTGCGCCTTCGTGAGCGAGTCGCTTGCCATAGATCTGCAGTCTTGCAGCGCATGACGCACGCGGTGAGCGGGAGTCGGTTCGGCCAGGGACCGGGCCGCGACTGTTCGCCGGACCGCGTGGTAGAACACCGACACCGTGAAGAGAGCCGCCCTAGCCTGGCTCGCCGGCACCGTCGTCGTTCTCTATACGGCCTGGAGCTTCGGTTACATGCCGTTCCACGGCAGCAACTGGGTCCGAAACGACTCGAACCACTACCTGACGATCGCGCAGGGTGGGTACGTCGCCATCCCGTGCGGCGAAGGCGACGATCCGCCGCACTGCGGGAACACCGGGTGGTTTCCCGGGTACCCGCTGCTCATCCGCGCAGCGCATCTGACAGGTCTCTCGTGGCCCTGGGCGGGACTCGTCGTCGCGTGGGCCGCCGGTCTCGGGGCGCTCATGCTGATCTGCCGGTTCACCCGGTCATGGCCCGTCCTGCTCTACGCGTCTCTTGCTCCCGGGGTTGTCTTCACACGCTCGGTCTTCCCGCTCTCCCTCGCCCTCGTCGCGACCCTCGGGTTCCTCTGGCACATGCGTCGCGAACGGTGGCTGCTCGCTGGCCTCTGCGGTGCGGCGGCCGTGTGTGCCTACCCGACTGCCGCCGCGTTGGCGCTTACCGGGCTCTGGGGTATCCGGCGCTCGCGTGGCCTCCCGTCGCTTCTCACGCTCGCGGGGCTCGTGCCCGCGTTCGCGCTCGAGCGGATCGAGACCGGGCACTGGGACGCCTACTTCCTCTGCCAGCAGAAGCCGCTGCAGTACGGCCCGCACCATGACCTCCGCGAGCCGTTCGCGCGTCTGATCGGCTCGTTCAAGCTCGACCACGGTGTGATGCAGGCCTGGCAGACGATCGCCGTCACCTTGTTGTTTGCGATCGCCGTCTGGGTGTGGTCGCGCGACCGTGACTGGCTGCTGCTGGCCTGGGCGGTTCCGGCCTGGCTGGCGGCGTACTCCGAGTCGTGGGTGGCGGTGTACCGCACCGAGGCAGCCTTGATGCCGCTCGCTCTCGTGCTTCCTCGCCTCCCGAAGCCGGTCGCGTGGGCCTTCGCCACGTCGGCCGTCGCGCTCGCGATCCCGATGACGGGGTTCTTCGTGCGCAGCACGCTCATGTGACCTGGCGCGGATCCTCCGCACCGGGATAGGGGAACCCGCCGATGTCAGCGGCGGCGGCCTGCCCGAGACTCCGGGCGACGAGATAGCAGCGAAAGGAGTTCGGCCATGTCCCCTGCCAGAAGAGGGATTCTCATGAGCGTCGCTCTCGTGGCGCTTGGACTGACCGCCGTCGGCTCGGCCCGACCGGCGGCAACGCCGACGAAGATCTTCGAGATCGGGAACATCTACGGCGTTTCGAACGGCGCGAGCGCGCCGTCGATCTTCACGACGTCCAAGCCGTGGACGATCGTGGAGGTCTGGACGTATCACTGGAACGACGCGAAGGGAACGACCGCGACGGGCACCGTCGGGTTGAAGAGTCTCGCCACCGGGAAGATGTACGGGCCGTGGTCGACCGTCGGCTCCGAGGGGCAGGGTGGCGTGCCGAATGCCTACTGGCACACGACGGTGAAGGTAACGATCCCGGCCGGCCGCTACAAGGTCGTCGACTCGAGCCCCGCAACGTGGGCGCAGAACAGCGAGACGGCAGGACGCGGCATGACGTGGATCATGGCGTTGCCGGCGGCCGATCTCACCTGGCCTGCGCTGCCTGACGCACTCGTCTCAATCGCTTCCGTCTCGAACGGGTGCGGCGGAGGCGTCGCAAGCAACGCAAAGCGCTACGGCGATACGTCGGTGTATCTCAACTCGAACAACCCGTTCGGTACGCGATACACGGTCAACCTCCGGAGCGCGTGCAACCTCCACGACGCCGGCTACTCCGGCGCGAAGGTGCACGACGTGCTGAGCGGCAAGACGATCGACTACTACACCTGGAACCAGGCCGGTGTCGATGAGAAGTTCCTCACCGATATGCAGAAGATCTGCGAGATCCAGATTCCGCCCGAGGCGAGCGTTGCAATCCAAGACTGTCAGGGCAACGGCGGCAAGACATCGCTCGGAGCGAAGTCACGGTACGACTTCGTGACGACCGCCGGATCGCTGTTCTGGCGGAACCGGCCGAACCTGAACGGCGGCTGGACGCAGGGGAGCGGTGAGGACGCAGTCCGGCTGAACCTCTCCCAGGACGTTCGTAGTGTGACCGGGAGCTGGCAGAGCGGCACCGGTGACAACCTCCTGAAGGGTGAGTTCCGCGGCACGCTGATCAGCCGCGATCAGGACAGCATTGTCAAGGGGTATGCGAAGGTGACGAAGGGCGGCACGACCGCGATCCGCCCCATGAGCTTCACGGTCGATCCCGATACGCCGAATCGGATCGAGGCCGCCGGGCTGGGCCTCGCCGGGACGCTGACACGGGCGTAGGAGTGCAGGATGGCGGGCCGGCGTCGAGCCGGCCCGCCCCGGCTCCGGCAGGTCCGGCGGCTATCTTCGACGAAGGCGCGGCTCCGGCTCGGCCGATCGGCCGTCGGGGTGCTCGCGCCACATCCCATGACTCGCACCGTCCGCCTCCGCCCCTGGCAGAAAGCCGCCCTCGACCAGTTCGTCGCGTCGAGCGGCTCGGACTTCCTCGCCGTCGCGACGCCCGGATCGGGCAAGACGACATTCGCGCTCACGGCCGCCCGGCATGAGCTCGCAGTGCGGCCGCGCAAGCTCGTTGTCGTCGCGCCGACAGCTCATCTGAAGAGCCAGTGGGCCCAGGCCGCAGCCGCGTTCTCGCTGCATCTCGACCCTTCGTGGTCGGCATCCGACGGCCGTCTGCCTGCCGACATGCACGGGATCGTGACGTCGTACCAGCAGGTCGCCTCGAGCGCAGCGACGCTGGCACGGATCTCCGAGGACGCGTTCGTCGTCCTCGATGAACTCCATCACGCCGCCGATGACCGCGCCTGGGGCGGTGCGATCCTCGAGGCGTTCAGCGGCTCGAGCAGGCGACTCGCGCTCTCGGGTACGCCCTTTCGGTCTGACACCCGCGCGATCCCGTTCGTCACCTACCGTGGCGAGGAGGCGGTTCCCGACTACGAGTACGGCTACGGCGATGCGCTCGCCGACCGGCGGGTCGTGCGTCCTGTCTACTTCCCTGCGACGAACGGCCAGATGGAGTGGTCGGCGCCCGACGGGTCAGTGCACTCGGCGAGCTTCGACGACCCGCTCGAGGCCGCCCGGGCGAGCCAGCGGCTCCGTACCGCTCTCTCCCTCGAGGGGGAGTGGCTGCCGACTGTGTTGCGGGCCGCCAACGCGCGACTGATGGACGTGCGGCGCGAGCATCCCGAGGCCGGGGGGCTCGTGATCGCGACCGACCAGGATCACGCCCGTGGCATCGCGGCGCTGCTCAAGAGCCGCTTCGGGACGTCGGCGCGGGTGGTCACCTCGGACGATCCCGGCGCCTCGGCGGGGATCGCTAGCTTCGCGGCGGGCTCGGAGCCATGGCTCGTCGCGGTACGGATGGTCTCAGAGGGGGTCGACATCCCCCGGCTCCGCGTCGGCGTCTACGCGACGACGACCTCGACTGAGCTCTTCTTTCGCCAGGCGGTGGGGCGGTTTGTGCGCTGGATGCGCGGGGTCCCGCGACAGCGGGCCTGGCTGTTCATCCCCGACGATCCGCGGCTGCGCAAGCTCGCTGCCGGGATTGCCGAGCAACGTCGGCACTCGCTCCGCCGTGACGGCGACACCGGCCTTGATCTGGAGGAGCGCGAGGAGCGCGTCGTTGAGGCAGACGAGGAGCAGATGTCGCTCTTCGCGGTTATCTCCGCGGTCGCGACCGGTGCGGGCGAGGTTCTCGACGACTCCTACCTCGACGACCTCGACGAGTCCGAGGAGGGGCCGAGCCAGGACTTCGAGCTGACGCTCGCGCCGCCGCCCCCACTGCTCGGTGCGGACTCCTCGTCCGCGGAGGGCGGCGTCTCGACGCTCACGCGCCGGGAGGAGAAGACGCGGTTACGGGACGCGAACGCCAGCCTTGCTCGTGACCTCGTGCGGCGAACCGGGCTAACTCATGCCCAGGTCAACGCCGAGCTCAATCGCCTCTCCGGCGTGAGACGGGTCGCCGAGGCGACGATCGACCAGCTCGAGCGCCGCCTTCGTGACGGCGACCGCTGGCTCGCGCGCAGCTGATGCGCCGTGTGGCGCCGGTCGGGGGCCGTCCGCGGTGCGTGTGTGTGGTACACCCTGACGTGCAAGGAGGGCGTGTGAGGAGAGGAAGTACAAGATGAGTTTGCAAATTGGTTCGGTTGCACCAGATTTCGAGGCCGACACCACCGAGGGCCGGATCCACTTTCACGAGTGGCTCGGCGACTCGTGGGCGGTGCTGTTCTCTCACCCGAAGGACTTCACCCCGGTCTGCACGACGGAGCTCGGCTACATGGCTCGGATCAAGCCCGAGTTCGACCGTCGCAACGTCAAGCTGATCGGGCTGTCCGTCGATCCGATCGACAAGCATGCGCTCTGGGCGAAGGACATCGAGGAGACGCAGGGCACAGCTCCGAACTACCCGATGATCGGTGACGTCGACTTCAACGTCTCGAAGCTTTACGGGATGCTCGGTGCTGACGTCTCGGGCGATCCGGCCGACCGCACTGCCGCCGACAACCAGACGGTGCGCAACGTGTTCGTGATCGGTCCCGACAAGAAGGTCAAGCTGATCCTCATCTACCCGATGACGACCGGCCGTAACTTCGACGAGGTCATCCGGGTGATCGACTCGCTCCAGCTGACCGCGAAGCACAAGGTCGCGACTCCTGCGAACTGGAAGCAGGGCGAGAACGTGATCATCGCCGGCTCCGTCTCAAACGACGAGGCCCGCGAGACGTACCCGGACGGTTGGGACGAGCCCCGTCCCTATATCCGGATCGTGCCCCAGCCCGTCTAGGGCTCAAGCGACGACAGGTGTGAACCGAACGGCCCGGCCTCATCGCCGGGCCGTTGTCGTCTCTGGGCGGCTGGTTGCGCCAGGAGCTCTTCGAGATCGGCGAGCCGCACGCACGGTGTCGGGCCGTCGGACTCGCCGAGGTCGGCGATGAGGAGGGCCGCCTCACCGAACTCCTCGCCGGCGGTGTACTCGCTCGGCGTCACGACACAGGTGAGTCCGGCCCCGACCGCGGCGAGCAGGCCGTTTCGGGAGTCCTCGACGGCGATCGTGTCGGCCGCCGCGACTCCCAGGGTCGAGATCGCAAGCTGGTAGATCGCCGGGTCAGGCTTCTTGGCAGCGACCACGTCGCCTGCAAACACCGCGATCTCCGCCGCGAGGGACGGTTCGAAGACGCGGCCGATGACAGCCCGGACGGCGGGCTCGGTTGAGGTCGACGCGACGGCGAGCCGCCAGCCGTTTGCATGAGCCTCTCGCGCCAGCCGGGCCACGCCGGGTCGCGGTGCAAGGTTGCCGCGCTCGAGAGCAAGCTCGAAGAGCGCGGTCTTGCGGGCATGGATCGCGGCGATCAGCTCGCGCCGCTCCTCCGGGCCGGTCGGCAGCCCGTTGGCTGCGACGAGCTCCGGCGTGAAGAGCGAGGCGATCCGCTCCTTGCCGCCGCCGATCAGCAGGCGTTGGGCGTACCTGGTGGGCGTCCACTCGACTGTGAGCCCGAACTCGGCAAACGCCTCGTTGAACGCTGGCAGGTGCAGCGCACCTTCGGTTTCGGCGAGCACGCCGTCGCAGTCGAAGACGAGTGCTCGCATCGGCGTCGATGGTACGCGGCGGGTGCCTCTGGCCAACCGGCCGAGGACACCCGCCGCCGTACGCGAGCGCTAGTAGCGGTAGTGGTCGGGCTTGTACGGGCCGTCGGCGGAGACGCCGAGATACGCGGCCTGCTCGGGCGTCAGCTTCGTCAGCTTCGCTCCGAGTGCCTCGACGTGGAGCCGCGCGACCTTCTCGTCGAGGGACTTCGGCAGGACGTGCACGCCGATCGGGTAGGCCTCGGTGCGCGTGAAGAGCTCGATCTGCGCGATCGTCTGGTTCGAGAACGAGTTGCTCATCACGAAGCTCGGGTGGCCGGTCGCGTTGCCGAGGTTCAGCAGGCGGCCTTCCGACAGGACGATCACGGCGTGACCGTCGGGGAAGACCCACTGGTCGACCTGCGGCTTGACGTTCACGCGCTTGACGCCGGGCACCTTTGCGAGCTCGGCCATGTCGATCTCGTTGTCGAAGTGGCCGATGTTGCCGACGACGGCGTTGTGCTTCATCCGCGCCATCTGGTCGGCGGTGATGATGCTCTTGTTGCCGGTCGTGGTGATGAAGACGTCGGCGGTCTCGACGACATCCTCGACCGTGACGACCTCATAGCCCTCCATCAGCGCCTGGAGCGCGCAGATCGGGTCGATCTCGGTGATGGCGACGCGGGCGCCCTGGGCGCGCAGCGATGCGGCGGAGCCCTTGCCGACGTCGCCGTACCCGCAGACAACGCAGAGCTTGCCGGAGAGCATCAGGTCGATGGCCCGGTTGATCCCGTCGACGAGCGAGTGGCGGCAGCCGTAGAGGTTGTCGAACTTGCTCTTCGTGACGGAGTCGTTGACGTTGATCGCGGGGAAGAGGAGCGAGCCGGTCTCTGCCATCTGGTAAAGGCGGTGAACGCCAGTCGTCGTCTCCTCGGTGACACCCTTGATCGCGGCGGCGATCTGCGTCCACCGGACGGGGTCTTCTGCGAGGGAGCGCTCGAGCAGGCCGAGGACGATCTGGAACTCTTCCGAGTCGGCGCTAGCCGGGTCGGGCACGGCGCCCGCCTTCTCGAACTCGACGCCCTTGTGGACGAGGAGCGTGGCGTCGCCGCCGTCGTCGAGCAGCATGTTCGGGCCGCCGTCGGGCCATGTCAGGGCCTGCTCGGTGCACCACCAGTACTCCTCGAGCGTCTCGCCCTTCCAGGCGAAGACCGGCACGCCGTGGGGACGCTCGGGCGTTCCGTCGGGGCCGACCGCGACTGCGGCGGCAGCGTGATCCTGGGTGGAGAAGATGTTGCAGGACGCCCAGCGAACCTCGGCTCCGAGCGCGACGAGCGTCTCGATCAGCACGGCGGTCTGGATCGTCATGTGCAACGAGCCAGTGATTCGGGCGCCGCGCAGCGGCTGCTCGGCACCGTGCTCGCGGCGGAGTGACATCAGGCCGGGCATCTCGTGCTCGGCCATCTGGATCTCCTTACGTCCGTACTCGGCGAGCGACAGGTCCGCGACCCGATGATCGGTAGTGGACAGTTCGCGAACGGCCATGTCGGTCAATGTGGACTCCTTGGTCTCTGGGGGCGCCGGTCGGATACGCGGGCCTCGGAAGATCGAAAGCGGGGCCCGTTTGGGCCGCGTGTCAGTGTACGCGCTGCCTCGGCCCTGATGTCGTCGCGCGAGTAGCCACGGAAGGGGCTTACGGGCAGTCGTTGCCAGTAACAGCGAACGCTGTGCTCGTCCCCGAGACGCGTGCTGCGTTCTGGACGGTGACAGTGTCACTCGATGTCCGCCGGGTCGGGGTGATGGTCCCGTTCGCACGCCCAAGCCTCCACGTCACCGTAAGCGCCCCGGATATCCCGCCGACGCTGTCGGTAGCCGTCAGAGCGCCGCTATAGGTCGTGACGAGACTCCCAGCCGCATCGACGGCCCGAACTGAGACTTCGAGCGGGGTGCATGCCTTGACGGTGTTCTTGGCACTGACCTTGACGCTGACCTGGAACGCAGCGAGCGGACCGATCACGACGAAGACCTCACCGGTCCCCGCGGCTGCATTGTCTGTCACCTGTGCTCGTGTCCCGGCGGACGGGAGCGTCGCGGTGACGGCCTTCGTGCAGAGGCCGGCGGTGCAGCTCATAACGGTCGTCGCGAACGCGGCACTCGACAGCGATGGTGTTCCGGCGTAGTTTGCGACTGCGGAGTTGTTGACGTCGAGTGCAGTCGCCCGAACGGTCAGCGTGTCACCTGTGTTCAGCTGGCTCGGCGCTGAGTTGACCGAGAAGTGGTCGACCGTCCCGAACACCTTGAATGCGGCACTGCGGCCTGTGCCGAACCCATCGGTCACGGTCACGACATCCGAATTGCGCGGCGTTGTGATGACGAGCGTGCCGACGCCGACGCCGTTCGACCAGGTCAGCGCCAACGTTCCGTGCTGCCCGGTGAGGTCGGTGTAGGTCACCGGGCCGGCAAAGGTCGTGAGGACGCCGCTGCCTGAGCGTGCGGTCACACTGACGCTGGCCGGCGTGCCTGCTGCGACCAGCGACGGCGCAATGCTCACCTGGAAGCTGCTCGGGTGCACTGTGGAGGCCGCGAGCTGGCCGTCGGTGCAGACACTGCTCACTCCGACGTTGTTTGCATCACCTCTGTAGACGGCCTGCCAGGCGTATGTTCCCACAGCTGCCGGCGTGAAGTTTGCTGACCTGGGAACGACGCCGTTTGTGACGGTGACGGTGCCCTCGTCGGTGCCGCCGCTGCCGCCAACGCACGCGGCGATCGACGGATACACCGTGTAGGCCACAGTGCCGCCAGCATCGCTGGACGCGGAGGAGAGCGTGGCCTTGTCCGTCACGGCGGTCCCGACGGTAACGGTCGAGGCCGAGAGGGATGTTGCAATGGACGGCGTCGCGAGCGCAGTGCACGACGGGTACCGGAACGCGCCGACACGCGTCTGCCAGTTGAGGCCGGCGGTGGCGTAGTACATGTTCGTGTACCAGAACGTGCAGCCGTTCGGATCGAGCGTCATGGCGCTGTAGTCGCCCCACCGTGCGCACGCCGAGGAGCCGCAGTTGCCGGACTGGGAGCCACCCCCCGTCTGGAGGGTCGTCTCACCCTGGGGAAGGGTGTTCGCCGTATCGCCGACGAGCCGACCGGTGTATCGAATGTCCGGGTTGACACTTGCCTTCGAGGTGCTGTAGCCGAGTGCGACATCGCCGAGATGGTCGACGGCGAGGCTTCCCATCCAGCGGCCCAGGCCATCCGAGCCGAGGTTGCCGTAGATCTGCTGTTGCGCCGGTGTCGTCGCCACGGTGCCGCCCGTGACGTCGATCTGGGCCCACTGGATTCCGTCAGGCCCCGATGCGGACGTCCGCACAGTGTGATTGACCCAGAGCGACTCGGTCCCGCCGATGTTCGAGTACTGGTTCTGCATCATCATCCGGTCGCCGATTGAGTCGAGGGTATTGCCGGAACTCGGAACACCTGCCGGGCTGTTGTACGCGGTCTGACTGACGTTTGTCCGCGAGCTGAATGTCGTCCCAGCGCCGCCGTAGTCGGGGTGGAACTTCCAGACCTCGAAGGCGTAGAGGCTGAACGACTCTGAGACGAGCAGGTTGTTCCTGCCGCCCGGGGGGAGGGTGCTGCCCGAGAGGTTGCTCGGCAAGAGGCTGAAGACCTGATTTGAGCCCTGGTCGACGACGACCGAGCGGAGGGTTGCGCCCGACTCCAGATCGGTGCGGTTGAACGCGTAGACGCGAACCTCCTTGTAGGTCGAACTCCCGCAGTTGGCGCTCGTGCAGTCGAACATGTTTGACGTCATGTAGATCCCGTCGGGCCAGAGCCCCATCTTCGGGTAGTCGGGCAGCCAGGGGTGCGACGCGTCGTCGGCACGGACGCCGTAGAGGTACCAGCCGCCGGTGACCGGGTCTGAGCTCTTGGAAACGGCGATGCACTCGTAGTAAGGGCCGTCCTGGATGTTCGTCCAGGCGAAGTCGGCGACGATGTAGCGGTCGGCGAGGTGGTCGTAGATGACGGTCGGGTCGCCCTGGTTGTTTGTGTCGCAGGCGGTTCCCGTCCTCGCGCCCGACCAGAGGGTGTTGAACGTGAAGGCCGTAAGCGGCGCGCCGCCGGTCTTGCTCCAGATTCCGATCGCCGTGTTCACGGCCTGGACGTAGAAGCCGCGGCCGACCGCGCCGACCGTGTCCGGGGGATGACCCGCTCCCCAGGTCGCAAAGTCCAGTCCGTTGAAGCTGACCGTCGGGGTAGGGGCGCCGGAGGGAACGGCTGGCACGAGCGGCGCGCTCGGGATCGTTGTGTGTCCCTGTGGCGCTGTGAACTTGGACGCGAGCGGCTCCGGCTCCTCGGCCTCGATGCGCTCGGGGGGCTTCGGTGTGGCGCTTCCGTTCACCTCAGCCTGGCCCCGGATTGTCCTGAGGTTCCCGTCGTACTCCGCGGGGTCGACGGCCGCGCCATGACGCACTGAGACACCTGCATCGCTAGCCGGTAGAGGCTCGTCCGTGGCGGCACGCTCGGCGCCTGTCACGGCAAGCTCTGCTGACTGCGCGGTCGTCCTCGCGACGTCTTTACCGGGACTCGATCCGCGGGTGACATCGAGCGCCAGCGCGACAGCGCTAACGACGATAAGAGCGGCCGCGCCGACTCTGAACTGTTTCGTCACGAAGGCCCCAGCCTAGCTAGCGGTGTCGGCCTTAGGCTTGCAGTTTTGACGGAATGGCTTGCTCTGGGGAGTTCAGCGCAGTCCCGTATCGATGGCGAAGTCAACCTTGAGCATCCGCTGCACGCGGACACGAACGGTGGCCGGCACGATCATCTGTCCGAAGGGCTGCGAGCTGGCCGTCACCGCATATGTCCCGGCAGTCAGAGCGATCCGGTAGTTACCGCGCGCCCCGGTGCGTGTCGTTGCGGAGTGACCCGCGCGAGTGAACGTGAGAACGACCTTTGCTGCCGCACCCTCGCAGGGGATACCGGCACGGCAGACCGGCGTGGTTGGCCCCTGCATCACCGTGCCGTAGAGACCGGTGGTGGGAGTTGTCGCAGCTGCCGACAGCGCCCCGGTTACGGCGGTGGCCAGGGCGGCTGCGACAAGCCCGAGTGAGCGAGGCAGGGTCACATACCGATCATGCCCGTTTACCCTGTCCGAGCAGCCGCGGCTTCGGTGGCTATGGCGCGGCGCCGTAGCCGACCCGGATGTTCTCGGCGGTGACCTCGATCACGCCGTCTGAGACGAAACCCACTTCTCGACGCCGTCCTGCGCGAGGGAGTGGTCGTCGAGCTGGGCGCGACCCGACACGCCGACACCGCCGACGGTGAGTCCGCCGACGATCACCGGGTAGCCACCTGAGAGTGAGACGTAGGTGGGGTTGTCTGTCCGGAGGTTGCCGTCCTTGCGATGGACGTCGCCCGTCTTCTCCTGCCACTCGCCCGACGGCAGCAGCGTGTGCGCCTCGTGGGCGGTTGCCTGGCCGGTGAGTGCCGCCTGGCGCGCCTTCGCGATGGCGAACTTGACCGTTCGGCCCGACGCGCCGTCTGTGCGCTCGACGAGGAGCGGATCCCCGAAGACGTCGGACACGCAGACCGTGACGGCCCGGTCGCCATCGGTCGAGGCCGACGCGAGGATGAACTCCGCGATCCGACGGGCATCGACGTGGCTCAGGCTCTTGAGCTCTCTCATGGCTCCGGGCTCTCCTCTTGGTGGTCTCGTGGGCCGTTCGGCAGTGCCCCCGACAAGGATCGAACTTGTGCACGCGGTTTAGGAAACCACTGCTCTATCCACTGAGCTACGGGGGCGGGGGGCCCCAATGGGGCATGTATGGGGCTGGTGGAACCTATCCTGCTGGAGCGAGAAGGGCTTCGAGCCCCTTCGCTGCATCCTTCTTCTGTGTCCTCTGAAGTCCTCGCCGGCCGGTCCGTGCCTAAGAGAGGCATTGACGCTTGTCCGGTAGTGCAGAACGCTACTACCGCCGGGACAGGTTGGACTCTCGGAGGTGTCATTCACGCTGCGGACGCCAGCCCCTCTTCTGCACCATAAGCAAGGGCGACAACTTCGGAACGGGCATCGACTCGTCCTATGTGAGCCGGCTCCTTCCTCGCCTAGCCCAGAGAGCCGGGATCGAGAGGCGTGTCCCTCCTCGTGTCCTCCGTCATAGCCTGGTCTCAGCTCTTGCGATGGAGGACAAGCCGCTCGCGACAATCACGTTGAGTCTGTCGCGTAGGAACGTTCTGGGCGTGGCAGCGCCTGAGACGAGCCGGCTCGCGCCACGGGAGGCTGCTAGCTGGCGCAGCCTCGACCGTTGAGCAGTCCGGCGGGCGTGACGGAGCCGCAGCCGGTCGCGCCGGTCAGGTTCGTGCCGGTCAGGTTCGCGCCGGTCAGGTTTACGTTGGTCAGGTTCGCGCCGGTCAGGTTTACGTTGGTCAGGTTCGCGCCGGTCAGGTTCGCGCCCACGCACTTTTGTGAGCAGGCAACGTCAGCGTAGGGCCCTTGCAGGGGTATGCTGGTTAGGTTCGCGTCCACGCACTTTGGGGAGCAGGCAGCGTTCCGTTGTAATGCTCTCGCACCGTTCTTCTTTGGTGCGGTGTAGTAGTGCAGCTTCGCGCCTTTGAGGTTCGCGCCTCGCAGGTTCGCTCCGCGTAGGTCTGCTTCGCGTAGGTCGGCGTAGCTCAGGTCGGCTCCGCGCAAATCAACGTTGCGTAGGTTGATGTGATGCAGCACGCTGTGATGCAGCACCGCGCCATGTAGATCCTTGCCGTGCAAGTCTTTGTGATCGCAGCTGGTGTGATGCTTGATCACGCAGCCTTTGACCGTGCGTGCCTGCGCTGAACCAGCCAGCAGCACGACCGCTAGAAGTGACAGGCAGAAGACGGTCGCAATGGAACGCATCGCACGACCGTAGTGACTCCGGCGGGCAGGTGCGCCGGTTGATCCGCTACGAGAGCCGCTGGGAGTGAGAAGAGCGGGACGAACCGGTGCGCGAGCGGCCCGATGGCGACCAGGTAGAGCACGGTGCCCGCGCCGACGGTCCCGCCGGGCACCCAGCCCTGGGCGAGTCCGACGACCTCGATGACCGTGCGAACGAGGCTCAGCGAGCGCCCGGTTTGGCGTGCAAGACCGGCCATGAGTCCGTCGCGGGGACGACAGGGGCTGCTGCCGCTCGACCCCGCTAATGACCTCTGGTGCTGGCTGGGCACATCCCGATTCCGGGCTCCCTGCGATGGGGCGCCCAGGGGGCAGAAGCATCGATCACCTGCTGGCAGATGATTTCAGTTGAAGTGGGCTGCGCGGCTTCCTCTCAGGAGGTGCGAGCAGGTTCGAGCACCTCCGAGTATCCCCGGAACGGTTCAGGAAACCACTGCTCTATCCACCGAGTTACGGGGGCGCGTCTGTCGGAAGGTGCTGCCACGGGGCCTTCGACGCGGTGGGGACGGGCCGGCGCCTTCGTCGTTGCGAGTCTATCGCCGACCGTGACGACGCCCCAGCGTGGCTCCAGGACGCGATTACTTGACAACGCAAGTATATACCCGTATAGTTGCGCTAACAAGTAGCGGCGGCGGGCTGGATCTCGTCGCCCGACAAAGGAGCTCCACACATGTCTGCACTCGCCACTGAAACGCTGATTCCCGCCGGTACCTGGACGATCGACCCCGCCCATTCGCAGGTCGGCTTCTCCGTCAAGCACCTCGGCATCGCCACCGTCCGCGGCACGTTCGACCGCTTCGCCGGCACGCTCGAGGTCGGCGACGACCTCGCCGCCGCGAAGATCGTCACCACGATCGAGACCGCGTCCGTGAACACGAACGATGCCCAGCGTGACGCGCACCTGCGCGCCGCCGACTTCTTCGACGCCGAGGCCAATCCGGAGCTTCGCTTCGAGTCGACCGAGATCCGCCAGATCGACGCCGAGACGTTCTCGGTCGCGGGCGACCTGACGCTGCGCGGTGTTACTCAGCCGGTCGAGCTCAAGGGTGTCACCACCGGGTTCGAGACCGACCCGTGGGCCAACGAGCGCGTTGGTGTCGAGCTGACCGGCGAGCTGAGCCGCGGCGACTTCGGCATCACGTTCAACCAGCTGCTCGGGAGCGGCAACGCCCTTGTCTCCGACAAGGTCAAGCTCAGCCTCGACATCTCCGCCATCCGCAAGGCCTAACCGCCTGCAGGCGGGGTGGGCGACGCAGCCGCAACGGCCGTCGCCCACCCCGCCACACTTCACCTCGCCCGAACGCGAAGGAGCCTCGACATGACCGACGTAGGGACAACCTCCAGCACCGCTTCGGCAACGGGCCCCGATCGGGTCACCTACGGGGCCGTTCACCTGGACGTCGTTGATACCGCGGCGTCGCTGCACTTCTGGCGCGATATTGTCGGCCTCGTCGAGCTGCCGGTCGCCGACGACGAGATCCCACTTGGCGTCGACTCGACCCCGCTCATCGTGCTCCATCGCGGGGCGACCCGGAGCGCGCAGCCCGGACACGCCGGGCTCTACCACGTCGCGATCCACCTGCCCGACGCCGCAGCCTTCGCCCGCGTCCTCGCACGGCTCGCCGCCCACCGAGTGCCGCAGTCGCCGACCGACCACCTGTTCTCCATGGCCACGTACGCCACCGACCCGAACGGTCTGATGGTCGAGCTCACCCTCGAGACACCCGAGCGCTTTGGGCGGTTCGAGCTCACCGCGGGCTCCGTTGCGATGTACGACCGCGACGGCGTGCGCCGCGGCCCGACCGAGCGGCTCGACCTCGAGCTGCTTCGCGACGTCATGCCGGAGGACTCCGTCGAGGGGCCGCTGCCCGCAGGCACGAACGTCGGCCACGTCCACCTGCATGTGCCCGACCTCGGCGACGCGGTTGCCTTCTACCGCGATGTGATCGGCCTGGATGAGCACATGATCATGGACGCGATCGGGATGGCCGACCTGAGCGCCGGCGGCGCGTTCCCCCACCGGCTCGCGCTCAACATCTGGAACGGCCCCGACGCCGTCCAGCCGCCCGCGGGGAGTGCGGCGATGCGGCGGTTCGAGCTTCTCGTCGCCGACAGGCCGGCATTCGACGCGGTCGCAGAGCGGCTCCGCGCGGCCGGAACGGCCCTGTCTCTCACCGACGACGTGATCAAGACGACCGATCCAGCGGGGAACACCATTCACGTCGGCCTCCGCGCATGAAACACTCCCCGACGAGATGAGCACCACCGACGAGCAGACCGTCTCCAGCACGACAGCCTCCGTCACCGCCCGCGCCGGGTACATGATGGGCGAGGCGGTCGAGCAGAGCTGGTCGCCAGACGACGCGCTTGCCTGGGAGGGCCTGCTCGAGGTCTCACGGCGACTTCGCCGCGGTGCCGAGGCGTTGCTCGAGGAGCGTCACGAGCTGAGCGTCAGCATGCTCGCGATCATGGGTCGCCTTGCAGCCGCACCCTGCAGCACGCTGCACCAGACCGACGTCGCCGACGCGATGGGCCTGAGTCTGAGCCGCATCTCACGGCTGATCGACACCCTCGAAGCTCGAGAGTTCGTCCGCCGCCACCCGTGCCCGGCCGACGCGCGCGCGACCAACATCGAGCTGACCCCGACCGGCGCGGAGCGCACAGCCCAGTCGCAGGAGACGATCCGGAGCTACGTGCAGACACGCTTCGTCGAACAGCTGAGCGCCGACGAGCGCGCCACGCTCGCAGCGGTCTTCTCACGGCTCCTCGGCGACCGGCACGGCGCCGACGCCGGGTCCTGCTGCTGAGCAGCACAGCCCCACCGGCGGCGTCGCGACGCAGACTCGTTGTCGCGGCGCTCCTCACAACAGCCTGCCTGCTCGCGCCCATCTCGATCGTCTCTGTCTGGCTGCGCGACCAGGTGCTTGACGAGAACGCTTACGTCAAGACGGTCGCGCCGTTGAGCAAGAACCCCGCGATCGATCGGGCAGTCGCCGCGCAGCTCACCCAGAAGCTCTTCGCGCACGTCGACGTCGCGAAGGCGGCGAGCAAGGTGCTGCCGCCAAACGCGCATCTCCCCCCATGGCGGCTCGCCGCCAGCCTGCGCTCGTTCACCGAGGAGACCGTCGCGCGGTTCCTGGCGTCCGACCGGTTCCAGCTGCTCTGGATGGACGCGAACCGAAGAGCGCATGCCGGGCTTGTGGCCGCCCTGCAGAACCGCGCTGGGGTCGCTGTCGATCACGACGGAGCGGTCAGCATCGACCTCTCGCAGGCCGCGGTCGAGGCACGTCGCCGCCTCGCAGCCCAGGGGATCCATGTATTCGACAACGTCCCGGACAGCGCGCTGGCGCGGAAGTACGCGATCGGCCGCTCGCAATGGCTCGCTCGCGCCCGCTACGTCATGAGGCTCCACGCCGTTGCGGTGGCGCTCCCGATCGTTGGCCTGCTCGCATTCCTCACAGCGCTCGGGCTGTCACGCAACCGCCGCCGCAGTCTCCTCCAGGCCGGCGTCGGCCTCTCGCTCGCGGGAGCCGCCGCGATCGGGGTCGTCGTCGTGCTCCGCTCGATCTACCTCGACCACGTCGTCCTCCCGAGCGTTCCGCACGACGCCGGGGCCGCGTTCTTCGACACGCTCACGCGTAGCCCGCGCCTAGGCCTACGAGTCGAGTTCCTCGTCGGGGTCGCGCTGATCGCCGCGGCCGTCGCCACGAACGTGCTCGGGCGCTCCTCGGGCGCCCGGCGAAGCGAATGATCGGAGCGGGGCACCGCCTGGTCGGAAGGCACCCCGCTCCGATCGGCCATTCCGGTTAGGCCGCGACGGTGGCGTGAACGCCGCTCTCGACGATCACGTGCGTGACCGTCTGCTCGTATCGGGCCCGGGCCTTCCCGATCAGGTCGCGCTCAAGCCAGTTCGAGCGGCCCTCGGGGTGCGTCGCAATCACGATCTCATCCGCGTCGAAGACACGGAGTCCATCGTCGATCGCCTGCAGAGGGTCGGCGTCGCCGACCCTGCCCTCGGTGTCCAGACCTGCTGCATGGAGCCGAGCCAGGCAGTTTTCGAGCCGCGCCTCGGCCGCATGCCGTGCGCCATCCTCGTCCGATGTCCAGCGCCGCAGGCGCGAGTTCAACGCCGGCGTGACGACGAGCACACGAACCGCCTCCGCGTCACCGGCGCGGGCGATCACGGCGTCGTGCAGAACTGCGCCCTCGACGGTCTCGTTTGCGATCACGAGGATGTTCCGCGGTGTGGTCGTACCGTGCTCCTCCATGCCAACTCCTTTCGTAATGCCTCGACTGTGAGACATTTCGCACAATCCTATCCGATCGGTTTTCCGAGACGCAAGATCGGGTGCGGGCTATGGGAGCGTGAGACCTCCGGATGAGCCGGGCTTCGCACGACGAGCGTCGCTTGCGGGAGGGCCGGCTAGCTCTCGAGCGGTTCCCAGCGGAAGCCGCGGACGGCGCCCACGAGGCCGACGAGGCCCCAGGCGACGACGACGGAGATCGCGCCGGTGTCCGACCACACATGCTGATGGCGCACCATCACGTCACGGGTCAGCTGGGTGAAGTGGGTGAGCGGCAGGATCTCCGCGATCACCTTGAGAAAGCCGGGATAGGAGTTCGGCGTGAAGAACGTGCCGGAGATGATCGCCATCGGCAGGTAGACGGCATTGACGGCAGCCGAGGATCCCTCGGACGAGCGGACGAACGCTGTGATGCCGAGTCCCATCGCGGTGAAGCACGCGGCGCCGAGCACGAGCACGGCGAAGAGCGAGAAGATCCGATCGGGGAACCCAACCGAGAAGAGCGTGCGGCCGAGCGTCATGATCAGCAACGCCTCGATCAGGAACACGACGAACGTCGAAGCGAGAACCGCCAGGACGTAGGTCGACGCCGGCAGCGGTGTCGCCCGGATCCGCTTGAGCACGCCCGACTCGCGCCGGATCACGAGCGTGATCGCAAGCCCTGCGAAGCACGTCGCCGCCACGCCGTAGCCGATCATCCCGGCCTCGAGGAACGGCGCGAACCGCATGGGCTTCCCGTTCGGGAGGAACTCGTCGCTCATCAGGTGGTTCGCGTAGATCGAGCCGAAGATCAGGAAGAAGATCACCGGCAGGAAGAACGTGAAGAAGGCCGACTCACGGCTGCGCCAGAAGAGCGTCTGCGCGGTGCGGAACTCGTGCTTGAAGAGTCTCATTCGGCGGTCAGCTCCAGGTAGATGTCCTCGAGGCTCGGGCGTCGAACCTCGAGCCCGTCCAGCTCGGCGCCGCCGGCCTCCTCGATCAGCTCGCGCAGTCGGCGTGTCGGTTCGGTCGTGCGCTCGACAATGTCCTCGCCGTCTCGACGGAAGCGGATCTCGGTCTCGGAGGGGCCGCCTGTCAGCTCGGCGGGCGAGCCCTCGCGCACGATCTCACCGCCGCGCAGGAGCGCGACCCGGTCGGCCAACTGCTCGGCCTCATCGAGGTAGTGGGTGGTGAGAAGGATGGTCGTTCCGAGCGAACGGAGGTTGCGGATCGTCTCCCACGCGGCGCGGCGCGCCTCGGGATCGAAGCCAGTCGTCGGCTCGTCGAGGAAGAGCAACTCGGGCTTCCCGACCAGCGCAAGTCCAAGGTCGAGCCGGCGCTTCTGCCCACCGGAGAGCTTGCGGACGCGGCTGTCGGCCTTGTCCTCGAGGCCGACGATCTCGATCACGTCGTCGGGCTTACGCGGATCGGCGTAGTAGCCGCCGAACACCGCGAGGCTCTCGCGGACGGTGAGGTTCGGATAGAGCGACGTCGACTGCAGCACCACACCGAGGCGCTCGCGCCAGGCACCGCCGGCACGCTGCGGATCCTCGCCGAGGACGCTGACCTCGCCGCCGTCTCGGTCGCGGTAGCCCTCGAGGATCTCGATCGTCGTGGTCTTGCCGGCGCCGTTCGGGCCGAGCAGGCCGAACACCTCACCAGCTGGAATCTCGAAGTCGATGCCGCGGACGGCCTCGTGGTCGCCGTAGCTCTTGCGCAGGCCGCTGACGCGGACAGCGGTCACAGCTCGATCTCCTGGAACGACCCGACGGAGAAGCCCACCTTGCGACCCGTGAGCGCGAGGACGATCTCGCTGCAGTCGGGCTGATGGCCGACCGCGATGACGGTGTCTCCGCGGCCGTCGATGACAGCGCGAAGGTCGTCGGCGCTTGCACCGGGTGCGAGCCTGACGTCTGTCTCGGCGGTCACCCCGGCGGCCGCCGCGATCGGCTCGGCCGTCTGGCGGGCACGCAGGAGCGGGCTCGAGACGACCGCGTCAGGGGCGAGAGCGGCGAACCGATCGCCCAGCGCCAGCGCCGCCTCGTGCCCCTCGTGGGTGAGCGGCCGCAGCGCGTCCGGTTCCCCGGGCGCAGCCTTCGCGTGGCGGACGAGGATCAGGTGCACACACACAAGCCTAGTGGCCTTTCACGCCAAGCCGGGCATCGAGCGTCGAGTCGGTAGCGTTCGAGCCATGCGCCGCTTCCGTTACTCGGTGATCGACGTCTTCACGGACACCGCCCTGAGCGGCAACCAGCTCGCCGTCTTCACCGACGCGCGCGACCTCGATCCGCTCACCATGCAAGCGCTTGCGAAGGAGATGAACTTCGCCGAGACGGTCTTCGTCCTGCCCCCTCGCGCCGACGACGCCGATGTTCGGATCCGCATCTTCACGCCCGCCTCGGAGCTGCCCTTCGCCGGACACCCGACGCTCGGCGCAGCCTTTGTCCTTGGTGGCCCGCTGCAGAAGATCGTGATCCGGATCGAGACCGACGCGGGCGTCGTGCCAGTCGAGCTTGAACGCGAGGGTGCAGCGCTCATCTTCGGCTGGATGGAGCAGCCGATTCCGGTCTGGGAGACGGTCGAGCGGCCGGACGCGATCCTCTCGGCCCTCGGGGTTGCCGGATCGGGTCTGCCGATCGAGCTCTACCACCTCGGCCCTGGCCACGTCTTCGTCGAGCTCGGATCGCCCGAGGAGGTCGCCGCGCTCGAACCGGACTTCGCCGCGCTGCTGCGTGCCACAACGGCGGGCGCCAACTGCTTTGCCCGCACCGAGTCCGGCTGGAAGACCCGGATGTTCGCGCCCGGTCATGGCGTACCCGAGGACGCGGCCACCGGATCGGCAGCGGGACCCCTCGCCGTCCATCTCGCCCGTCACGGGCGCATCGCCTTCGGCGAGGAGATCGAGATCGTCCAGGGAGTCGAGATCGGTCGTCCCTCCAAGCTCTACGCGCGAGCAGACGGCTCAGCCGATGCGATCGAGCGCGTGATGGTCGGCGGCTGCGCCGTCACCGTCGCGCGTGGCGAGTTCGGCATCCCGTAGGTCGCGCCGTCAGCCGAAGCTGACGGCGGTGATGTCGGGCAGCTCGTCGGGCAGCGCCGTCCAGAAGACGCCGCCGTTTCGTGACACGAAGAGCCGGTTGCGCGCCGCGTAGAGCAGCAGGTCGAGGTCGTCGGGCGAGATCGCCACGGCAAACCCAGGCGGCAGGCCGCGTCCGGACTCCCGCCACGTCGCGCCGCTGTCGTGCGAGACGAGCATCGGTGGGCGCGCCTCGACGACGGCGACGACGGTCGACCCCTCCGCGGCGGCAGCGACGATGCGAGGGAGGTTGAGCGTCGGCCGCGGGCGCTCGGGGAGCGGCGTCCCGGGCCCAGTCTCGCCCGTCTCGAGGTCGACGGTGACGACGCCCTCGACGGTTGCGACGAGTGCGATCACCGCTCCTCCAGCACGGCGCCGACGATCGCGGTTGCCCGCCGGGCGGCCGCTGCCGGGGCCGCGCCCTCCGCTCGAGCCACGACGTAGGCGATCGAGAATGCGTCGCCCGCGCCGGTCGGGTCTCCTGGCACCTTGCGCGCCGCGATCTCCTCGACCTGCCCGCCGTAGTACACGGTCGATCCACGTGAGCCGTGCGTGACCAGCACCTCGCGCACCGGGAGACTCGCAGGGTCGCCGAGTACCTCGGCCTCCTCGTCGCTCAGCTTGAGCGCCCAGACGTGTTCCAGCACTGCCTCGTCGAAGTTGCCGTCAAGGACGAGTGCCCCCGTCCGTGCGGGCCGCACGAGCCCCTGCCCGTCGAGGAGAACCTTCCGCCCGTGCGCGATCACCGTGAGCGTCTCGGCCGGAAAGTCCGACCGGGCGAGCGCCGCGACGTGCACCCACCCGGTCGCCGCCGGGAAGGCGGGCAGGTCGTCCGGCAGCCAGGTGTCGCCGAGCGTGTCTACCGTCATCGTCCTGCGGTCGCCCTCGTAGAACATGTGGAACGTTGCCGTCGAGACGCCGGGCACGAACGTGACGGGTGTTCCGAGTGCGACGAGCGGCGGAAGAAGTGCATCGCGGTCAACCGTTGCGCAGCGGGTGAAGATCCGCGCCTCGACGCGGAGACGGCGGAGAGCTCGCGCGGCGTGGAAGGGGCCGCCACCCACTCGCTGCGGCTCGCCCGGGATGAAGTCCCGCGAGAGGTTCCCGAGCAGCGAGATCACGACGTCGTAGAGGCCGATCGCCGAACGATGAGTCGGGCCAGTACCGCCACGGCGAAGGCCGCACCAAGGCTCGGTAGCGATGCGCCGCCCCAGGGCAGGGCATGCGGGTGCGCATGGGCAACGATCCGCGTCCACCAGGCCGGGCCAACAGGCGCAAGCCACTGGTAGAGCACGAACCCTGCAAGCCAGGCAGCGACGAGCTCAAACCGGAAGGCAGGCGCGAGGAAGATGTCGTCCCGGTCGTAGCGCCTTCCCGCGAGGAGCCAGTCGGCGAGGAGCACGCCGAAGAGCGGCACGAAGAACGAGCCGAGCAGGTAGAGGAACTGCTGATAGTTGCGGAGGTCGACGACGAGCGCGCCGACCGTGGCAACCGCCGCGGTCGCGGTGACGAGCAGCCGCTGCGGCACCCGAGGCAGGAGGTTCTGGAGCGACACCGCGCCGGAGTAGACGTTCGCGAACGCCTCGTCGGACTCATCGACGGTCAGAGCCAGCAGCGCGATCACGCTCGCTGCACCGCCGGCGGCGATCGCCGTTAACAGCGCAGGTGCGTCGCTGATCTGTCGGGACAGTGCGATGACCGCCCCGAGGCTGAAGAGCGGGATCGTCGGGATCAGGTAGCCGAGGCCGGTGCTCCAGAACCCGACCGCGCGGCTGCGCGCGAAGCGCGTGTAGTCGGCGACGAGCGGCGTCCAGGAGACGATGCTCGCGAGCACGAGATCGAACCCCGGCCAGAAGCCATGCGCTCCCGGCCGGGCCCAGAGCCGGCCAGCGTGCTGGCCGTGGAGCGACCACCAGGCGAGATAGATGAGCGAGGCGACGACGATCCAGACTGCGAACTTCCGCACGTACGTCCGGACGAAGTCGATCGGACCGAGCAGCGCGAGCCCGGTCGCAACGAGGCCAAAGAGGATCTTCCAGAAGACAACCCCACCAACGCCGAACACCTGCTGCGAAAGCGCGCTCGCGCCGGTGGCGATCACGATCAGCTCGAACACCGACCACCCGAGACACTGGGCGACGTTGAGCCCGGTCGGCAGGTACGAGCCGCGCCGCCCGAGCGGGGCGCGCAGCAACACCATCGACGGTACGCGGGCGTCGGCCCCGATCGCGCCACCGATCGCGATCATCAGGTTCCCGACGATCGCCGCCGCGACGATGGCTCCGACCGCGTCAGGGAGTGACAGCCCGAGTCCGTAGTCCGCGGGCGGCAACACGAGAAACGCGCCCGCCACGATCACGAGCAGCGACACCGAGAGGTTCGCCCAGAGGAGCAGGCCGTCGACGAATCCAAGGACGCGAAGCCGGTCGGGGACTGGCTCAATACCCCAGTTCGGTCTATTGGTCAACGCGACTCTCCCTTCGCCGGCATGACCCGGAGCAGGTTCGACGGGTCTCATCTCAGCCTGGCAGGAGCAGGCACCCCGGTGACCTTGAGCCTACCCTCCAGGTTTGTCCCCAAGAACCTGTTTCAACCTGCTACCGTTTTCCCGGCTTGTCCCTTCGCCTTCGACTCTCCCTGCTGGTTCCGCTCGCCGCTGCGTTCGCTGCGCTGCCGGCCGCTCACGTCTGGGCAGCGACGACCAAGGGTGCCGAGGTGAAGCCGTCGAACGCCTCGCTGATCGCCGGCAAGAAGGGCTACCGCCAGTTCTGTGGTAAGTGCCACGCTCTCGACGCCGCTCTCGCTGCCGGTTTCGGCGGCACGGGACTCGGCCAGGACGGCGGCCCGAGCTTCAACGATCTTCGCGTCAGCGCGAACCTCTCGATCGTCGCTGTGACCGAGCAGTTCGGCGGTCACGAGTACGTCGTCAAGAAGATGACGTGGCAGCAGATCCACGACGTCGCGAACTTCGTCCAGGTTGCGACGAAGCAGAACGTCTATCGCGCCCACGTCTGGGACGGCTAGACCGACTCCTGGTGAGGAAGGTAGCCTCCAGCACCATGCGCCGCCCATCCTCCGGTCTTCTTGTTCTGCTTCTGACGGCCGCTGCTGCGGCCGTCTCTCCGTCTGCACTCGCTCACGGCTCATCGGCGAAGCCAAACGCGACTAACGGCAAGCTGATCTTCAAGCTCTACTGCGGCAAGTGCCACACGTTCAAGGCCGCCGGCACGGTCGCGAAGGGTAGCGCGCCGGGTCCGAGCCTCGGCACGTTCAAAGTCACCGCGGCGAAGGTCATCCGGATCCTCAACGTCGGCGGCTCGGACATGAGCTCCTTCGTCGGGATCCTCACGCCGTCGCAGATAGCCGACGTCGCCGCGTTCGTGTCGGCGCCGACGACCGCGAAGTAGCGCTACGCGCCGGCGAGGAGTCGCCGCACGACGAACGGCAGGATGCCGCCGTGGCGGAGAAACTCGCGCTCGCGAGGCGTGTCGAGACGGAGCACGGCTTCGAAGCTGAGCGCGTCGGCCGTCACCGCCACCTGCCGTGACTCGCCGTTGTCGAGGCCGGTGACCGCAAACTTCTCCCGTCCCGTCAAGCCGAGGGACTCTCGACTTTCGCCGGGGAGGAACTGGAGGGGCAGGATGCCCATCATCAACAGGTTCGAGCGATGGATCCGTTCGTAGCTCTCGGCGATCACCGCGCGAACACCGAGCAGGAGCGGCCCCTTCGCTGCCCAGTCGCGGGATGAGCCCGAGCCGTACTCCTTCCCCGCAAGGACGATGAGTGGCGTGGCATCGAGGCGGTAGCGCTCGGCCGCGTCGTAGATCGTCAGCTCCTCGCCGGAGGGAACGTGCACCGTCCAGGTGCCTTCGCGGCCGGGAACAAGCAGGTTGCGGAGCCGGACGTTCGCGAACGTGCCGCGCACCATCACCTCGTGGTTACCGCGACGTGCGCCGTAGGAGTTGAACTCCGCCGTCTCGACACGGTGCTCGACCAGGTAGCGGCCAGCGGGGGAGTCGGGGCGGATCGATCCTGCGGGTGAGATGTGATCTGTCGTCACCGAGTCACCAAGGCTGACGAGGCAGCGGGCGCCGACGACGTCGGTGACCTCGCCGGGCGTCTCGCTCATGCCGTCGAAGTACGGTGGGTGGCGCACGTAGGTCGAGGCGGGCTCCCAGGCGAAGAGCTCGCCGTCGGGCACCTCGAGGCTGCGCCAGGCGTCGTCTCCGGCGAACACGTCGCTGTAGGCGTCGCTGAACATCTCGCCCGTCACCGACGACGCGATCGTTGCGTTGACCTCGGCGGCAGACGGCCAGAGATCGCGCAGATAGACCGGGTCGCCAGTCGAGCTCATTCCGATCGGCTCCGTTTCGAAGTCGATGTCCATACGACCCGCGAGCGCATAGGCGACGACGAGCGGCGGAGAGGCGAGATAGTTCGCCTTCACCTCGGGATGGATCCGTGCCTCGAAGTTACGGTTGCCCGAGAGCACAGCGCACGTGACGAGCCCGCCCTCCTCGATCGCCTGCGACACCGCGGGCTCGAGGGGGCCGGAGTTGCCGATGCACGTTGTGCAGCCATATCCGACCGTGTTGAAGCCGAGCTGATCGAGGTAGTCCTGGAGACCGGCGCGCTCGTAGTACTTCGTCACGACGCGGGAGCCAGGAGCGAGAGATGTCTTCACCCAGGGGCGGCTCGTGAGTCCGAGCTCGACGGCTCGCTTCGCGAGAAGCCCAGCAGCGACCATGACCTGCGGGTTCGACGTGTTCGTACACGACGTGATTGCAGCGATCACGACGGAGCCGTCCTGGAGGCCATCCGCGGCGCCGCGATCGCGGGTCGTGTCGGTGACGAAGCTCGAGAGCGCATCGGCGAACGCTGCCTTTGCCTGCCGGAGCGGAATCCGATCCTGTGGACGCCGCGGTCCGGCGATCGACGGCTCGACGCTGCCGAGGTCGAGCTCCACAATCTGCGAGTACTCCGGATGGCCAGCCGGGTCGTGCCAGAGGAGGTTCGCCTTGCAATAGGCCTCGACGAGCGCGACCTGCTCGGCCGAGCGGCCGGTGAGCCGCAGGTAGTCGAGCGTGAGATCGTCGACCGGGAAGAAGCCGCAGGTCGCGCCGTACTCCGGCGACATGTTCCCGAGCGTTGCGCGGTCGGCAACCGAGAGCGAACCGATGCCGTCGCCGAAATACTCCACGAGCTTCCCGACGACGCCGGTGCGGCGCAGCAGCTCGGTCACCGTGAGAACGAGGTCGGTCGCCGTTGCACCTTCGCGCAGCACGCCGCGCAGCCGAACGCCGACGACCTGCGGGACCAGCATCGAGAGCGGCTCTCCGAGCATCGCGGCCTCCGCCTCGATCCCGCCGACGCCCCAGCCGAGCACGCCCAGGCCGTTGATCATCGTCGTGTGCGAGTCGGTGCCGACGACCGTGTCCGGGAACGCGAAGCCGTCGCGCTCCTCGACCACGCGCGCCAGGAACTCGAGGTTGACCTGGTGGCAGATCCCGGTACCCGGCGGGACGACCTTGAAGTTGTCGAACGAGCGCTGGCCCCACCGGAGAAAGCCGTACCGCTCGCGGTTGCGGCGCACCTCGTGCTCGACGTTGTGGGCGAAGGCAAAGCGAGTGGCGAACTCGTCGACCTGCACGGAGTGGTCGATCACGAGCTCGGCCGGGATGAGCGGGTTGATCAGCGACGGATCGCCGCCGAGCTGCGCCATCGCATTGCGCATCGCAGCCAGGTCGACGACAGCCGGGACGCCGGTGAAGTCCTGGAGGAGCACACGGGACGGTGCGAAGGAGATCTCGTGCGACGGCTCGGCAAGCGGGTCCCAGTCCACGATCGCCTGCACCCCTGCCTCATCGCCCGTGCGAAGGACGTTCTCAAGCAGGATCCGTAGCGTGGTTGGCAGGCGCGCAACGTCCACCTCTGGCTGAAGCTCGGCGATCGAGAAGTAGCGAAGCGTCTTCCTGCCGACTGAGAGTGTGGATGGCGCGACCATCCGTGAAGTCAAGCAGAGCAGCGCCGAAGGCCTCCGGGGGAGGTGTCCGTACACTCGCTGGATGGCAACGGCACGCCAGATTCTGGCCCTCGGCGGGGGCGGCGACAGCGAGGAGCAGACGCTGCGTCTGTACCGGCACGCGCTGGAGCTGACCGGCAAGGATCGACCGCGCGTCCTCTTTGTCCCGACTGCCGTCGGCGACTCCGACGACGTGATCGGGCGCTTCTACGAGCGCTTCACGCCGCTCGGTGAGGCATCCCACCTGCCGTTCTTCCCGTATCCGCCCGACGGGCTGCGCGATCTCGCGCTCGCCCAGGATGCGATCGACGTGAGCGGCGGCAACACCGCGAACATGCTTGCGATCTGGCGCGTCCACGGCTTCGACCAGGTGCTTCGCGAGGCGTGGGAGGCGGGCATCGTCCTCTTTGGTGCGAGCGCCGGGATGATCTGCTGGTTCGAGGCCGGGGTGACCGACTCGTTTGGTCTCCAGCTCGAGGGGATGCGCGACGGACTCGGCTTCCTGGCGGGGAGCGCGTGCCCGCACTACGACGGTGAAGCGCGACGGCGTCCGCGCTACAGGGAGCTCCTCGACGGCGGGTTTCCCGCCGGGATCGCTGCCGACGACGGCGTCGGGCTGCACTACATCGGGACGGAGATCCACGAGGTCGTGACGTGCCGTCCTGGCGCTTCGGCCTACCGCGTCGGCCCCGACGGTGAGGTCCGTCTCGAGCCCCGCGTGCTCACTGGCGGCTGAACGGCTGCTGGGCGTACCCTGTGCAGCTGTGGAGCGGGGGACGATCGTCTATGAGGAGACGCGCGTTGAGGACGAGGAGATCGTCGACGACGACGACTCGACCGATCGTGAGGGCTGGTGGTGTGTCCGCACCGACCCGTTCCCGTGCCCAGCCGCCGGCTGCGACTTCGTCGCCGTCTTCATGACGGCGGCGCACATGATTCTCGTCTGGCAGGACAACGACGACCCCAACCTGCTCAAGCACGCGGCTCGAGCGCGAGACGTCGGCAGGAATCCCCGGATCGTCGGCTACCGCTCCGAGTACGGGCCGAGCGCGTCGTACTACGCCTGGATCGCAGCCGGGCGTCCGGTACACGGCGTCCGGGCTCAGTAGAGCCGTTCGCTAGATTGGACTGACGGTGGCAAGCGTCAGCGAGACGATCCAGGTGAAGGGCATCCGCTGCGAGCGCTGCGTTGCCCGGCTCGCCCACGTGCTCAAGGGCCACGACGGTCTCGAGTCGGCGAACGCTGCGTTGAACGGCGACATCACCGTGACCTACGACGATGAGCTGACCTCGAGGGACGCGCTCGTGGCGGCGATCGCCCGCGGCGGTTTCCGCGAGCAGGGCGACCCACGCTAGACCGGCCGGGAATCTTCGGCGCCCGGGCGGCGTTTGAACTGGTTGCTAGGGTGGCCGCCGGATGACCGAAGGCACACCGACTGCCGCTGAGACCCGTCGGATCGCCGAGGTGGCGCGTGATCGTGTTCGGTTCGAAGAGGAGGCGCTCGAGCTCAGCGACCAGGTCTTCCGCGTTGCGCGGAGGCTTGTCAGCTCCCGCGAGGAGGCCGAGGATCTCGTCCAGGACACCTACGGCCGGGCCTTCCGCGCCTGGCAGCAGTACCAGCCGGGAACGAACCTTCGTGCCTGGCTCCTGCGGATCCTCACGAATCTCAACATCGACCGAGGCCGCAAGGCGCAGCGCTCGCCCGACATCCAGCCGCTCGAGGAAGGTGACTACTTCCTCTACAACCAGCTCGCCTCGACGATGCCCGACGACAACCCTGACGAGGAGAAGGTGATCGAGCGGCTCTCACAGAACGCCGTCGTCGAGGCGTTGGCGGAGGTGCCCCACGACTTCCGTGACGTCGTCGTGCTCGTCGACATCGGCGAGTTCGCCTACGCCGAAGCGGCACAGATCCTCGATATCCCTGTAGGCACTGTCATGTCGCGGCTCCACCGTGGCCGGCGCCTGCTCAAGAAGAACCTGGCAGAAAAGGCGGTGGTCTGATGGGGTGCGGCTGTGGAGACTGCGAGACGATGATGCAGCCCTATCTCGACGGGATGCTCTCCGACGAGGAGGTCAGCGAGGCGAAGGAGCACCTTGAACGGTGCCCACCGTGCGAGGAGCGCTTCCGCTTCGAGGAGCACCTGCGCCACTTCGTCCGGGTTGCAACGGACGAGCCGATGCCGGACGAGCTCCGAGACAGGCTGGCCGGTCTGCGTTCGACCCCGACTGCCTGAACGACGAGCCTACGCCTCGGGCGGGTTCCAGAGATCGGGAGTGTCGATGTCGCCCGGCGGCGTCAAGTCCTCGCACGGGATGAGCAGCACGTCGAGATCGCGGCCCCCGTCGTTCGGGATCGCATCCCAGATCGAGCGAGCGAGCAGCGCCGGATGGCTGCGGATGCCGTCGTAGCTCGCGGCGATAAACGGCGCGTCCTGACGGTGGGCGAGCACGCGGTCGATCGCCCGCGGATCGAGAAACGGGCCGTCGGCGAGAATGACGAGGGCCGCCTCCGCCTCGGCGGACAGCGCGGCAAGGCCACAGCGAAGGCTCGCTCCGGGGCCGACGGCCCAGTCGGTCGCGGTCACCACCGATACCCCGTCGAGCGACAGCGTCTCGCTTGCCTCGATCGCGTGTGCTCCGGCGACGACGACGATCTGCCCGACCGGGGCTCCGCGGAGGCGCTCGAGCACGTACGGGAGAAAGAGCAGCTGCTTTGGTGAGCCAAAGCGCGACGCGGCACCGGCCGCAAGGACGATCGCGCCGATCACTCTACGAGATCGAGACGGTGGCCTTCTCGATCTCGACCACCTCGGTCGGCTGCTCGGTCGACGGATCGCCGAGCGTGCCGATGTGGTCGATAACGTCGAGGCCCTTCGTCACGGTTCCGATGATCGCGTAGTCCGCCGGGAGACCGACGTTTGCCCCGGTGACGACGAAGAACTGGCTTCCTGCGGTGCCTGCGACCTCGGCGCCCGTCTTCGCCATCGCGACAACCCCGTGGAGGTACTGCGCTCCGGCCGGCGGCGTGTCGACCGTGCTGTAGCCGGGGCCGCCGCTTCCGGTACCTGTCGGGTCGCCGCCCTGGATCACGAAGCCGGGGACGATGCGGTGGAAGACGGTGCCGCCATAGAACCCGTGCTGGACGAGCGAGACGATTGACGCCGCGACGTTCGGTGACTGCTTCTGGTCGAGGCGCACCGTGAAGCTGCCGCAGTTTGTCGTGAACGTGACGTCGTAGGTCTTCGTCGCGTCAAGAGGTGCTGTCGGCGTCGGGGCGGTCTTTGCCGCCCCGACGGGCGCGGTGACCGGGGCGCAGCCGTTCGCATCGGTTGCCTTCGCTACCGTCGTCTCGCCGGTCAGCGTCGTTCCCGACGCACCGGTCGTCGTGCTGGCGGACTTTCCGCCGCAACCGGCGATCACCACGAGCGCAGCGAGCAGGACGAGGGCGCGACTCATGAGGTCGATGCTAGACGATCGATTCAGCGAGATGACGTGACGGACTCGACGGACGCGATGTGGACGAGCCGGTAGATGAGTCGACCTGCGTCGGACCGAGCCGCGTCGTCGTGGAGACTGTGCTGGTCAACCCAGAGGCCGTGTGCCGCCTCGAGCAGCTCGCGGATTCGATCGACCGTCTCGGGCGCACCCTCGCTCTCGGCGCAGGCGTTGAGGGCGAGTCCGAGGACGCCGGGAGTGTCGCGCTGCCGCGTCCACAGAAGCGACATCGCCATCGAGAGGTAGTGATGGATCCGCGCAAGCTGCAGCGGCTGGTTGAGCATCGAGGGGCCGAGCGGCGTCGTCGGCTCTGGCAGCGGCGCTCCGTCGGCGAGCGCGTTGGCGTTGCCGGCAAGCATCCCGCGTAGCTGTTCGTCGTTCCAGCCCGCCGCACGCGCCGTGCGCGCGGCGATGAAGAGCGACGCCGGCTGCTGCCCGTAGGGGAAGTCGGATGCGTACATGACCTGCTCGGGCGGGACGCGCGCGTAGAAGTCGAGCAGGTCGATCGCGCTCCAGGTGGAGGTGTCAAAGAACACGCCTTTCCGCCCGGCCATCTCCTGCGCCAGAGCTGCGAGGTCGGCAATCCCCGCGTGGGCGATGATCAACGTGGCGTCCGGGTTTCGCTCGACGAGCGAGGCGAGACCGTGCGCGATCGGCGGGAGACCCCGGCCGCCGTGGATCAGGATCGGGACGCGCCGGGCCGCGGCGAGCTCGAAGACTGGCCCGAGCCGGGCATCGCTCGATCCGAACCCCTGGGCGCGCGGATGCAGCTTGATACCGCGCGCGCCCGCGTCGAGACAGCGTTTCGCCTCCTCGATTGGCCTCTCGTTGAGGTCGAGCCGGACGAACGGGATCAGGCGGCCGTCTGATCGCTCGGCAAACGCGAGCGTACGGTCGTTCGCTGCCGTGAACCCGGGGTGGCGGTCGGGCTCATCGAGACAGAACATGAACGCGCGCGAGATCCCGTAATCGGCCATCACGCGTTCGAGGGCCTCGTAGTCCCCGATCATCCCGTCGATGTCCGTCCCGAGATGGAGATGCGCGTCGAAGATGTCGGCGCCCGTGGGAATCAGACGGATGACCTCGTCGTCGTACCGGGCACTCAGCTCGAGAGCACGTGCGTTGGCGTCGGTCACCCGGAGAATCTAGCCCCGGCCCCATTGGCGCCGCTGAACGCCGATATTCTGAAGCCATGCCGGACGTTCTCATCTACTCCGACACCGTCAGGTCGCCGGAGCTGCGCCACGAGGTGCCGCTGCTCCTCGCCGATCCCTTCCTCTACGTCGAGAAGGACGGCGTCCGCCACCTCGTCGTCAGCTCGATGGAGATCCCCCGGCTGGAGGGCATGCCCGGGCTCGCGCTGCACGCCGCTGAGGAGTTCGGCGTCGACGAGCTGCGCCGCAACGGCACGCCGGCAGCCGACCTCTACGACCTCGTCTCGATCCGCGCGGTCCACGCTCTCGGGGTGACCAACGCAGTCGTGCCGCCGTCGTTCCCGATCCTGATGGCCGACCTGCTCCGGGCGGCGGGCGTCGAGCTCACACCCGACCGTGAGCTCTTCGACACGCGCCGTCGCTGCAAGAGCGGTGCCGAGCTTGCGGGGATCCGCCGTGCGCAGGCAGCCGCCGAGGCCGGCATGACAGCGGCGCGAGCGTTGCTCCGCCGCGCGAGCGCCGGCGATGGCGGCCTCGACGTCGACGGTGCGCCTCTCACGAGCGAGCGCGTCAAGGCAGCGATCCTGGCCGAGTTCCTGGCGCACGGCGCGACGGCCGACGAGTTCGTCGTCTCGCACGGCGCGCAGTCCGCGATCGGACACCACATGGGGTCGGGCAGGCTCCAGGCGGGCGAGACGATCGTCATCGACCTCTGGCCTCGCGACAACGAGTCGGGCTGCTCCGCGGACATGAAGCGCACCTTCGTCATCGGAGAGGTGCCGGCCGAGGTCGCCGAGTGGCACCGCCTCTGCAAGGAGGTGCTCGATCGGTCGATTGCCGAGGCGCAGCCGGGGATTCCGGCAAGGAGCCTGATGCACGTCGCCTGCGATATCTTCGAGGCGGCGGGCTACCCGACGCAGCGCACGAAGACGCCCGGCGAGGCTCTCCACGACGGCTTCTTCCACTCGCTCGGTCACGGCGTCGGCCTCGAGGTGCACGAGCAGCCGCTCCTCGGCCTCTCTGGTCACGACGATCTCGTCGTCGGCGACGTGCTGGCGGTCGAGCCGGGTCTCTACCGTCCTGGCTTCGGCGGCCTTCGCCTCGAGGACCTGCTCCTCGTCACCGACAGCGGCGTCGAGAACCTGACCTCTTTCCCCTACGATCTGACACCGTGAGCAGCACCGGCGAGACGATCGACACCCTGTTTCTGGAGGAGCGGCGCTACCCGCCGAGCCCGGAGTTCAGCGCGCAGGCAAACGCGCAGCCAGAGATCTACGACGTCGACTTCGACGCGTTCTGGGAGCAGGAGGGCCGCGAGCGCGTCACCTGGGCGGAGCCGTTCACGAAGCTCTACGAGTGGGATCAGCCCTACGCGAAGTGGTACCTCGGCGGCAAGCTCAACGTCGCCTACAACTGCGTCGACCGGCACGTCGAGGAGGGCCGTGGCGATCGGGTCGCGTACTTCTGGGAGGGCGAGCCCGCAGACGATCGGCGAACGATCACCTACGCCGACCTCCAGCGCGAGGTCGTGCGCTGCGCCAACGCCCTGAAGGCGATCGGTGTCGGAAAGGGGACGCCCGTCGGGATCTACATGGGGATGGTGCCCGAGGCTCCGATCGCGATGCTGGCCTGCGCGCGGCTCGGTGCGCCCCACACCGTCGTCTTCGGCGGCTTCTCGGCCGACTCGCTCTCCGATCGCCTGAACGACATGGGCTGCAAGGTGCTGATCACCCAGGACGAAGCGTGGCGGCGCGGCACGACCGTGGCGCTCAAGCGCGTCGCCGACGAGGCGCTCGCCGCCGCTCCCGGGGTCGCAAAGACTCTCGTGCTTCGCCGCACCGGCGGCGATGTCCCGATGACTGCCGGCCGTGATCACTGGTGGCACGAGCTCCTGAATGACGAGCCCTGCCCACCCGAGCCGATGGACGCCGAGGACCCGCTCTTCCTCCTCTACACCTCGGGGACGACCGCGAAGCCGAAGGGGATCGTCCACACGACCGCCGGCTACCTCGTCGGGGTGTCCTCGACACACCGCTACGTCTTCGACCTGAAGCCCGAGAGCGACGTCTACTGGTGCGCCGCCGATGTCGGCTGGATCACCGGCCACAGCTACATCGTCTACGGCCCGCTCTGCAACGGGGCGACCTCGGTGATGTACGAGGGGACGCCTGACTTCCCCGACAAGGACCGCTGGTGGAAGATCGTCGAGCGCTATCGCGCAACGATCCTCTACACGGCACCGACGGCGATCCGCGCGCACATGAAGTGGGGCCCGCAGTACGCGGCCGCCCACGACCTGACGAGCCTGCGTCTGCTCGGCTCGGTCGGGGAGCCGATCAACCCCGAAGCATGGGTCTGGTACCACGAGCACGTCGGTGGAGCCCGCTGCCCGATCGTCGACACCTGGTGGCAGACGGAGTCCGGGATGATCCTGATCACGCCACTCCCAGGGGTGACGACGACGAAGCCCGGATCGGCGACCCGGCCGTTCCCGGGCGTCGACGCGGCCGTCTTCACCGAGGAGGGTGAGGAGGTCGGTCCCGGTGGCGGCGGCTACCTCGTTCTCCGTCGGCCGTGGCCGGCGATGCTGCGTGGCATCTTCGGCGACGATCAGCGCTATCGCGACACGTACTGGTCGAAGTACGGGAACGTCTACTTCGCCGGTGACGGCGCCCGGATCGACAGCGACGGCGACTTCTGGCTGCTCGGCCGCGTCGACGATGTGATGAACGTCTCCGGTCACCGGATCTCGACGATCGAGGTGGAGTCGGCTCTGGTCGATCACCACGACGTCGCCGAGGCTGCCGTTGCCGCTCGCGCCGATGCCTTGACGGGTCAGGCGATCGTCGCGTTCGTGACGTTGAAGACCGGCATCGAGCCCTCGGTTGAGAAGCTCGAGGAGCTCCGCAACCACGTCGCCGTCAAGATCGGCCCGATCGCGAAGCCGGCCAACATCGTCTTCACCCCGGAGCTTCCGAAGACCCGCAGCGGCAAGATCATGCGCCGTCTCCTGCGCGACGTCGCCGAGAACAGGCCGCTTGGCGACACGACCACCCTTGCCGACCCCACGGTCGTCCAGGAGCTCCAGCATCGTGGAGCGCACGAAGCCGGCCAGGACGAGTAACCGTGGCCGGGCGGTGGTTGCTGGTCGCGGGGCTCGTCGCACTCGTGGCACCCGTGTCGGTGTTCGCCTCCGTCTCCTCCTCGGCTCCGCCTGCGGTTCCCACTGTCCTGCCGCACCTGCCGACGCGCGAGGACACGCGTCTCGACACGCGCCTCGACCGGCTCGGAGACGCGTTCGACGGCTGGACGGCGATCTACGTCGAGGATCTCGAGAGCGGGACGTACGCCGGGTGGAACTCGGACGCGCGCTTTCCGGCAGCGTCGACCGTGAAGATCGGCGTGATCGCCGAGGGCATCCGGCGATTCGGCTTCGGGCCTGGCTCGCCGATCGACAGTGATCTGCGGGCGATCGGCACCTGGTCGTCCAACAAGGCCGCAAACCGGATCTTCCGGCTCGTTGGCGGTGTCGGGCCGACCGAGGCAGCTCTCCGGCGGCTCGGCATGTTCTCGAGCACCTACCCGGGCCTCTACCGGGTCAAGGCGTCCGCGTCGGCCGACGCACCAGATCCGCCCGAGACGTTCCACACACGCGTGACGACGGCGCATGATCTCGCGCGGGCGCTCTTTCGGCTTCAGGCGGCGTCGGCCGGTCAGCGCTGGGCGATCCGGGACACCGGCCTGCGCGCTGCGGGCGCCCGCGCTGCGCTCGGCTACCTGGGCCTCGCGGATCCGGCTCCGAGCCTGCTTGCCTTCCCGCCTGGCAGCAGGCATGCCGAGAAGGACGGCTGGCTCGACGACACGCGTGCGAGCGCCGCGATCGTGTACGTCCGCGGGCACGCCAAGATCGTCGTCGTCCTGACCTACCGGCCGAAGATCTCGCTGACGCAGGCGGGTGCGCTTGGCGTCGCCGCCTCGCGTCTCGCGTTCGCTTCGGGCTAGGCCGTCAGGAGCTTGCGGAACCGCTCGTCCTGATCGACGAACGGGCCGATCACGGCGAGGTGCAGCTTGTCATTCGCAATCAGATCCTGCGCGAGACGCTGAACGTCCTCGGCGGTGACCGCGTCGATCTTCTTCAGTAGCTCTGCGGGCTCCATCGCCTCACCCTCGAGCACCTCGCGGTTGAGGCCGAACATCAGCAGCCCCTGCGGGTTCTCGGTGCGCAGGACGAAGCGGCCCTTGATCATCGAGCGGGCCTTCTCGAACTCGTCGTCCGGCACGCGCTCGGTCGCCATCCGGGCGAACTGCTCGACGATCACCTTGATCGCCTCGTCGATCCGCTTGATGTCGACACCCGCCTGGGCAAGGAGCGAGCCAGCGTCGGTGTAGGAGTGGTTCATCCCGTGGACGTAGTAGGCAAGTCCGCGGCGCTCGCGAACCTCGAGGAAGAGCCGTGACGACATGCCCGAGCCGAGGACGCCCGTGAGGAGCTGCATCGTGTAGCGGTCGGGGTGGTCGATCGGAATGCTTGGCACGCCGAGGATCAGGTGGGCCTGGTCGGCGTCCTTGTGGAAGACCGAGACGTGCGGGCCGGGTGCCGTCCCCATCTGCGCGGGAGCCGGGCGCTTGGAGCCGTTCGACTTCATGTCGCCGAGCATCTGCTCGAGCATCGGGTCGAGGTCATTGCCGACCATCCCGCTGACGCCAATCACCATGCGGTCGGGCGTGTACCACTCGTCGAGGTAGTCGATGAAGGTGTCGCGATTGGCGGCCTTGATCGTCTCTTTTGTGCCGAGCGTCCCCCACCCGAGCGGGTTGTCGCCAAACATGAGGTTCTCGTAGACGGTCCCGATGTGGTCGCGCGGCGTGTCGGCGTACATGTTCATCTCCTCGAGGATGACGCCCTTCTCGCGGTCGATCTCCTCGGGGTCGAACTTGGAGTGGCGCAGCATGTCGAGCAGCACGTCGAAGGCGACGTTGCGGTCGGCCCCGGCGCAGCGGACGTAGTAGCCGGTGTACTCCTTCGAGGTGAAGGCGTTGAACTCGCCGCCGATCCCGTCGACGAGCGTCGTCAGGTCGCGCGAGTTAGGGCGCCGCTCGGTGCCCTTGAAGAACATGTGCTCCGCGAAGTGCGCGATGCCGCGGTTTGCGGCGCGCTCGTAGCGCGATCCGGCGGCCAGCATGACGAAGCACGCGACCGACTGGGCATGCGGCAGGGGTGCCGCGAGGACACGGAGACCGTTCGAGAGCTGGCGGCGTTCGAACACGGACACGGTTCGATGCTATAGAGGGAGGCGATGTCTGTGGAGACCCGTCTTGCGATTGCCCTTCAGCCCGCGTGGCTACGCGCGCTCGAGGTCGACCTCAGGCTGCCCGACGGGGCACGCGTGGTCTTCGTCGGGTGCGGGACGTCGTTCCATGCGGCACAGACGGGCGGCGTTGCGGTGCAGGCGCTTGAGGCGGTCATCTCGCCTCCCGACGCTGATCTGATGGTGTGTGTCTCGCACGAGGGCGACACGCCGCTCACCCTCGAGGCGGCCCGGGCGTTTGGCGGGCCGGTGTGGCTCGTGACCGGGAAGACCGCCTCGCCCCTCGCCGATCTTGCCGCCGAGATCGTCGTCGCGACGCCTGAGGTCGAGCGGTCGTGGTGTCACACTGCGAGCTACACGTGCGCCGTCGCGGCCCTCGCAGCGCTGCGAGGCGACGATGTCGCCTGGCTTGCCGATGCGGTGGAGGCCGCGCTCGTCGACCAGGAGCCGTTCGCGCAGGAGCGGGTCATCGTCGTCGGGGCTGGGCGAGACTGGCCGACGGCGCAGGAGGCGGTTCTGAAACTGCGCGAGGGCTGCTGGGTGGCCGCCGAGGCTCACCACACCGAGCAGCTCCTCCACGGCCACCTCGCTGCCGTCGACGCGAACGTCCGGGCCTACGTGCTCGAGGGCGAGGGCCGGACAGCGGAGCGGGCCGCCGGTGTTGCCGCGGCGCTTCGAGAGCTCGGTTGCGAGACCACGCTCGTTCCGACGCGCCACCCTGTGGTGGACATCATCGCTTTCCAGCTTCTCACGGTCGCCGTCGCGGAGTTGCGTGGGATCGACGCCGATCGCATCCACCGCGACGACGCGCGCTGGGCACGGGCCCGCTCGACCTACGAGTAGGGGCTAGGTGCGGGGAAGCGCGGCGAGCAGCCGATCGACCTGCTCGGCCGTATTCGTGTGGACGATGCCGACACGAACGGCACCGTCAGGCAGGCCGAGGTGTTCGAAGACCTCGACCGCGTGGTTGTTGCCGTGCCAGACCGCAAAGCCGGCAGCCCCGATCCGCGCTGCGGCCTCCTCGGGTGTCTCGTCCGGCGGGGTGAGCGCGAAGGTCGAGACGCGCCCCTCCATCGTCGGTGGCCCGTGGAGCGTCCAGCCGTCCGGAATGCCGTCGAGGAAGCGCTGGCCGAGTGCTCGCTCGTGCTCGTTGATGAACTTCCAGCCGACGCCGTGCAGGTACTCGACGCACGCGACGAAGCCGCAGAGGAGCTCGTGGGGCAGCGTCCCGGTTTCGTGGCGCCGACCCGGCTCGTTGCTCTGGGGGCGAACCTTGTACGGGCGCCAGCTCTCGGAGAGGTCACGGCGAACCCACGCGAGGCCGAGGTGCGGGCCGAAGAACTTGTAGGGAGAGCAGAGCAGCACGTCGCAGCCGACGTCCGGGATCTCGATGTCGCCGTGCGGGGCGTAGTGCACCGCGTCGACCCAGGCGAGGGCGCCGGCGTCGTGGGCGATTGTGATGATCTCGTCGACCGGGGTGATCGTGCCGACCGCGTTCGAGGCCCACGGGAACGCGACGACCTTCGTCTTCTCGGTGACGAGCGAGCGGAGGTGGTCGAGGTCGATGCGGCACTCGTCGTCGAGGTTTGCAAGCTTCACGACGATGCCCTTGTCGTGGGCGATCTCGAGCCAGGGCGCGACGTTGGCGTCGTGGTCAAGCCGCGTCACGACGACCTCATCGCCTGCCTGCCAGTCGCGCGATGCTGTGCGCGAGAGGGCGAAGTTGAGCGAGGTCATGTTCGCGCCAAACGTCACCTCGTCGTTGAACACCCCGAGCAGGTCGGAGGCGGCGGCGCGCGCGGCAGCAACCACATCGTCGGTGACCATCGAGGTGAGGAACTTCCCGCCGACGTTGGCGTTGCACGCGAGCAGGTAGCCGGAGACCGCCTCGAGGACGGAGTCGGGAACCTGGGTTCCTGCCGGGCCGTCGAAGTAGGCCATCGGCACGTTGAGCGAGTGGAATCGGTCGAGGACAGCCTCGATCGTGACGTCGACGACCTCGCCGTCTTCTCCGTGCAAGCTGGTCATGGTTTGTGACGGTAGCCGGGTTTCACGGCAGGCGCCACTCGTACTGTGGCTTCACCCGCAGCGACGCGCCCACGAAGCAGTCGCGCTCGGCCTTTGCGAAGAGCGTCTGAGGCTCCGCGGTGGCCGGCTCGAAGCGCACCTCGATCCCGACCTCGATCCCGACGAAGCCGTAGCGACCGTCCTCGTCGCGCTTCGTGACCCGGCCGGAGGCTGCGCCGCTGGCGGCCACCGTGAGTCCAGCCCGCCGGGCGTGGTAGCGGAGGCTGTCGATCGAGCAGCGCACGAGCGCCACGAGTAGCAGGTGGTCGGCTGTCCAGTCCCCTGGCAGTGCAAGCGTGGTGCCGTCGGGGATCGAGACCTGACCGTCCGTGGCGAGCTCGATCTCGTACTCGAACACCTTCGGCCGGGGCTCGCTCATGTGAGCGAAGGCTAACGACGTGGGGGGTCCGTCCGGCCCCGGTCCTACAGTAGGCGCGCATGACACGCACCTGCATGAGTTGGACGTCGCGTCGCCGCTACGCGCCTCCGGTAAAGGGACGGCCGGCCCCGTCGCTTCCGAGCTCGTGGGTCTGCACCGCAACCTGGACGTCACGACTTCCACGCTGCCACCCGCGTGGCCGCAAGCGCGTCTAACCCCGCCTCGAGCTCAGACGTCCCGGACGTCCTTGGCCCCGGTCTCCGGTGCGTCTTCTGTGGGATCAATCCCGGTCGTGTCTCCGCGGCTGCAAACGCGCACTTCGCGAACCCACGCAACGACTTCTGGCGGCTGCTCCCCGACCTGCGGCCCCGTGCCATCGCCTTCGTCGGAAAGGAGGACTACCGAGGACTCTTTGGCGAGAGGCCGGAGCTCGGCCCGCGGCTGCGCGCGCTCCTCCATGACGGATCACCCGACGGGCCGGTCGACGTCTCGGGTTAAGGTTCCGCGCGTGGAGGAGTTCGTCGTCATCGTCCATCTGCTCGCCGCCTCCGTCTGGCTGGGTGGTTCGGTCGCGCTCGTCTTCGCCGGCGTCCCGGCGATCCGGGTGCTTGAGGGCGACCCGCGTGGCAAGGCGATGAAGGCGTTGAGCGTCCGCTGGCGCCCGGTCGGATACGGCTCGCTGCTTGTGCTGACACTCACCGGCGTGGAGCTTGCGCGGCACGACTGGAGCCGGGGTCACTCTCCGTTCCAGACGGTGCTGTGGATCAAGGTCGTGCTCTCCGTGGGGCTCGTCAGCGCCTCCTACATTCACAACTTCATTCTTGGCCCGCGTCTGCAGCAGGAGATCAAGGAAGGGCTGCCTCAGCGCTCACGTCCGCCGCTCGTCGTGGTCGGGTGGACGAGCCTCGCGCTGACGATCAGCGTGCCGATCCTCGGCGCGATCCTCGCGCACCTCGCCCACTGACGTCTGGGCGACAGGGACAGTCCCTGAGCGGGGCCAGTCCCTTGGCCTGTCAGCTAGTTGCGCCAGGCGTTCGTGATCGGCGTGCGGCGGTCGCGCCCGAAGGCCTTCGGGCCGAGCTTGACGCCGGGCGGTGCCTGACGGCGCTTGTACTCCGCGCGGTCGATCATCGAGAGAGCGCGCTCGACCACGTTCAGGTCGAACCCGTCGGCGAGGAGCTCCTCGCGCGAGCGATCGTGCTCGACGTACGCAACGAGGACGGCGTCGAGCAGCTCGTAGGGCGGAAGCGAGTCGTCGTCCCGTTGGTCGGCGCGCAGCTCTGCGCTCGGTGCGCGCTCGATGATCGACGCCGGGATCAGCTCCCGGCCAGCGCGCCCGTTCAGCCACCGCGCGAGGCGGAAGACGTCGGTCTTGTAGACGTCCTTCAGCGGCGCGAACCCTCCCGCGAGGTCGCCGTACAGCGTCGAGTACCCGACGGAGAGCTCGGACTTGTTTCCCGTGGCGAGAACGAGCCAGCCGAACTTGTTCGAGAGCGCCATCAGCAGCGTGCCGCGGATCCGCGCCTGGAGGTTCTCCTCGGTCACGTCGGCGGCGTGTCCCCAGAACGCAGCGGCAAGCGCCTCGTCGAACGACGCCACCATCGGTTCGATCGCGATCTCGCGGAAGTCGATCCCGAGCGACTCGGCAAGCCGAGCTGCGTCGGTACGGGTGGCCTCTGACGAGTAGCGCGATGGCATCGACACGCCGTGGACGCGGTCGGCACCGAGCGCCTCGACGGCGAGGGCTGCAGCGAGGGCCGAGTCGATCCCGCCCGAGATGCCCAGGGCGACCTCCCGGAAGCCGTTCTTGCGGATGTAGTCGCCGAGTCCGAGACCGAGCGCCTGCCGCATCTGCTCGAGGTCGTCCAGGAGCGGTGCAGGTACCGGCCGAGCGGCAGCGTCGGCCGGAGCGAGATCGACGACGAGCAGCGACTCCTCAAACCCGGGCGCGCGGGCGATCGTCGTCCCGGTTGCGTCGATGACCACCGAGTGCCCGTCGAAGACGAGCTCGTCCTGGCCGCCGACTGCGTTGCAGAGCGCGACCCCGCAGCCGGTCTCGAGCGCCCGGGCACGCAGCATCTCCTCGCGCTCTCTGTCCTTCCCGACGTGGAACGGAGAGGCGGAGAGGTTCACGATCAGCTTGGCCCCCCGGCGGGCGATGTCCGCGGCCGGCGGGCCGGGCCACCAGATGTCCTCGCAGATCGTGACTCCGAGGCGGGTTCTGCCGATGTCGAGCACCAGGGGCGTGTCGCCCGCGGTGAAGTAGCGTTCCTCGTCGAAGACGCCGTAGTTCGGGAGGAGGTGCTTGCGATAGATCCCCTGGACCGCGCCGTCTGCGAGGACGAAGCAGGCGTTTGAGAGGCTGCCGTCGAGACACGGGGCGCCGACGAGCGCCGTGATCCCGGTCGCGGCGGCGGCGAGCTCGTCCACCGTTCGACGGGCGGCACGGATGAACGCGGGGCGGAGGAGCAGGTCCTCCGGTGGGTAGCCGGTGACGGCGAGCTCCGGGAACACGACAAGGTCGGCGCCAGCGGCGCGAGCCTCGCTCATCCGGGCGGCGATCGTGTCTCGATTGCCGTCGAGATCCCCGACGACGCTATTGATCTGAGCGAGCGCGATCCGCATCTGCCCCGGTTTTCTCCTCTCGGGCGAAAACGCTAGCACGCGCCCGGCGTCGCGCTCCGAGGATGAGGCTTGCTGCGATGAAGAAGCACGTGAAGGAGAGGGCGACAAGCCAGCCCTGGCCGCTCTTGTTGCCGGCGACGTTGAGGCCTGCCGCGGCGGCGAGGAGGCCGATCAGGATGGCCCGGAGCCCGCGGTTGCTCACGCGCCGAGCATAGCGCGAGAAGCCGTGCGGTTGACCTGCCGAGTTAGGGGCTGCTAACTTAGTGCCAACTAACTTACGGGGGAAGGAACTACCGATGAAGCATCTCGTGACCGACGAGAACCGGAAGTGGTGGACGCTCGGAGCAGTGGCGTTCGGCCTCTTCATGATCATGCTCGACAACACCGTCGTGAACGTGGCGCTGCCCGCGATGCAGAGCTCGCTCCACCTGAAGATCTCGGAGCTCGAGTGGGTCGTCGCAGGCTACGCACTCACGTTCGGCGCCTTCATGCTCACAGGTGGCAAGCTCGCCGACCTCTTCGGGCGACGGCGGATCTTCGTCATCGGTCTCGTCATCTTCACCGGCTCGTCGCTCGCCTGCGGTCTCGCTGGCACCGCAACGGTGCTGATCGCCGCCCGGGTCGTCCAGGGGCTCGGCGCTGCCTTGATGAACCCGGCGACCCTCTCGATCATCACAGTCACGTTCCCGCCGCGGGAGCGTGGGACGGCGATCGGGATCTGGGCAGGCGTCTCGGCCCTGGCACTCGCGATCGGTCCGCTCGTCGGCGGGATCCTCACCCAGCAGATCAACTGGAGCTGGATCTTCTTCATCAACATCCCGGTTGGCGCGATCGCGATCGCGGCGGCGTACGCCTTCATCACCGAGTCGCGGGACACCTCGCACGAGCAGCGCCCGGATCTCCCGGGGCTCTTCACCTCGGCTCTCGGGCTGTTCGCGGTGAGCTACGCGCTGATCGAGGCAAACAACTACGGCTGGACGTCGAACCGGATCCTGCTGGCGTTCGCGGTTGGCGCCGTGGCGCTCGCCGTGTTCATCCTCCTGGAACGCCATCAGCGGCTTCCGATGCTCGACCTGTCGCTGTTCAAGAACAGCACGTTCTCTGGCGCGAACGCCGTCATGCTCCTCGTCGGGCTCGCGATGTTCGGCGTCTTCTTCTACGTGTCGCTCTACATCCAGCAGGTCCTCGGGTACTCCCCGACGCAGGCGGGGGCGAGCTTTCTGCCCTGGACGGTGCTGATCATCATCCTCGCTCCGCTGGCCGGAAAGCTCTCGGACCGGATCGGCCCTCGCCCGCTTGTGACGGTCGGGATGGTGACCGTGACTGCCTCCCTGCTCGTCTTCTCCCGGATGGGCGCGCACGAGACCTTCTGGGGCCTCCTGCCGGGGATGCTGCTTGGCGGCGTCGGCATGTCTGCTGCGATGGCTCCCGTTACAGCGGCGGCGATGGGCTCGGTTCGTCGGGACAAGGCCGGTGTCGGTTCGGCCGTCCTGAACAGCATGCGCCAGGTGGGCGGCTCGCTTGGCATCGCGGTCATGGGTGCGATCGTCGCCGCCGGTGTCTCGGGCGGGCTAGCGGCCGGCGAGACGCAGCCGACGCCGTTCCTCGATGGCTTCCACCACGCACTCGAGACCGCCGCAGCGATCGCGATCGTGGGAGCGCTGATCGCCGCGCTCACGTTGCGGCGCGTCCATCACCCGGAGCCAGAGACCCAGCCGGTCTTCGTCGAGGCGGGCTAGGGCTTGAATGCGACGACGCGTCCGCGGCTCACGGCGCAGGCGCGGCGGGCGGCCGTGCTCGACAGCGCGTGCCGCGTCTTCTTCAAGAAGAGCTACCGCGGCGCCACGACCGCGGAGATCGCGCGCGACGCCAGGATCAGCGAGCCGATCCTCTACCGGCACTTCGGTTCGAAGCGCGACCTCTACCTTGCCTGCCTCGACGAGGCCTGGCGGGGATTTCGGGAGGTTGCCGAGCAGGCACTCGCCGACGACCCCGGGCGCTGCCTCGGAGCAGTCTCCGACGCCTACATGGCCAGGCGCGCGAAGCTCCGGATCGTCGATCTCTGGATCCAGTCGCTCGCCGAGGCATCCGAGGACGCGGTGATCGCCAAGGCGGTTCGCGGGCAGATCCGCGAGATGCACGAGTTCTTTGCCGGGGTGATTCGCCGCGGCCAGGCCGAGGGGGTCATCCACCCCGACCGGGATCCGGTCGCGGAGGCGTGGGTGTTCGTCTCCGGCGGGCTGCTCGCGACGATCGACCACCGCCTTGGTGGGCTCCTCGGCGATGACCTCGAGCGCGTCCAGGCGTCCCGCCGCGAGTGGATGCAGCGCTAGCGACTCCCCACAAATGGAAAGAGCCCCGGCTGCGACACCCGGGGCTCCCCCTACACGACGGCCTGACGGCCGGGTGCAAGGTGCTCGCACTGTAGGAGCGCGCGGAGCTCTTGTCAAGTGAACGTGTCAAGTGTTCGTGGCGATGAATACTTCACTCGCAATCGGCTCGAACACTCGCCTTTAGAGACACTGTCTCTTTCGGGGGATTGCGCCGACGCGAAACGTCGGTCACACTTCAGCCTCATGCCGAGTCGTTCGAATCGTCTCTCGCCCGCCCTCCCCCGGGGCTCCCGCCTTGGCGAGCGGCTGCGCCAGTTGCGCGTCTCAGCCGGTCTCACCCAGACCGATCTCGCCGGCGAGCGGTTCTCCAAGGAGTACATCTCGCAGATCGAGCGGGGGAAGACGCGTCCGACCCAGGAGACGATCGACTGGCTCGCTGCTCGCCTCGGCGTCGACGCAACATTTCTCGCCAACGGTGTCTCGACCGACGAGCGCGCCCGCGCCGAGGCCATTCTCGCCCGTGCCGAGGCGCTGACCGAACAGCGTGAGTATGAGCGGGCGATCCGCGAGTACACCGACGCGCTGGCAGCCGTGGTTGCCACCGGGGCGATCGAACTGCAGGTCAGGGTGCTCTCAGGAGAGGCGTGGGCTCGCGCCCACAATGGCGACGTCCGCGCCGCGATCGACCTGTTCGAGCAGGCGCGTCGGCTCAGCGAAGGGCCTGCCTTCTCGGACCTCGACCGGGCCGAGGTCCTGTTCCGTCTCGGCGTCGCTCGGTACCTGATCTCGAGCGTTGCGAGCGCCGTCGCGCTGTTCGCCGAGTCCCTCACGCTGATCGAGCGCTCCTCGCTGCCCTCCGACCGACTCCGCGTCGACATCCACACCTGGCGCTCACGCTGCTATCGCAGGCAGCGCGACTACGAGGCGGCGCGTGAGGACGTCGATCAGGCTCTCCAGCTCGCGGAGTCGATGCAGGACACAAAGGCGCTCGGCGAGGCGTACTTCCAGGCATCGCTGATCGCGGAGCGCGACGGGCACTGGGTGCTCGCTCGCACGTATGCCGAGCGGGCGAAGGGTCAATTCGAGGAGCTCTCCGACAACATGCTTGTCGGTCGCCTTCTGAACAATCTTGGTGGCCTCGACTTTCTTCTCGGCAAGCCCGAGAAGGCGATCGCGCGTCTCAACGAGGCCTATGCGATGGTTGTTGCGCATGGCAACGACGACGACGTCGCCACGGTCGTCTCCTCCCTCGCTCAGGTCTATCTCCGCACCGGCGACGCCGTTGCGGCAGAGGAGCACGCGCGCAACGCGCTCGTCCGGCTGGCGGGCCGCGACGACAAGCTTGACGAGTACGGCAACGCCCAGCTTGTGCTTGGACGCGCACTACTCGCACAGGATCGACTCGACGAGGCCGAGACAGAGCTCGCGCTCGCCGAAGACGCGCTCGCGAAGCTCTCGTCCGGGTCGCATCGAGCCGCCGCGTGGGTCGCCCAGGGCGACCTGGCCCAGTGCCGCGGCGATGATCGGCAGGCGGCTGCGCTCTACCGCCGCGCGGCCGAGACGCTTCAGGATTTCCGGTTCTAGCGAGGAGAGGGGGTGAAGACCATGGCGAAGCTCATGACAGCTGTCGCCGGCAAGCGCTCGCTCGTGCTGGTGCTGGCCGTCGTCGCAGCGGTGCTGGGGGCCAAGGGGATCAGCATCACGCCCTACGGCTTCTTCGACGGACACTAATTGCTCGTTGACTACCGCTCCGGCGCGTGGCGGGTCACGGGGTCCCGCCACGCGCCTTCCCGGGCGGCAGCGATCTTCGAACGGTGATCGAACAGGGCAGCTGCAGTTCCTTCTCTCCTTCTTGTTCGATCTGGCAGCGCGCGACCTCGCCGGTACAGTTGCGCTCCATGGAGCCCTCGCTGCCGCGGTCTCGCCGGTTCGCGGTCTCTGAACGCGCTTTCCGACGGCTCGCTCTCGCAAACGCACTCGGCCTCCTCGTGATCATCGCGAGCGGCGCGACCGTCCGGCTGACGGGCTCCGGGCTCGGCTGTGAGCACTGGCCGGGCTGCACCGCCGGAAACCCGCTCCCGACGCAGGGCTTCCACTCCACGGTCGAGTTCACGAACCGGCTGGTCGCAGGCGCGGCGATCATCCTCACGCTCGTGCTGCTCGTCGCCGCGTACCTCGCGAAGACGACGCCGCGCTGGGCGCGCCGGTCGGTCTGGGGAATCTTTCTGCTCACCCTTGCCGAGGCCCCGCTCGGCGCAGTCACCGTCTACTACCACCTCAATCCCTGGCTGGTGCTGAGCCACTTCCTCCTCTCAATCGTCATCCTGACACTCGGAGTCGTCGTGGCGGTCGACGCCTACGGGATCCGGGGCGCACCGGTGCCGCCGGCGATCCAGTCGATCACGCTCCTGGTCGCGGCCGCCTGCGCTGTTCTCGTCGTCACCGGGACGATTGCGACCGCCGCTGGTCCTCACTCCGGAAGCACCGTCGTGCCTCGCGTGTGGTCGCTCCATCCGGCTCTCTGGCTGCACGTCCGTGCCACCGCGGTGTTCGCGATCGGGTTCGCGATCATCCTCGTCTGGCTTCTGCGAAACCACAACCGCAACCTCAGGGCCGCGCTCGGCGTCCTTGTGGTGCTCGGGCTCCAGATGGTCGTCGGCGAGGTGCAGTACCGGATTCATCCGCACCTGCCATGGGGCCTTGTGCTCGTGCACGTCTCGCTCGCCGGGGCCCTCTGGGCGGCGATGGTCGTCTTCACCGCGATCCTGATGAGGCCGAGTAGGATGGCCTGATGGAAGACGGCGAGCTTCGCCTCGACCAGCGGCCCGACCTCCGCTCGCCGGTGCTGATCTGCTCGTTTCGCGGCTGGAACGACGGCGGACATGGAGCCTCGATGGCGACCTCGTTCCTCGCACGGACATGGCGCGCCGAGAAGTTCGCCGAGCTTGACGCCGAGACGTACTTTGACTTCCAGTCCACGAGGCCGCAGATCTCCCTCGTCGACGGGATCGTGCGTCGCATCGACTGGCCGGAGAACACCTTCCACTTCGCGCGACTGCCGCGCGGCGACCGGGACGTCGTGCTCCTTACCGGTACCGAGCCGAACCTCCGCTGGCGCAGCTTCACGAACGAGGTCACGCGACTCGCGCAGGAGCTCGACGTCACGATGGTCGTCACGGTGGGGTCCCTTCTCGCCGACGTTCCGCATACGCGCCCGTCGCCGGTGACGGCGAGCACGTCCGACCCGACACTCGTCGAGGAGCTCGAGCTGCAGGCCTCACGCTACGAAGGGCCGACCGGTGTCGTCGGTGTGCTCCATGACGCCTGCCGGGTTGCAGGGATTCCGTCGGTCTCGCTCTGGGCTGCGGTGCCCCACTACGTCTCGCTCACCCCCTCACCACGAGCTGCGAAGGCCCTCTGCGATCGGCTTGCCACCCTTCTTGATCTGCCGTTAGATACGACAGAGCTCGCGGACGCGAGCGATGCCTACATGCGCCAGGTGAGCGAGGCGGTCGATGCCGACGAGGAGACGGCCGCGTACGTCGACGAGCTCGAGAACCGGGCAGATGACATCGACGACGACAGCGAGCTTCCCTCCGGAGATGCGTTGGCTGCCGAGCTCACCCGTTTTCTGCGCGAGCGCGAGGCGGACGGCGGCGACGCCGCCGCTCGCGACGACCAGTAGCCGTCAGCCGAAGGTGAACGCGTACGCCTGCACGCCAGGCGTGAACCGCAGATGGGCGATTGCGCTCCTCGTCGCCTCTGAGCTTGAGACCGTATAGAGCCTCACGGAGTCGACCGTCACGGCGTGCACAGGCTCACCTGCAATCTGCACGTCGACGGTTCCGCGACCGCCGAGGACGAGGTAGACGTCCCGCGCGCGGAAGTGGAGTGTGAGCCCAGCGCTTGCCACGGCGACAATCCGCTGCCGCTCGACGCGCCAGCGCCCGGTGTAACCGAAGGAGTTGAGTGTCGGTGAGACCGGGCTCCTGTAGCTGACGACGTGATTCGGCACGAGGTGGGATCCGACGTAGCGCCCGCGATCGATGCGCACGTATCCCAGGTAGGACTCGGGCGTGCGTGGGCCGTCCGGGAGCAGCTCGGGAACCGCCTCGGCGTGCGCTCCGACGATCCCGAGGAGCGTTCTGATCGACTGCTCGGTGGTGTCATAGTCGCCCTCACCGAAGTGAGCCTCGCGGACGTGCCCGGCGCGATCGATCAGGTACTCGGCGGGCCAGTACCGGTTGCCGTACGCGTTCCACGTCCCAAACGCGTTGTCCTGAACGACCGGGTACGCGACACCGAGCCGTTCCACGGCTGCTCGAACGTTCGAGGAGACGTGCTCGAAGGCGAACTCGGGAGTATGGACGCCGATGATGACGAGGCCGTCCTTGCGATACGCGGCGTCCCACGCCTCAACGTGGGGCAGCGTCCTCAGACAGTTGATGCACGAGTACGTCCAGAAGTCGAGCAACACGACCTTGCCGCGGAGCCCGGAGAGTGTGAGCGGCGGCGAGTTGATCCAGTCCCCGCCGGGGTGCAGGGCAGGCGCAACGCCATAGTCCGGAAGCGACCCGGCGGTCGTCGTCGCGTGGAGCGGCGTGCTGCCGGTCACTTGTGCGAGCTGCTTCTGCGCCACGGAGCTTCCCTCGATGCGCTGCTGGAAGGCACTTGTGTAGCCCGGGAGCGCCGTCTGGAAGCGGCCGTCGAGATTGAAGGCGAGTCCGATAGCGACACCGCCGATCGCGATGCCCGACCCGAGACGAAGCACCGGTGCCTGTGAGCGGAGCCGCGTCGCGATCCCGCGCCCCCCGATCGCGATCGCGAGCATCGGAAGCGCCGCACCAAGCGCATACGCGGCTGTGAGTGCACCCGCTCGCCACCCGACATGGTTGCTGGCCGCCACCACCGTGACGGCCGCGAGGACAGGCCCCGCACACGGGACGAATACGAGCCCGAGCGAGGCGCCGAGCACGAATCCCCCGCCGCCCGACCGGAACCGCGTCAGGCGCGCGAACGGGCGCTCGAGAAGGAGCCCGAGCTTCGGCACGAGCAGCGTCGCTGCCAGCACGAGCAGGAGTGCGATTGCTGCGTTGCGCAGCAGATCCGGCGGTAGACCGAGTGTTCCGAGGAGCCACGACGCAAACAGTGTGAACAGCACGAAGCTCGCAGTGAGCCCCGCGATAATCCGAAGTGGCCTGCGGCCGGTCGCACCGCCGGCGAGCAGCACGGGGAGCACCGGCAGGACGCACGGGGAGACCGCGGTCACCATGCCTGCGAGGAAACCGATGCCGAGCAGCACGAGCACGCCCCGAGGGTACTCCTCGCCGCTGCCGGTCGAGAGCCTGCTACTCGGTGGGAGCGGGAGGGGCCGGGGCCGCTACCGGAGGTGTTCCTGCAGCCGCGCCGCTTCCGGCAGGGCGTCGCTTGCGCCGACGCCGCTTCGCCGGGAGGGCCGCCTCGCCGTCGGCCCCTACCGACGGGGCCGAACCGTTTGCCGCACCCGCGGTGGCGCTTGGAGTGCCCCCGGTGGTCGCGCCCGCCTCGCCGGGTACCCGCTTCTTCCGCCGACGCCTCCGGGCGCGGGCGGGAGCGCTCTTCGGCGCCGGAAGGTCGTCGGCGAGCGCACCGGCGATCTCCTGGATCGTGCCGAGTCGTTCGCGGGCGGCCTCGAGGAGCGCCGTCGCCCTCGGGGTATAGCCCTCGGCGGTCGCAAGGAGCGCCACGCCGACATCGCGCGGCATCTCGAGCGCCGCGTTCACGAGGCGAGCGGCGTTCTCCTCGTGCCGGTGGCCACGGGAGTTCGCGAGCGCGCCGAGGAGCCGCTTTGCGTCCGGGTACTCGCCCGAGGCCTTGCGGTCGAGATTCTTGCGGACGGCGCGTGCGAGCTTCCATGTCCAGCGGCCGAGGATCTGATCGGGTGCATCGGCCTTGCCGTCGGCGATCGCACGCAACAGCGTCCGCACGCCAGCGGCGCGATCCTGCTCCCAGGGCGGCGCCTGGCTTACGAGCGTGACGAGATCGTCGAAGTCGGCCCGTTCGACGCGCATCGACACCCGGTCGGAGAGGGCGACGAGTCGGAGCCGACGGTTCGGGTTCTGGGCAGCGCAGGTAGCGAGGAACGTCTCGAGAGCACCCTTGGTCGAGCCGCTGTCGGTGAAGCGCTGGACGAACGTCGTGCGCTCGTCGAATCGCATCTGCCGTCCGGCGATCGTCGCCCAGAACCGCTGCTCCTCATCGTCGAGATACTTGGGGTCGACGCGCTGCCACTCGCGCTGGATCACGGCGAGGCGGCGGACGACGTCCGGGGTGATGGGAACGAGCCAGTTGACCGGGGTCAGCTTGCGCCGTGCCCGACGCTGCATCCGGCGCCGCGGCGCCGGAGTGACCCGAGCCCCTTCGCGGTAGAAGTCCGCGTCGAGCAGCGAGTGGACGGAGACGACCCGCTCGTGGTGCGTTGCACCCTTCGGGACGAAGTCGACGACGACTCCCGCCTCCTTGCGTGGATGGATGCGCATGACCCGGCCGATTCGCTGCTGGTAGATGCGCTTCGACGCGGTCGGTGCGAGGTGCATGACGACGGTGGCCCGCGGCGAGTTCCAGCCCTCGGCCAGCAGCATCGCGTTGATCAGAACGTCGATCTCGCCGCGCTCGTACGCCGCGAGAATCTGCGCGAGCTTGGTCGGTGCCGTTCGACCCGAGACGGCCTCTGCCTTGACCCCGGCTGCCCGGAACGCCGTGGCAAGGTTGTACGCGTGGTCGACGCCGGCCGCGTAGACGATCCCTGGCGTATCCCCGAAGCGCTCGCGGTAGAGCGTCGCTGCGGCCATGTTCAGCGCGTCGTGGTCGAGAGCAGCAGCGAGTGCGCCCTCCTCGAAGTCACCGCCGACAATCGGCACCGAGTTGATCGCAGCGACCGGCGGGACACGGAGGCAGCGCAGCGGGGCGACGAGGCCGCGACGTGCCGCGTCGGCGAGCGGAAGATCGTCGACCGAGGCAGGGAAGACGTCGGACACCTGCTTCGCGATCAGCTCCTCGGTGGCCGTCATGCCGACGTAGATCGGCTCGCTCAGGCTGCGGATTGCGGCCGAGGTCTTCTCACCGAGGGCGGTGTGCGCCTCGTCGCAGATCACGAGCTGGTAGACGGTGCGGGAGATCTCCTCGACGTGACGTGCGAACCAGGCGTAGGTCTGAATCGTGATCGGGTTGGATTTTGCCGGCTTCGTGTCGCCGAGGACGACGTCGGCGATGCGAGGGCCGTAGCCGTGGTCGGTCAGCTCGCGGCGGAACTGGTCGACGAGCAGGCGGCGGTGCGTGAGGATCAGGACACCGTCGGTTCGGGCGGCCTCGACGAACCCGGCGGCGGCGATCGTCTTGCCCGAAGCAGTCGGGTGGCGGAAGCGGTAGCGGCGCTGCGCGCCGGGATCCTCGCCGGGGGCGACAAGCGGCGTCTCGTCCTCCGTCTCGGGGTCTGTCTCGTCGACGAAGTCCTCATCCTCGTCGTCCTCCTCGACGAGCTCCTCTGCCGCAGCGGCGCCGTTCGGCCCGCCGGTTGCGCTCTCGGTCTTCTGGTTCGCGGCGATCAGCTCGGTCAGCATCCCGGCAAGCGCGTCGACCTGATGGCGGCGCAGCTCAGTCCCGGAGGCGAGGTGAGGGAGCTTCTCGGAGAGCACACGTCCGAGGCCGAGCATCAGCGAGTACGTGACGCGCCACTCCGGAGAAGGTGTTGCGCGGCCCGCTTCGATCTCGACGAGCGCGGCGTCGAGCGCGCGCCGGAACGCCGTTCCGGGGGCGAGAGCGACCGACGGGTCGTCTTCGGGCCGCAGGAAGGGCTCGCCGGACCAGGCTTCGGCACGAAGGGCCGCGGCTGCTATGCCGTCCGGCGCCTCCGACGAAATCGGAGATTGCGTGAGCGTCTCGTGCATGCCTGCGACATCAACTCCATGTCGCCTCTACAGGAACGACTCCGCGGGGACCCCTCTCGCGAGCCGTCACTGCGAAGAATAGCCGATAGAGCGGAGTGAGTGGGGCCGCGCTGCGGCACCGCTCCGCCTACCACGGGGGCTGTCTTACGAGTCCTCGTCGCCGCGAGCGAGCTCCTTCGAGCGCTCCATCGCGGCGTTGATGGCGTTCAGGAACGCCGCTCTGACACCGGCCTGCTCGAGTTCGCGGATAGCACGGGTCGTGGTTCCACCCGGCGAGGTGACCATCTCGCGCAGCTCCACTGGGTGCATGCGCTCGTCCCGCAGCAGCTTCGCCGTGCCGAGCATCGTCTGAACGACGAGTCGCGTCGAGATCTCACGGGAGAGACCGAGCAGGAGCCCGGCCTCGATCATCGCCTCGGCGAGGAGCGCGTAGTACGCCGGGCCGGAGCCGGAGACGGCGGTGATCGCGTCCATCGCGGACTCGGGAACCTCAACGACGTCGCCGACCGCACGCAGCACGGTGCCCGCCCGCTCCATGTCCTCCGGCTTCGCGTGCCGGCCGGCACACATGCCGGCGATTCCTTCGTGGACCGTCGACGGCGTATTCGGCATCGACCGGACGACGGGAACGTCGTTGCCGAGGTGCCGCTCGATCCGCGCCGTGGTGATGGCAGCGGCGACGGAGAGCACGGTCTGGGCCGGGGTGACGAGGTGGCCGATCTCGCCGAGGAGCTTGTCGATGTCCTGGGGCTTCACGGCGAGGACGACCACATCGGCGCCCTGGATGGCGGCCGCGTTGTCCGTGGTCGCCTCGACGCCGTGACGCTCGCGCAGCTCCTCCGCGCGCTCCTCACGACGCGTGGTGACGACGATGTCTGCCCAGTCGGAGCTACGGAGCCCTGCAAGCAGTGACTCGCCGATCCGTCCGGTGCCGAGGATTGCGATTCTCATTGCTGGAAGCCTAGATGCTGCGCGCGGGCCTGTTTGGTTCGCCGACGGGTGCGTCTCGGATCGCACTGCGCAACAGGCCCGCGTGGAAGCCCGAGAGCAGGTAGACGCTCGCAAGCCCTGCCCACTCACCGTACGGCTCGAGCAGCACATCGGTCTCGTGTGGCTCGACCGTGCGCCCCCACAGCGCGTTCGCAAGCTTCACCATCCCGAGGTCGCGGGCGAGCCCACGCTCGAAGCGCCCAAGACCCTCGAGGCACACCACGCCGGCCGACCACGGGCCGAGCCCGCGCTCGCGTTCGAGCCGAGCGGCGGCGGCCCCCGTCGGATGACGCTTGAGGCCCTCGAGGTCGGTCGAGCGGCAGATCCGGACGAGTGCGCTTCCGCGTCGAGCGCCGAGACCGAGACTGCGGAACTGCGCCGGCGCGAGCCGGGCGAGATCGGCGGTGGTCGGAGCGAGGTGGAGGCCGTCACGTGACGCGGTCACCGCACGGATCACGCGCCGCTCGGTTGCGCGTGCCTCGCGAGCGGTGATCAACTGCCCGGCGAGCGCGCGCAGGAGTGCCTGAGCGACCGTTGCCGTGCGAAGTGGTCGCAGTCCGCGAAGCTGGCGGATCGGCGCGGCGAGGAGCTCGTCTCCCGAAAAGCGCTCGAGGAACTCGCTGTGGTCGTCGTCCAGGCCGAGGACGAAGCGCACGTGCTCAACCCCTGCGTCGCTCTCGGCCCTCACCGAGATGACTCCGTCGGGCCGCTGCCACGCCTGGACGAACTCGATCGCCTCGCCCGCCGCAACCGTCGAGGTGTAGATGCCGTCGACGAAGCGTCGCGTCGCGTCGCTCCCGTGCCGTGCTGAGAGCCGGAGCGAGTACGGCCCCGCGGGCCGCAGGTCGGCTGCGATCACCCGGCGACTGTAGACCACGATCCTGCCGGCCGGCGGTTAGGCTGCTCCGATGATGCGCCGCCTGGCCGCTTCGGTCTCGCTCCGGAGCCGGGAGCGGAAGCTTCGGCTCTTCAACGACCTCTACCGGCCCGGGCCGGAGACGTCCGTCGTGGACGTCGGAGTCACGAACGCGCCGTTCGGGAACGGTTCGAGTGACAACTTCTTCGAGGCGCTCTACCCGTGGCCCGACCAGATCACCGGGGTCGGACCGACCGAGCTCGACCGCTTTGCCGAGGCCTTCCCTCGCGTTCGCGCTGTCCGTGCCGACGGTCGCGAGCTCCCATTCGCCGATCGGGAGTTTGACCTCGGGTTCTCGAACGCAGTCGTCGAGCACGTCGCGGGAGGGCGAGAGGGGCAGCGCCAGTTCGTCCATGAGCTGTGCCGGGTCTCGGGCTCCGTGTTCGTGACGACGCCGAATCGGTGGTTCCCGATCGACCCACACACGCTCCTGCCGTTCGGGCACTGGCTGCCTGCCGGCCCTGCACGCGAGCGGCTCTTCCGGGGGCGCGGCTTCGATGACGTCCTCGACCCGCTCGGCCCCAGGGAGCTTTCCGGTCTCTTCCCCTATCCCGTCCGTGTGATCAACCGTGGGATGACCTTGATCGCAGTGGGGCCGGTGTGAGGCGCCCGGTCTGGCTCCTCCACGTCTTCGTGATCGGGCTCGCGCTCCACAACCTGGTCGCCGCTGAGCTCTACGCCGCAGGGATCCGGGGAGCGGCGCTCGACGCCGTCTCGGCATGGAAGGAACTGCTGCTCCTCGTGGGCCTTGCACTCGTCTGGCAGGCGAAGGGACGGCCGCTGCGATTCGCTCCGGCGCCGGTCGACCTGCTCGCGCTCGGCTACGGCGCCGTCGTCGTCCTCTACGGCCTCGTGCCGCAGCACTGGCTCGGAGGCAGCGCCACTCACCGCGGGGTCGTGCTCGCCGCCCGGCACGATCTGCTGCCCGTTGGGGCGTACTTCTTCGGCCGGGGGCTCGATCTGACGGTCGCCGAGGCTCGGCGGCTCGGTGCGACGCTCCTCGCTGCGGCCGCAGCGGTGGCCGCATTCGGGCTCGTCGATATCTATGCGATTCCGCTCTCGTGGTGGCGGTCATCCGGCGCCCCATGCTGGTTCGGTGAGCAGCTCGGGTTCAGCTACAAGGGGCTCTCCGGGCTCCCCGAGAACTTCGTCTACAACACCGGGAACGAGCAGCCGCTACGCCGCGTCGTCTCGACGTTTCTCTCGCCGCTCGCGACCTCGTACATGCTGGTCTGCGCGCTCCTCCTCGCAACGACCTGGCGGCTGCGTCTGCGGCCGCGCCTCGTGCTCTGGCTCCCGCTCACGACGCTGCTTCTTGCGGGACTTCTCTGGACGCACTCACGGTCGTCCTACATCGCACTCGCACTCGGCCTCGTCGCGTTCGCCTGGGTGCGACCGCAGTGGCGGATCGGCCTCCTCGGTGCCGCAGCCGGTGTCGTCGCGATCGGGTTCGCGTTCGCCCAGGCCTACCCTCACCTCGCACCGTCCACCCGGTTCACCCAGGGAGAGATCGAGTGGCAACGCGGGCACGCGCACATCACCGGTGCCGGGGCAGCGCAGGACGGTGCCGGTGACGCGAGCACGCAGAGTCACTGGAACAGCCTCCGTGGCGGGGTCGAGACGATCGTGCACCACCCCTGGGGATTCGGCCTCGGGAACGCAGGATCGACCGCAGCCCGGACCGATGTGAAGGTCGAGGCCGGCGAGTCGACCTACACGGAGATCGGGGCCGAGACGGGCGTGATTGGCGCGTTTCTCTTTGCCGCCTGGTCGCTCGTGTTGCTGCGCCGCGTGCTCCGGTGCACGGCGTGGCTCGGCGCCGCGCTCATTGCCGTCTTCGCACTCGGGCTTCAGACCGACATCATCGGTGCGCCGTGGCTTGTGTACGTCCTGTGGCCGCTCGCCGGGTGGCGCGTCTCGCACCCCGATCTGTAACGGATCTGTACCAGGGATCGCGGAGCCCTTCCATCCGCGCGTTCCTCGTCGTAGCGTCCGCGTCGTGCGACTCTCGCTCGCCGATCTCGTCGTCCTGGCGGTTGCGTTCCTTCTGCTCGGGTACGCGATGACGCGTAGTGGAGGCACTACCCCGATAGAGAACATCCTCGCGAGCTCGCTCATCACGCCCGGAGCCATCAACCCCGACGTCACGCAGTCGACGATCCGTTCGACGATCTGCGTCCGGGGCTGGACCGCGACGGTGCGGCCGCCGTCGGCGTTCACCTCGGCGCTCAAGCTCCGGCAGATGGAGACCTACGGCGAGACCGGACCGCCCTCGGCCTATCAGGAGGATCACCTGATCAGCCTCGAGCTCGGTGGTAGTCCGACGGATCCGCGCAACCTCTGGCCCGAGCCCTACCCGCGAGCTGCGCAGGTCGATCAGATCGAGAACGCGCTCAACCACCGGGTCTGTGCCGGTGAGATGAGGCTCGCCGACGCGCAGGCGGCCGAAGCGGCCCTCAAACACGAGGAGGGGTAGAGCGTGCTCAGCCGGTCGCGCGGGCGATCGCACGCGCCACCGCGGCAGGCGCGGCGAGCATCGAGAGGTGTCCCACCTTCGGGATCACCACGAAGCGCGCGTGCAGTGCCCGCGCCGTCAGCTGACCCTGGGCGAGTGCGTCGACGTTGTCCGCAGCACCCCAGATCACCGTCGCCTTGACTGCGAGTTGAGCGAGCTCGTCTCGACTGAATCCAGGAATGCCGTTCTTGGACATCTCCTCGAGCGCGTGCTGGGCTCCTTCCGCTTCAAGGGGTCTCGTCCAGCGCACGACGTCGGAGTGCCCGATCGGCGGGTGGTGGGGGCCGTAGGCGTTCGCGATCACCTGCTTGACCGGCCAGTCCCACATCGTCGCGAGGCGCATTGCTGTCGTGACGAAGGGGCTCTCGACTAGGAGCGTTCGGAGAGACGCGGGAGGCCCCCCGGCGGAGACCGCATCGCCGTCGGCGAGGATCGCGCGGGAGGCGACATGTTCGCGGGCCAGCTCCACTGCGACAGCGGCACCGAGCGAGTGGCCGACCACGATCGGGTCGTGGATCCCGAGTGCCTGCAGGAAGCCACGCACCTGATGGGCCCACCCTTCTAGCGTCCAGGGCCCCGTTCGCTTCGTGTAGCCGAAGCCGTCGAGATCGAGCGCGTAGACACGGTGCCCGGAGGCGGCGAGCCGAGGCCCGACACCGGCCCAGACGAAGCTCGGCTCCAGGAAGCCGCCGAGGCAGATCACGGGCGTCCCTGTCGTCCCCCAGCTGCGGTACGCGGTGAGGACGCCACCGGCATCGACGAACCGACCGTGCCAGAGCGAACGGACGGGCTTCCCGTGCTGGGTCGTCACGGCGTTGAAGACGAAGGCGGTCACGACCGCGACGACGAGCAGCCCCACGAAAAACGAGACGACTCCGACCGTGATTCGGGCGAGACGACGCACCTCGGTGAACGTTAGGGCAACGAACGCGGGCGGCCGAGCCGGCGTAGGCTTCGCCGGTGCGGGCCGCCCGACTTCACAAGATCGGTGGCGTACCGGTCGTCGACGAGATCGAGACGCCCCAGGGGGACACCCTCACGGTCTCCGCCGCAGGGTTGAACCCGGTCGACGTCACCATCGGGAGCGGGCGCTTCTACGGCGGGGTTCCGGAGACGCCGTACGTGATTGGCTCCGAGGTGGTCGGGACGGTCAAGGGAGGTCAGCGTGTATGGCTGTATGCGCGCGGATCGATGGCGGAGTACCTGGCCCCGGCGCACGGGTCGCTCATCACCGTTCCGGACGGCATCGATGACGCCACCGCGATCGCGTGCGGCGTGGCGGGGCTCACCGCGTGGCTCGCGGTCTCGTGGCGTGCGCCGATCCGCCCCGACGACACCGTCCTTGTCCTCGGGGCGAGCGGGAGCCTCGGTGCTGTCGCGGTCCAGGCGGCGAAGCTCCTCGGCGCTGCCCGGGTGATCGGAGCAGGGCGTCGAGTCGAACACGTGCCCGGCGCGGCCGACGATGTCGTCGACCTCTCCGCCGGCGGAGCGCTGCCCGAGGCGACGGTGATCATCGACGGGCTGTGGGGGGAGCCGCTCGAACGTGCGCTTGCAGCAGCAGCACACGACGTCCGGGTCGTGCAGCTCGGTCAGTCAGCAGGCCCGAACGCCACCCTCGCGTCGAACTGTGTCCGCGGCAAGACCGCGACGATTCTCGGACATGCGCTCCACGCCTGTCCGCCCGGTGTCCGTGAGCAGGGCTACTGGGAGCTCTGCGAGCACGTTCGTGACGGCCGTATCGCGATTCCGACCGAGACCTACGCTCTTGACGAGATCGGCGCCGCCTGGGAGCGGCAGTCGACCGGGAGCCCAGGGGCGAAGCTCGTGATCGCCGTCGGCTGAACGCGGCAGGCAGGGTGCCCCGGGTACCCTCGATGGAGGAGATGAGACGCGCATTCGCCTATCTCACAGCGATCGCGACGGCCGCGAGCGTCGGCACTGTGGCTGGTGCGGTGACCCCCACGGGGACGCCTGCTCGGATCACCTTCGGCAACGGCCCGGTGACGATTCGCGGCGTGATCTACGCCGGGACGCAGCCGCTCGTCGTCGCGAACACCGCCACGCGTCCCCGGCGCCTGTCGATCACCGGCCCGCACGTGTCCGTCAAGACGGGACTGCTCGCACCGGCTTCCGTCCATCGCCTGACCGTGTCGTTCCGCGTGGGCTCCTACCGCCTTCGTGACACGACGACCGCTACGAGCGTGACGGGTCGCACCATCACCGTCAAGCGACGTCCCTCCGACCTCGGTCAGGCAGGAGCGGCGGGAGGCGCGAGCTCGTTCGGTGCCTCGGCGCCGAACACGGCGAGATCGCCGACCGTGATCGTGATCTGCGACGACCCGGCGTATCCGGAGATCTGTTACATCCAGGGCTTCCCGCCCACCGCGTAGAGCCCGGACTATCCTCGCGGCGTGGAGCCGCTGAACGTCTTCGAGTACGAGGAGCTCGCCGCCCACTCGCTCGAGGCAGGGGCTCACGCGTACTTCGCCGGCGGTGCGAACGACGAGCAGACGCTGCACGACAACGTCGAGGCGTTTCGCCGCTGGCAGCTTCGGCCGCGCGTCCTCGTCGACGTCGCAGATCCCTCGACGACGACGACCGTCCTCGGGCGCGAGGTCGCGCTCCCTGTGCTCGTCGCGCCGATGGCGTTTCAGCGGGTCGCGCATCCAGACGGTGAGGTCGGGATGGCGCGGGCGGCGGCAGCGGCCGGGACGATCATGTGTCTCTCAACGCTCGCAACCGCGAGCCGCGCCGAGATCGCCGCGACCGGGGTGGGTCGGTGGTTCCAGTTCTACGTCCCGCGGGACACCGGTTACGCCGCCGAGATCGTCGCCGACGTGCGCGAGAACGGCTTCGAGGCGCTCGTCCTGACAGCAGATACGCCCGTGCTTGGCCGACGCGAACGCGACCTCCGAACCGGCTTTGCCATTCCGGCGGAGTTTCAGGTCGCCGCTGTGAGTCACGACCGTCCCACGCCGATGAGCGCGTTTGGCCACATGACCGCGTCGCTGACGTGGAAGGACGTCGAACGGCTCTCGTCCGAGTCCGGCCTACCGGTCGTCGTCAAGGGAGTGCTCACCGCCGAGGATGCGCGGCTTGCCTGTGAGCATGGCGCGGCCGCCGTCGTCGTGTCAAACCACGGGGGCCGGCAACTCGACGGCGTGGCGGCGACGATCGACGCGCTCTCCGAGGTCGTCGAGGCGGTCGACGGCCGGATCGAGGTGCTGCTAGACGGGGGGATCCGTCGAGGCACCGACGTCGTCAAGGCGCTTGCGCTTGGTGCACGCGCCGTCCTGGTCGGTCGGCCGGCTCTGTGGGGGCTCGTCGTCGGCGGCGAGGCGGGGGCCCGCCATGTGCTCGCGCTTCTCCAGGCCGAGACCGAGCTTGCGCTCCAGCTTGTCGGATGTCGCACGCCAGCTGATGTGACGCGGGCGCATGTCGGTGCGGCCCGGGTCTGAGCCCCGCCGCCCCGCCGCTACCCTTGACCGGGTTCGTGAAGCGTCTCCTCGCAGTCTCGCTCGTGCTTGCCGTTACCGGGGTTGTTGCGCCGGCTGCGCTTGCCGACCCGTGCGTTCTCCCGGCCAGCGGCCCTGTCTGGGTCGACTTTGCAGGCCACGACGCGCCGATCCAGGTGAAGCCGGGGATGGTGCTCTCGGTCGCCTCCGGGACGGATACCCCCGCGCAGTTCCGGGCGGCGGGAGCGGCGACGATGCTTTTCGACCTCAACTTCAACAAGCGCGTCGGGACGACCGCGAACCCCGCTGACCCGTCGCTGATTACCGGGCGGGCCAAGACCTTCTACGACTACGCCGTCTCGGTCACCGGCTGCGACAACCCGTTGATCGCCGAGAACGAGCTTGCCGGCGCCCAGACCGCCACTCCGTGGACGCCGAACAACGACACCTACCGGGCGAACGTCCTCGCGTTTCTGAACGCGCTCTCCAACCTCGGCGCGCGACCGCTCATCTCGGTCCCGAACCCGCCGTTCACGGCGAGCGACGAGGCGAAGTACTGGTGGCAACAGGTCTCCCAGGTCGCGATCATCCTTCGCCAGGTCTACTTCACATCACCGAACACCGCCGGACTCTCGAAGCTGGGCTCGGTCGCAGCTAGCCGCTCGATGCGTCAGGGGATGCGGAGTCTGGTCGGAAAGTTCACGGCGATCGGTATTCCGTCGGGTCGCATCGCCCTTGAGATGCAGTTCACCTCCGCGCCGGGACTCGGCACCCGCGCTGGGCTCGAGCCGACCTCGGCCTGGCTCGAGATTGTCAAGCTCGAAGCGTTGGCGGCAAAGGCCGTCACCACCCAGTTCAAGCTCGCCGGCGTCTGGTCGTGGGGGTGGGCGACGTTCAGCACGACTGCGACCATCGATCCCGACAAGGCGGCGGCGGCGTGTGTCTGGCTCTGGGTGCGCGATCAGAGCCTCTGCGACGCCCCGACAGTCGGCGGGCCAAGCTTCGACCCCTCGCTCACAGTCGGCCAGCTCACAGTTCCGGCAAACGACCGCTGCATCTTCGATGGCGGGGAGATCCTGAGGAATGCAGTCTCACGGTTCACCACACTGACGGGCGACGCGGGATATGCCACGAGCGTCCTCCTCGAGCAGGCCGTTCTTGCCGTGGAGCAGCCGGTCGACCCGCGGGACGTGCAGTCGGCTGAGCGTGCCGTCATCCAGACGAGCTTCGGAGGGGACAGGGCGCGGTATCGCGCCGCGCTGACGGCCGCAAAGCTCACGCTGGGTGACGCGCGCACGATCATCGCTGCACGGCTCCAGAAGGACGAGGTGGAGTCGAGGTTCCGCCCCGCCGCCCCGACGGCCGCGCGGATCAGTGACTTTCTCGCAACCTACTCCGACCAGTCCGTCCGGCTTGTCTCGACCACGCGCAGGGCCGCCTGGCTCGGCGGGACAACGCGGGGCTGGGCCGTCGCCACACTCGCCCCGGCCGAGGTCTTCACGCTCGCCGGCGCGGGCCAGATCGACACGCCCGACGGAGCCTTCGACGTCACCCCGACTGGGCCGGCGCTCCCGCTCGGGTTGATCCGACACGCCGACGCGGTCGCCGCGGCTCGCACCGCGCTGACGCGGCTTGCGCGCGAGACGAACTACCGCAACTGGCTCCACGGTCGCGAGCTCGCACTTCTCGAGACCGCCGTCTGTCAGAACGACCAGGTGCCGACGCCGACGTCTACCGACCTCACACCGTTCGTGCCGTTCCTGCTCCCGAGCTAGCTCGCGCGTGGCGCGTTGTCCGCGAGGACTCCCTCGACGAAGCGCACGACCGCTCGGGTCGACTCGAGTCGGAAGCGCAGCAGGATGCCCTCGCTGCCGGTGCTCGCTGCGACCTTCGTCTCGAGCGCCTGCACGGCTGCAACCGTCGCCTCGTGCTGCGCCTCGAGCATCGGCTGTGGATCGATCCCGGCGCGCTCGGCGAAGACGAGCTTGAGCAGAAGCTGGGAGCGCCCGTCGCGGACATGCTCGACCGGATCGTCGAGCCAGGAGTTCATCGCAAGCCGGCCGCTCGGGGTGACCTTGAAGATCGTGCGGTTCGGCCCACGTGCGCCGGGCTCGCTCCCTGCCGCCTCGATCAGATGCCGCGCCTCGAGGATCTCGAGCGAGCGGTAGACGAGCGGGCGGCCAAGCGACCAGATCGATCCGAGCTCGCCCTTCGGTGAGAGCTGCGCCGCGATCGCCCACCCGTGTGTCGGTTTCTCACTCAGGAGAGCGAGAACAGCCCACTCTCCCGGTGCCAGTACGCGGTCGCCTCCCACCAGTTCAGATTACGCGCCGGCGGCCCCGGTCGGTTTGCGCTGGCGACGGCCGATCGGCGTCCGATCGCGCGTTGCGGCAGGCTTGTCGTTTCAACGGAGGCCTGCTACTTTGGCCCGCGCCTGTGGATGCCTACGCAATACCATGGCAGAGGCGATGCATCCCACCGAGCACCCGGCGACAGAGGAGAATGAGGGAGTGCTTTTCCCGATCACGCGCGGTGAGTTCTTCCTCCGAGGAGCGAGGGGCGGTGCTGCGGTCATGCTCGGGGCCGGTCTCTCCGGGGCGTTCGCCGGTGGCGCGTCGGCCGACCCGCTCCCGAACCTCGATCTCGCCTACGCCCGGCTTCTCGTCGGCGTCGAGCTTCTGACAGCGGACTTCTACGCGCGGGCGGTTGCTGCGGGGCTCTCGCGTCGTCGGGTCGTCGGGTATCTCAGGCGAGCTCTCATCCACGAGCAGAAGCACTACGACTCGGTCGCAGGGATCATCGGCGGCGCCGGTCTGACACCGGCAACGGCCGCAGACTTCGACTTCGTCTACCCGAAGGGGACGTTCGGATCCGGCACCTCGATCCTCAAACTTGCCCGACAGTTCGAGACGCTGAGTCTCGGCGCGTACCTGGGCGCGATCGGCGGCATGCAGACTGCCGGGTTCAAGCAGGGACTGGCCCAGATCGCCGCTGCCGAGGCCCAGCACCTGGCGTACTTCACCCAGGCGACGGGCGGTAAGACCTTCAGCGAGGCGTTCCCGCCCGCGCTCAGCATCGATCAGGTGTCGAACACGATGGACGCGTTCACCGCATGAGCACGGGATTTCGGACATCCCGGGCGGCGTGGCTGGCACTCGCTGCATCGCTCGTGGTCGGACTCGCCTTCGGAGCTGCGGGTGCCGGAGCCCGCTCCGGCCATTCGCTGTCCGGGATCACGGTCTTCGCGGGGTCATCGATGACGGATGTGCTTCCCGGGATCGACGCCGGCAACACCTACTCCTTTGGCAGCTCGAATACCCTGGCGAACCAGATCAGCAACGGTGCGCCGGCGGACGTCTTCATGTCGGCGAACACCACGACCCCCGCGGCGTTGTACGCCGCCGGCAAGGTCGAGAAGCCGATCGAGTTCACGCGCAACACGCTCGCGGTCGTCGTTCCGAAGTCAAACCCTGCTGGCGTGCATTCGATCTACGACCTGACAAAGCCGGGGATCAAGATCGATATTGCCGCGACAACCGTCCCTGTCGGGGTCTACACGGTGCAGGTGCTCAACCAGATGGGGCTGAACACCGCGATTCAGGCCAATGTCGTGAGCCAGGAGACCTCGGATTCGAGCGTCGTGACGAAGGTCGCTACAGGTCAGGTCGACGCCGGTTTTGTCTACACGTCCGACTACGTGATCGACCCGACCGACCTCATTCTGATCAAGGTGCCCGCCTGGGCTCAGCCGAAGATCACCTACTCGCTCGCGATCGTCACCGCGAGCCCGAATCAGGCAGCCGCCCAGGCGTGGGTCAAGCGGGTGCTCAGTCCGGTTGGCCAGCTTGTCTTCGTGCGAAGCGGGTTCCTGCCGCTGACCGCGCCGGTGCCGACCGTTGCCACGGTGTCGCGCCTGTCCGCGAAGCCCGGGGCGACGTTGAGTGTCCGCGGCACGAACCTTGACTCGACGACCGCCGTGACATTCCGGGGCGTGCCGGCCGCCTTCAAGGTGCTCGGCCCCTTCCGGCTCTCGGTTGTCGTCCCGGAGCGAGCACGGAGCGGATCGATCACCGTCACGAATCCAGCGGGGACGGCGACGAGTCCCCGGACGTTCACCGTTCGCTAAGCCGGCCCCAGTGCCCTCGCATCAGAGCCGTGTCGGCGGTTCGGCCAGCATCGCGTCGATGAACGCGATGACCGCCCGGGTCGTCTCGAGTCGGAATCGGACGAAGACCTGCTCGGTGCCTTCGCTCTGGCCGAGCCGGGCCTCGAGTGTCTCGACCGAGGGGACGGTAAGTGCGCGCTGGGCCACGAGGAGTGCCGCCGGCTCGAGGCCGGCCCGGACGATCAGAACGAGCTTCAGGAGGAAGAGCGACCGCACCTCGCGGACGTGGTCGACCGGTACAACAAGCCATGCTCTTAGCGCCTCTCGCCCCTCGTCGGTCGCGGCAAAGAGCATCCGGTTTGGCCCTCGCGTTCCCGGCTCGGCGCCGGTTGCGACGACGAGGCCTCGTTCTTCGAGGACCTCGAGCGCTCGGTAGACGAGGGGACGCCCGACTGCCCAGACGCGCCCGACGGCACCGTCGCGGGCCATCTCCCGGGCCAGAGCCCATCCGTGCGAGTGGCCTTCGGTAAGCAGCGCGAGCACCGACCACTCACCCGGCGCCAGTTCGCGATCGACTCCCATCTCGACCGAAGGGTACTCGGTACGACTTGCAGATCCCGCCCGGCGCGTACCTTGACAGGTAGTCAGGCGATGACTATAGTGGCGGCACGCCATCCACTCTCCGAGCGCGCACGGGTCCCCCCCCCTGTGCGCCGCTGGGTCGGCAGCCGGGATGCCACCCCCGGCTGCCGACCCAGCTTCAAACGAGAGGCGCGGTTGCCGGCTAGGAGTTGCATAGGTACCGTGCGTGCACAGGGGATGACGCTGGTGCAGTTGCACCGCAGCCCCACGGACGAGAGGAAGCGCAGATGCCGAGGGAGTACTACAGCGCGGGCGAGGCGGCGAAGACCCTCGGGATCAGCGTCGACACGCTCCGACGTTGGGACCGCCAGGGGCGGATCAAGGCGGAGCGCGATCGCAGCAACCATCGTGTGGTGCCGGCGAGCGAGATCGAGCGGCTGCGCGGCGAATCGGGCCTCGCTCACCTGAGTGCCCGGAACAGGTTCAACGCGGTTGTCACCGACGTGAAGATCGAAGGGTTGATGGCGCAGGTCGAGATGGTGGTCAGCGACCCCGTCCGGCTTGTTGCCCTGGTCACGCGGGATGCGGTCGAGGAGCTCGATCTCAAGCCCGGCATGTCGGCGACGGCGATCGTGAAGTCGACGTCGGTGATGGTCCAGCACTGACCCGCGACCGCGCCTGCGCACCATGAGACCCCCGCTCACCCGTGCGCTCCTCGGCCTGGTCTTCTTCGCCGCGATCCTCGTGGCGATGGGCTTCCTCGTCCTGCCGATCGTTGCGATCTTCACGCATGTTCCGGTGACGAGGCTCATCCACGAGTTCTCGAACCCGGTTGTGACCGACGCCCTCGTGGTCAGCCTCAAGACGATCGTGATCTCGCAGATCGTGATCCTTCTGCTCGGAACACCGACCGCGTACTTCCTCGCGTCGCGGCGGTTCCCGGGACGATCGATCGTCGTCACCCTGGTCGAGCTTCCGATCGTGCTCCCGCCTGCCGTTGCAGGCCTCGGGCTGATCGTCGCATTCGGTCGCTACGGCCTGCTCGGCTCGACCCTGCGCTTCCTCCACATCGACGTCTCGTTCAACCAGATCGCGGTCGTGCTCGCGATCTGTCTCGTCTCGGGGCCGTTCTACATCCGTCAGGCGATCGCCTCTTTCGAGGCAGTCGATGCGAACCTGATCGCCGCATCGCGAACGCTTGGCGCCGGGTCTGTCCGCACGTTCTTCCGGGTCACGCTCCCGCTTGCCCAGGGCGGCCTCGCGGCAGGCGAGGCGATCTGCATGGCGCGCGGGCTCGGTGAGTTCGGAGCGACGATCATGTTCGCGGGCAGCCTGCAGGGGAGGACCCAGACCCTTCCTCTCGCGGTCTACACCGAGTTCGAAGCGAACATCGATGTCGCGCTCGCGATCAGCGCGCTGCTCGTCGTGATCAGCCTTGCCATCCTGCTCTCGCTCAAGGCGACCGGCCTCTGGCAGCGCGCACGTACCCCGCTCGTCACCGGGCGTGAGGGGGCCTGACCGTGTCGACGCTCTCGATCGACTGCCGGGTGCCGCTGCGGTCGTTCGACCTCCAGATCGAGCTCGAGGTCGCAGGGACAGTTGCGCTCGTCGGACCATCCGGGGCGGGGAAGACATCGGTGCTGCGAGCCGTCACCGGCCTGGTCAAGCCGACGGCGGGACGGATCACGCTCGCAGAAGAGGTCTGGTTCGACGCTGCGGCGAAGATCTCTCGCAGCCCGGATCAGCGCCGGGTCGGCCTCGTGTTCCAGGAGTACGCGCTCTTCCCGCACATGACCGTTCGCCAGAACGTGGCGTATGGGGGACGCGCGCGGGTCGACGAGCTGCTCGAGCGGTTCCGGATCTCCCACCTGGCGGATGCGCGCCCGACACACCTCTCCGGTGGAGAGCGCCAGCGGGTCGCGCTTGCGCGCGCGATCGCCCGAGATCCCGGAGTGCTGCTCCTCGATGAGCCGCTCTCCGCGCTCGACGCCCACACCAAGGTCGCCGTGCGCGGTGAGCTCCAGGAGCTGCTCCGCGAGCTCGGCTTCCCGACGCTTCTTGTCACGCACGACTACGAGGATGCGGCGGCCCTGGCCGATCGGGTCGGGGTGATCGTCGATGGGCAGCTTCGACAGCTCGCCTCACCCCAGGAGCTCGTCTCGCGTCCGGCCGACGTGTTCGTTGCGTCGTTCACCGGGGCAAACCTTCTCCACGGAGTCGCGCACCGTCGCGAGGATGACCTGACGGTGATCACGCTCGCCTCAGGCGAGACCGTGTACTCCACCGACCCCGGTGACGGTGAGGTGGGTGTCGTTGTCTACCCGTGGGAGGTGTCCGTCGGTCACGCTCACCACGTCGATTCGGCGCTGAACGTCATCGACGGTGAGGTGCGGTCGCTCGTCCACATCGGCAACCGTGTGCGGGTGATGATCGGGCCGATCACGGCAGAGGTGACCGAGGCGTCGCTCGAGAAGCTCGGGCTCGTGGTCGGCGGTCGGGCGGTCGCCTCGTTCAAGGCGACCGGTACGCGTCTCGTCAGCTCGTCCTGAGTCCTAGCGCTCGGGACAGGACGTCGTCGTCCCGGCGAGCGCGGCGAACGCACGGCTTGGTGTGACGGCGAACGCGAGCCGGACATTCCCGGCCTTCCGGGCGTGAAGCTCGATCAGCCCTCCGCTCGTCTCGGTGATACAGGTACCCGGCGCCGCGAGGTACGGCGTGTAGCTCATCGCGATCCGGTACGTCCCGGGTCGATCGAGCGTGAGCGTGAGCGTGCTGTCACCCAGGGCGTCGACGCGGGGATGGCCTGGGCCGGTGACGATCGAGCGAGCGTCCGGGACAGAGAAGATGGTGAGATGCGGGAGCTGCTGGACGACCTGGAGTCCGGATCGGCCGCTCGCGAGCAGCTCCGCCTCGACCCGTGAGCTGTAGTCCGGAGTGGCATCGCTGAGCACGACGTAGCGAACGCCGAGTCCGTGCAGCCAACGGACGTACGAGGGCGATCCGAAGGGGTCGTAGAGGATCTCGTTCTGCGGGAAGTCGTCCTGGCGGAACCATCCGCGCACGATCGGAATCCGCGCGCCTGCGAAGTACGCGGCCTCCCAGTGCCCGGTCGTGCCGACCACCTCGACTCGGTAGGAAGGTGACAGCTCGCCGTGGAGGTAGCGAAGTGCCGGCTGCCAGTAGGCCTTCGACGACGACGCGTCCTGGGTGCTGCGGAGGAGGCTGTAGGCGATCGGCATCACGTTCCAGGACAGGGCGAGCACGAATGCGACGACCGAGACGGGAAGAGGACGCCACCGTCGCAGCGAGAGGGTCAGGGCGATGATCGGCAGTGCGACGTAGCGGAGTCTCGCGACGTTCTCCCCGAGGCCGGTCGGCACCAGGTAGGCGACCATGCACAGGGCGCCGTAGATCGTGAAGATGGCCCGCAGGATCCGTGCGCGTTCGACGTGCCACGTGTAGACGGCACCGAACGCGCAAAAGACGAGAGCGGCGAGCAACTCTGAGGTGCCAAACGGAAACCGACCATGGTCGGGAAAGAGGCGCCAGAGGAGCAGACCGACGGTGAGCGTTGCCGCTGTCAGCGCAGCCGGCTTCACGATCGCGACGCGCGACTGGGTAGCCGCAAGTGCCGCCAGGATCACCATCAGGAACAGGAAGGCAAGCGGGCTCGCGGCGAAGCTGAGCATCATCAGCACGCCGAAGAGGGCGAACCGCCGCCTGCCGAGCGCGGTCAGCGCCCACAACGCGAGTGCGAGGCCCAGGCCGTATGGAAACGCAGCCGTCAGCACGGATCCGGCTGCGACGACGGCGAACAGGCGGGTCGACCACAGTGTCGATTCGCCCCACGTCCGCCGCGCGAGGACGGTGAACGCCGTGCTTGCGGTCGCAACACTCAGCAACGCGACGACCTTGATGCCGAGCAGGGCTGCGAGGGGGTAGTAGAGAAGGCTGTACCCGACGAAGGTGTAGCGCCCCGCGTACCAGTAGTTCGTCCAGAGGGTGAAGCCGTGGTGGGCGAAGATGTTGAGCTGGAAGACGTGCGCCGCAAGGTCGGTTCCGGGCGGCCCGAACCAGAGCAGCCCGGCGGCGAGCCCGCCGGCGACAACGGTGTTCAGCGCTGCCTGCCGGCCGGTGCGACCGAGGGTGTGGCTCATCCTGCGTCCTCTGTCACGACGCGATAGCGGAGGAACAGATGTGAGCCGTCGCGGCGCAGCCCGACGAGCCGCGTTCGGGGCGGCTCGGGGAGCAGGTCTGCATCCTCGACGAGGCCGAGCCTTGGGTCGAGCGGCGTGCGACCTGCGATGAGTGGCGACACCGTCAGGAACAGCTCGTCAACGACACCGGCGGCGAGGAGTGAGCCGAAGACGGTCGGGCCGCCCTCCGAGAGGATTGACCGGTGCCCGCGTGCGCGGAGCAGCTCGGTCGCCGCGGCGACGTCGAGGCTCTCACCGAGCGAGACGAGCTGGGCGGTCGGGAGCGCGCCCGAGAGCCGTTGCGCTCCAGCGTCCGTCGTGACAAGCGTCGCACCGGCAGCAAAGGCGGGGTGATGCGGGTCGACGGCTCCGCTCGCCGACAGCACGGCGACCGCGAGCTGCTCCTCGCGGCCGAGCCGACGGCGGAGCTCACGGAAGTCGTCGGCCGCGTCCGGGTATGCCTGGTCGGCGGTCCAGACCGAGCGAGGCGACGCTGTGAGCGTTCCGGAGCCGATCACGAGCACGTCTGCGCAGGCACGGAGGAGCCCCATGACGAACCGGTCGGTCGCGCTTGCTGCCGCAATGAGCTTGTTCGACCCCGCGATGGACGGGATCGCAACGATCCCGTCGACGGTTGCGACGAAGTTGGCGAAGAAGCACGGCTCCTCGAGGCCGAGACTCCCGCCGTAGGCTGCGGCGAGGGCGTCGGGGAGCGGGAAGGTTGGCAGTCCGGGCTCCTCGAAGAGGAGCTCGAGTGGGGGGAGATCGGTGCTCACGCGAAGCCGTAGACGGGGATGATCGCGCCGGTGACTGCGGCGGCTGCGTCGCTTAGGAGAAAGCTCACGACGGAGGCGATGTCGTGGGGGGCGACGGCTCCCTGCATCTGCTCGGCGGTCATTGACGCACGGTTTGCCGGCGTATCGATCACCGACGGGAGCACCGCATTGACACGGATGCGTCGCTCTGCGACCTCGCCTGCTATGACCTCGGTCAGGTGAACGACCCCTGCCTTTGCGACCGCATAGGGGGCAGAACCCACGCCCCCCGCGACGGCCGTCCGCGACGCGATGTTCACGACGGCCCCTCCGCCTACGAGGTGACGGGCGGCCGCAGCGCACGACCACCAGGCGGTGCCGAGGTTCAGATCCTCCATGAACCTCAGTGACGCCGGATCGGAGTCGGCAACGGTGCCGGGGCGGAAACCCCCGACCGCATTGACGACCCACCGGGGGGTTCGTCCTGCGGCAGCGAGCCTCTCCCAGAGAGCGTTGACCTCGTCGGCGGATGTCAGATCGACTGTCTCGTGTTGGAGCCGCGGCTGCACGTCGCCTCCGGGTGTGCGGTCGACCGCGACGACATCGTCCCCCCGCGTGAGCATGGTCTCGACGAGCGAGCTGCCGAGCGCCCCGCCGCTGCCGCAGACGAGCGTGACCTGGGTCATCGCGTCAGTGGCTGCGGACTTCGGCCAGGAACTCGCGCCGGAGGTCAGGGTCGTCGTAGGTGCCCCGCCAGAACGTCGTCACCGTCTGCGAGTGCTCCTCGACACCGCGCATCTGTGTGCAGAGGTGCGATGCCTTCAGGTGAACGGCGACGCCGATCGGGTCGACGAGCTCGCCGAGCGTGTCGGCGATCTGCTCACCGAGGCGCTCCTGCACCGTGAACCGGCGGCCGAAGAGCCGCACGAGGCGCGTGAGCTTCGAGATCCCGATGATCCGTTCGCCGGCGATGTAGCCGATGTGCGCCTCGCCGTAGAACGGCAGCGCGTGGTGCTCGCAGAGGCAGCAGAACGAGATCGGGCCCTCGATGATCTGACTGAGTCCCGACTGGGCCGATCCGGTGCTCTCGGCCGGGAAGGCCGTCAGGAGCTTGGGGTCACCCTCGTACCCCGAGGTCGCATCGAATAGCGCCTTGAGGTGCCGCTCTGGCGTGTCGCGCGTGCCCGGGGTGTCGAGGTTCAGCCCGAAGGCCTCGAAGATCTCGCCGATGTTCTCGCGGAAACGATCCCAGTCCTCCGGGTCGATCTCTCGCGGCGGAAGCTCGGACCAGGGCGTCGGCCGACCGGCTGCTCCGAGCTTGATCACATTGTCGGACTTACCGTTCTGGACGAATCGCTTCTCCACACCTGCTCCTTCTCGCGTATCTGCGTCCACCCATCCTACGTGCGAGCTCTCAGCTCACGCCGTATTTCGAGCGGGAGGAGAGCGGCACCGCAGCCGAGCGCGATCCAGAGGTATGTCCCCGGTTGTCCGAGCGCCAGGCATGCGCCGAGCGCTGCGAGCTGGGTTGAGAGCCCGAAGTTGACGACGATCTGGAGCGTTGCGCGGTCGTGGTAGACGCGCCGGGCGGCCGGTGTCGCGCGCAGACGCCGTAACCGCATCTCGACAAACCACTCGACAAGGCGGTCCTGGGGCCCATAGACGACGTCGTAGATGCGCGCGAGGACGCCGGCGAGTCCGCTCGCGGCAGGCCGAGCCTCCGGGCTCTCGCCGTTCTCACGGCGGTACAGACGCTCGAGGTTGAAGTCGATCCCGAGCACCAGCGTGAGGACAACGAAGCTGACGCCAGCGAGAACGGGTCGGCCGGTGACGTGCGCGAGGGCTGCAAAGAGCGCCGTGTTGATCAGCAGGTCGGACTCCGAGTCCAGGTAGCGGCCGAGGACCGAGACCCGGCCGGACGCACGCGCGAGCTGTCCATCGGCGTTGTCGAGCACGGTCTTGAGCTGGAGCAGGATCGCTGCGCCGATCAGGTCGCCGTGCCAGAGCTCACCTGCGGCGGCGAGCCCTGTGGCCGTCGCCGCGAGCACGACCGCCGGGGGCGAGACTCCGAGCGGGAGGAGCATGCGGACGACGAGCTGCGCGAGCGGTCGGAAGACGAGCTCGCAGAGAAGCTCGTAGGACGGCCGCGGCTTGCGTGAGGCGCTGAGGCTCGTGGACGATGGCATCTCCCCGATCGTAGAGGGCATACTGAGTCCGTGGCCGCGGTCGAAGATTGGCAGGAGGTCGACCTGGCACTCGAGCGCGAGTTCACGTTCGAAGGGTTCCCTGCCGCGATCACGTTCGTGAATGCCGTCGCGGAGCTTGCGGAAGTGGCAAATCACCACCCCGACATCGTCATCCGCTACCGCCGCGTCACGGTGCGCTGGTGGACACACTCGTCCGGTGGTGTCACGGATCGCGATCGTGAGCTCGCGGCCGCGACGTCGGCGCTGCTCTGATCCTGTCCTCCTGCTCGTCGATGACGCGCACTGATCATGTGTCTCCGTGGTGTCACCCCGGACGCAAGGGCGGTGACCATCTAGCATGCGCGCCGTGGAGACGAGCTCCCCAGGAGAGCGGAGCGACTTCTACCCGCAGACTCTCGAACAGCTTCTCGCTCAGGGCCTGATCGACCGTGAGATGCGGATTCTGGTCGTGGCCGGCGGGGCTGCTGACCGCACGGCGTTTCTCAACACCGGGTTCACGGATGTCACGATCTCGAACATCGACGTGCCGGACGGATCCGACCGCTTCGCGCCCTACGGCTGGAGCTTCCAGGACGCCGAGCGCCTTGACTATCCGGACGACAGCTTCGACTTCGTGGTGGTCTGTGCCGGCCTCCATCACTGCGCGTCTCCCCACGCTGCGCTCCTCGAGATGTACCGGGTGGCGCGCGTTGGGCTGCTCGCGATCGAGAGCTACGACTCGTTCCTGATGCGCGTCGCCGTGGTTGTCGGCGCGGCCGAGGACTACGAGATCTCCGCCGTCGCGGCGCACGACTACACCGCCGCCGGGGTGCGAAACACCCCGGTGCCGAACTACGTCTACCGCTGGACGGAGCGTGAGATCGAGAAGACGATTGCCTCTGCCGCGCCGCTCGGTCACAACCGGTTCGTCTACCGTCGGGCGCTTGAGATTCCGGCATCCGTCCTGGCGCGACGGTTCAACCCGATCTGGAGCATGGGCCTGAAGGTGCTCGGTCCGATCCTCTGGGCGATCGTGCGGGTCTTCCCGAGCCAGGCGAACCTGTTTGCGTTTGCGGTGTTCAAGCCGACTCTCCCAGACGAGCTCTTCCCCTGGCTGCAGATGGACGAGGGCAAGGTCGTCCCGAACGAGCAGTGGTTGCGGAGCCGCCTGCGTGGGTGAAGGCGCGTCCCGCCGACGGCTGCGAACTGACGCGGCCGGACTCGTACGGCGCACGCCGACCGGGGTGCTGCTTGCCGCGATCGTCGCCTGTTCGACGTTGATCGCAGATGGGATCGCGCACCAGGTCGTTGCGCCCTGGATCATGATCGACGAGCTGATCTGGTCGGACCTCGCTCGGGGGTTTGCCGACAACGGCCACCTTCTCATCCGTGGCGGCACGGGCGTCGATGTCGGACCGTTGTACCCGATGCTTCTCTCGGTCTCCTACCGCCTCTTCGCGGGGGTTCCAGACGCCTACGCGGCGGCCAAGGGGATCAACGCGTTCGCGATGTCGCTCGCTGCGATTCCGGCCTACCTTCTTGCGCGTCGCGTCGTCTCCCGTCGGCTTGCGCTCGTCGCGGCCGTGCTGACCGTCGCGGTGCCGTCGATGGCTTACACCGGCGTGCTGATGACCGAGAACCTCTTCTACCCGTTGTTCCTGCTCGTCGTGCTTGCCCTCGTGCGTGTTCTCGAGCACCCAACCCGGACGCGCCAGGTCGTGTTGCTGGCCGCGATCGGCGTGGCGTACGAGACGAGAGTTCAGGCGATCGGGTTTCTTGGCGCCGCGGTGCTCGCCCCGCCGCTGCTCCTCTGGTACCGCCGCGCCTCGCTGCGCGGCATCGCCGCCTGGTGGTTCATGTACGGCCTGCTCGCCACCGCAGTTGTGGGGTACTACGTCGTCCAGCAGGTGCGGGGGCAGCGACAGCTCGGCTCCTACCAGGGCGTGGCGAGCGATCACTACTCGCCCGGGGTCGTGCTGAAGTGGATCGCCTACCACGTCGGGGAGATCGCGCTCTACGTCGGGGTTATCCCGCTCGTGGCCTTCGTCGTGCTCGCGCTGCTCGGTCGCCGGCTCCCCGAGCCGCTCCGCGTCTTCATGGCAGCGGCAGTCACCGTCACGGTCGTGTTCGTGCTCGAGGTCGCGACGTTCGCGTCGCTGCCCGATGTCAGCCGGATCGAGGAGCGCAACCTCTTCTACGTCGTCCCGCTGTTCCTGATCGCACTGCTTGCGTGGATCGAGACCGGGTTGCCTCGCCGTTGGCCGGTCGTGGTGGTGGCAGGGGCGGCCGTCGCACTGGTCGCCGTCGTGCCGTACCGGGATCTGATCAACGGCAACGCGTCAGCTGACACGCTGGCCTTCCTGCCGCTGTGGACGCTCCAGGACACGGTGATCACGCTCGGCCAGGTGCGGGCGGTGGTCGTGATTGCGGCTGCCCTCCTCGCCGTTGCGTTCCTTCTTGTTCCGGCGAGATGGGCGCTCGCACTGCCGGCGGTCGTCGCGGTCTGGTTCGGCTTCACGCTCTGGACAGTCGAGCGAAACGCGCATGGCGGGTGGCGCCATAACTCCGTCAATGCGCTCTTCGGCGGCACGACGAATCCCCGGCCGGACTGGATCGATCGTGCAGTCGGAACGACGGCGGATGTCACGGTCGTCTGGTGGGGCGACACGAACGATCCGTTCCTGCTCTGGACAAACGAGTTCTTCAATCGCAGCGTCCACCGGGTCTACGAGCTCGACACGGTGACCGGCGCTCCCGGCCGTCTCCCGGCAACGACGGTGCACATCGACCCGGCGAGCGGCGAGCTGCTCGGTGCCGGCTCGGCCGACTACGTGTTCACGAGCGCTGCGGTCCAGGTTGCAGGAGCGGTCGTGGCTCAGGACGTGGCGCGGCGCCTCGTGCTGCTTCGGATCGAAGGGCCTGTCCGCATCGCCGCCACGAGCACCGGCATCTATCCGGACACGTGGTCGGGGCCGGACGTCACCTACACGCGGTATCGCTGCGCGGGTGGGACGGTCAAGGTGTTCGTCCAGCAGGACCCGAGCCTCTTTCCCGAGTCGCAGGTCGTCCGTGTCGGTGGCCGGTCGTTCGGCGTGCACGGCTCGCGTTGGATCACCGTTCCGGTGGTCGGGAACGGTCGGCGATGCGAGACCCGGTACACGGTCTCACCGACGAGGGTTCCCGGGCACGGTGATCTGCGGCGCCTCGGGATCCACTTCTCCCGGTTTACGTTCTCGGCAGGCGGCTAGGAGGTCTGGCCGAGCAGGTCGTCAAGACCTGTGAGATCGAAGTCGCGCGCGGAGCCGCCCGACGTCGCGGAGACCACTGCGCGGGCCGTGACGAGGTGGTACAGGATGACGAGCTGAACGACTGCGAGCGCGTCCGACCGGTGGAGATCTGTCCCGATCGTGAAGTCGCCGAGCCGCTCCTGCCGGAGGTGGCTCGCGAAGTGCATCCGCTCCCAGATCGCCTCTTCGATCTCGCTCGCACGCTCCGGCGGCAGCCGACCGGGGACGTAGAGCTCAAGGGCGCCAGGGCGCTCCGTGAGGACGAGGCCGTCCGAGTCGCCTCCGGTGATGACACCGCTGAGATTCGGATGCGGGAGCGTGTCGTGAAGCGTCAGCTTGCAGTCGAGGTGCTCCTGGTCGTCGGTCGCGCTCGGCTGGAAGGCGATCGCGATGTCCGCGTTGTGACGCTGCGGCCGGATGAACGCCTCCGAGTCGGGCTCGCGCCGATCGAGGTCAGAGAGAACCTGGTCGGTCGTGTAGCCGCGGCGTGAGCAGTCGCGCTGCACCTTCCAGTGGCGGCGCAGATCCTCCGGCGGGTTCAGATACACCCGCACGTCGAACATGTCGCACATCTCCTGGTTGTAGAAGCCGAGGAGTCCCTCGGTGACCACGAACTCGTTGGGCAGGAAGTAGTCCGGCGGCCCGAAGGTGCCGTCGTTGTGCCGATAGGTCGGCTTCATGATCGGCTCGCCGTTGCGCAGGTGCTTCAGGTGCTGCGCAAGGATGTCGAGGTGGTTGCAGTCGGGATGGAGCGGCGTGATGTTGCGCTCCGCGCGCTGCCGCCGGTCGTACCGGTGGTAGTCGTCGGTGCAGAACGCGCTGACCCGCTCCTCACCGAGGACGCGAACGAGGCCTCGGGTGACGGTCGTCTTCCCGGAGCCGGAGTCTCCGACAATCCCGAGCATGACGGGCCGTGGCATCAGCAATCTCCCTTGGGCATTTCGGCACTGTAGACAAAGCCGGAGGTAGACATTGAGCGAACCGTTGGGCTTGTCATATAGAGCACGAGCTACTGGATCGCGACGCGCGCAGCGAGGGCCTTGAATGCGACGGTCGGATCGGCGGCCCCGAAGACGCTCGACCCGGCAACGAAGAGCTGGGCGCCGGCGTCGCGGATCTCGTCGACCGTATCGAGCGAGACGCCTCCGTCGATCTCGAGGACGACCTCGTCGGGCAGGAGAGCCCGGAGCCGGCGCAGCCGGTCGGTCGACGTCGGGATGTACTTCTGGCCGCCCCAGCCGGGGTTCACGCTCATCAGAAGGCAGAGGTCGATCAGCTCGGCGACGGGCTCGACGGCCTCAACCGGCGTGCCGGGGTTGATCACGACGCCAGCGGCGCAGCCGGCCTCGCGGATCATCCGGAGCGCGTAGTGGATGTGCGGTGTCGCCTCGGGATGGATCGTGATGATGTCGGCGCCAGCCTTGGCGAACGCCTCGATGTGCTTCTCCGGACGCTCGACCATCAGGTGCACGTCGAGGACGCCGCCGCGACCCTTCACGATGTCGCGGATCGCATCGACGATCAGCGGCCCGATCGTGATCGGCGGGACGAAATGTCCGTCCATCACGTCGATGTGCATCACGGTCGCGCCTGCGTCCATCACGAGCTCGACCTGGTCGCCGAGATGGGCGAAGTCAGCTGACAGCAGGGACGGCGCGATCTCGCCGGTGGGGATCTTGAAGGTGTCGGTCATCTGGGGGTCGCTCCTGTTTGGCCGGGCCGTGTCTCGTGCTCGGACATGGTCATGGACGTGTGCTGATGGAATGCTGGCCGGGTCACTGGCGACCCTCGAAGGCGGCCTGCCCGGCGACGCCGAAGATGAACTCGAGGAACTCCTTGACTGCGGGGCGGGGTGGGACAGTGGCGGAGTGGAGCGCGTACCACTCGCGTGCAGGAAGCCCACCCTGGACGGGGATCTCGGCGAGGGCGCCGGACTCGAGCTCATTCTCGACGGCGACGCGCGACTGGATCGAGATCCCGAGTCCAAGTCGGACGGCCTCCTTGATGGCGCCGTTCGAGCCGAGCGTGAGGGACTCGGGTCGGAGGTCGAGGCCGCCGAGGAACTCGCTGACGAGCTGCCGTGTGCCGGAGCCGGGCTCGCGCATGAGCCACACGCGGTCGGCGAGCTGTTCGGGCCGGATCGGCTTTCCACCGACGAGCGGGTCGTCCGGGGAGGCGATGAGCGCGATCTCGTTCTGCAGGAACGCGTGGCCGGCGATGCGGTCGTCCTCGGGAGGCCGACCGGCGATCGCGACGTCGACCTCGTGCTCGAGCACGCGTTCGAAGACCGACGCCCGGTTGGCGACCTCGAGGGAGAGGTGGATCTCTGGGTGGAGATGGCCGAAGGCGCGCAGGAGTGAGGGGACCACGAACTCGGCGGCAGTGGCGACGGCGACGATTCGCAGGCTCCGCATCGAATGGTCGGCTGCCTCGCGTGCCGCCTGGCGGCCCTGGCCGATCAGGCCGAGGACGTCCGCGGCGTAGGGGCGGAAGGCCTCACCGGCTGCGGTCAGACCGACGCCACGTCCCACGCGCTCGGTCAGATCGACTCCGATCTCGCGCGAGAGCGCTGAGACGGCCGCTGAGATCGACGGCTGCGTGACGTAGAGCTTCGCTGCCGCTGCGGACACTGACCCTTCGCGCGCGACCGCCAGGAAACTTGAGAGTTGGTTAAGGGTGACGGCCATAGTGGAAAGACTATACGAACAACCGAACTTTTCGATTGTCAATGATGTACGGGCGCGATAGCCTAGTCCAACTGCGCATGTCCCGGCGCGAATCCCCGCGCGCTGCGAGAATGGGCGACCCCGACCGACAGTAGGAGAGAGCGATGCCACTTGCGACCCTGCGCCAGGTGCTGGACGAAGCTGCCAAGGGCGGCTACGGCGTCGGCGCGTTCAACGTCAACAATATGGAGCAGCTCCAGGGCATCGTCGCGGCCGCGCAGCAGACGCAGTCACCGGTGATTGTCCAGGCTTCTCGCGGTGCGATCAATTACGCCGGCCCCCGATACCTTCGAAATCTGATCCTGGCCGCGGTCGAGAGCGCGCCGGAGATCCCGATCGTGCTCCATCTCGACCACGGCGACTCCCCCGACACGTGCCGCATGGCGATCGACCTCGGCTTCACGAGCGTGATGATGGACGGCTCGCTCCTCGCCGACGGCAAGACGCCGTCCGACTACGAGTACAACGTCGCGGTCACCCGTGAGGTGGTCGAGGCGGCCCACGTTCTGGGCGTCAGCGTCGAAGGCGAGCTCGGCACCCTCGGCGGTATCGAGGACGGGCACGGCTCCGGCGAGGTGCATCTCACCGACCCCGACCAGGCCGTCGACTTCGTCAAGCAGACGGGCGTCGACGCACTCGCCGTCGCGATCGGCACGAGCCACGGTGCCTACAAGTTCACGGAGAAGCCCGACGGTGATGTCCTCGCGATGCATCTGATCGAGGAGATCCACCAGAAGCTGCCGGCGACGCACATGGTCATGCACGGATCGTCGAGCGTGCCCGAGGCACTCGTCAACCGCATCAACGCGGCAGGCGGAAAGCTCGATGCCACCTTCGGTGTGCCCGTCGAGGAGATCCAGCAGGGCATCCGTCACGGCGTGCGCAAGGTGAACGTCGACACCGACGGCCGTCTTGCAATCACCGCGGCGCTGCGCGAGAGCATCCTGGCGCATCCCGCTGAGTTCGACCCGCGCGCGTTCTTCAAGCCGGCGCGCGAGGCGATGAAGGACGTCGTCGCCGAGCGGCTCACGCAGTTCGGCGCAGCCGGTCACGCCGGTGATTACGAGGTTTTGTCACTCGAGGAAATGGCCAAGCGCTACGCAGGGAGCAACGGTGTCTGATCCGATCCAGCCCTATACCGAGCAGGACAAGCTCTTCATCGACACGATCAGGACGTTGTCGATCGACGCCGTCCAGGCCGCGAACTCCGGTCACCCCGGGGCACCGATGTCGCTCGCCCCGGCCGCATACATCCTCTTCAAGCGGATCATGAAGTTCAACCCGCTCGATCCGGCCTGGCCCGATCGCGACCGGTTCGTTCTCTCGGCCGGCCACGCATCGATGCTGCTCTACTCGAGCCTCTTCCTGGCCGGGTACGACCTCGAACTCGAGGACATCAAGCAGTTCCGGCAGATGGGATCGAAGACGCCGGGCCATCCCGAGTTCCGCCATACGGCGGGCGTCGAGACGACCACGGGGCCGCTCGGCCAGGGCTTCGCCAACGCTGTCGGCATGGCGATCGCTGAGCGTTGGCTGCGTGAGCGGTACGGCCGTGAGGTCTGCGACCACCGCATCTTCACGATCTGCTCCGACGGCGACCTGATGGAAGGCATCTCCGCCGAAGCGGCGTCGATCGCCGGCCACCTCGGCCTCGGTCATCTGATCTATCTCTACGACGACAACAGCATCACGATCGACGGAAGCACCGATCTCTCCTTCACGGAGGACATCGACATGCGCTTCCGGGCCCAGGGCTGGCAGACCCTCACCGTCGCCGACGGCGAGGACTGCGAGGCGATCGAGGCCGCGATCCGTGAGGGCATCGCCGAGGAGAACAAGCCGACACTGATCCGTCTGAAGACGGTCATCGCTCACCACTCGCCGAACAAGCGCGGCACGCATGCAGCGCACGGCGCAGCGCTCGGCGAGGATGAGGTGCGGGCAACGAAGGAGCTCCTCGGGTGGGATCCCGACAAGCACTTCCACGTGCCGGAGGAGGTCGCACTCGACTTCCAGGCCTTCTGTCGCACCCGCGGCGTCAACGAGCAGATGGAGTGGCAGACCCGCTACGACGCCTGGGCGATGAAGAACCCGCAGCTTCACAACGAGTGGTTCAGCGGTCTGATCGCGCAGATCCCGCCGGGCCTCGACGACGTGATGCCGAAGTACGAGCCGGCCACGACGCCGAAGATGTCCACGCGCGTTGCGGGTCGCGAGGCGATGCAGGCAGTCGGCAAGTACGTGCCGAACCTGATCGGCGGCGCAGCCGACCTCGCCGGTTCGACCTATACGAACTTCAACGGCGAGCCGAGCTACACCAAGGAGAAGGCGGGTCGGAATATCCACTGGGGCATCCGGGAGCACGGGATGGCCGCGGCGGTCAACGGCATCGCCCTGCACGGCGGCCTGTTCAAGCCGTACGGCTCGACGTTCTTCGTCTTCGCCGACTACATGCGGCCGTCGATCCGTCTCTCCGCGCTGATGAACCTCGACGTGACGTGGGTGTTCACTCACGACTCCGTCGCAGTTGGTGAGGACGGCCCGACGCATGAGCCGATCGAGCACCTCGCGTCGCTTCGTGCGATTCCGGGTCTTGTCGTCCTCCGGCCCGCCGACGCAACCGAGACGGTCGAGGCATGGCGCCTGGCAGTCGAGGATCTCCGTGGGCCGGTCGTGCTCGTCCTGACCCGGCAGGATCTGCCGGTGCTCGACCGCACGAAGGTCACCCCCGTCCGCGAGATGGTCCGGGGCGCCTACACCCTGATCGAGTCCGATGACCCGGAGAACCCGGCGGCGATCATCGTCGCGACCGGCTCCGAGGTTGCACTCGCGATCGAAGCCCGCGAGCTGCTCGCAGCGAAGGGCACCTCTGTCCGCGTTGTCTCGATGCCGAGCTGGGAGATGTACGGAATCCAGCCGCAGGAGTACAAGGACATGGTGCTCACCCCGGGCGTTCCGAAGATCTCGGTCGAGGCCGGATCGTCGTTCGGCTGGTCGAAGTTCGTCGATCGGTCTGTCTCGATCGACACGTTCGGCGCCTCCGGTCCAGCAGGAGAGGTGCTCGCGCACTTCGGCATGACCGCCGAGAACGTCGTCAAGAACGTCGAAGCTGCGATCGCCGGGAAGTAGGGAGAGATGAAGGTCAGAGTCGGATTCACGCCGGGCGAGCAGGTCGCGGCCCCCGTCGGCATCGTCATCGACGTCCTTCGGGCGACGTCGACGATCTGCCAGGCGCTCGCGGCCGGGTACGAGCGGGTGGTGTGCGTCGGTGAGATCGACGACGCCCGCGCGCTCGCCGGTGATGGCGTTCGGCTCGCAGGTGAACGACACAACGTGAAGATCGACGGGTTCGACTTCGGCAACTCGCCTCGCGAGTTCGTCGGAGTCGAGCCCGAAGGTCACACCCTCGTTCTGACGACGACGAACGGCACGCGGCTGCTCCTCGCCGCTGCCGAGCGGTGCGAGACGGTGCTCGTCGCCTCGCTCCTCAACCTCGAGGCCATTCTCATCGAGGCAAGCCGAGCGGACGAGGTCGCAGTCCTGTGTGCGGGGGTCGAGGGCGAGTTCGCAATCGACGACGCGTACGTTGCAGGCCGGATCGCCGCCGCGCTCGGCGGCACACCCGACGACGCAGCCATCGCCGCGACATGTCTCGCCGATGCGTTCACCTCGGCGGAGGAGGGGATCGGCGGAGGAGCAAGCGCCGACAACATTCGCAAGAACAAGCTGGACGCAGACATCCCCTGGTGCGCTCAGGAGAGCATTCTGCGGATCGTCCCGCGCATCGTCGAGCGCGGCCCGGGCTCCGTCACCATCGCGTAGCCGACGGATCTCGACGCAGGCGCCTCGGGTGACGACCCTCCTCCTGGCTCGCCATGGCCAGACCGACTGGAATCTCGAGCACCGCTGGCAGGGCGACCCTCCGCTCAACGACACCGGTCGCGCCCAGGCCCGCGCGCTCGCCGACGCGCTCCGTGGCGAGCAGCTGGACGGGATCTACTGCTCCGACCTGCTCCGCGCGTCCGAGACGGCCGAGATCATCGCCGGTCAGTCGAAGCTCGGCATCACCGTCGACGCCCGCCTGCGCGAGATCGACGTCGGAGAGTGGATGGGGCTGACGTCGCCCGAGCTCCAGGGGCGCTACCCGGAGGGGTACGCCCGCTACTGCTCCGGCAGTGCGGGCTGGGATGAGGGCGAGAGCTACGACGAGATGGGCGTGCGCGTCGTGGAGGGGCTCCGAGCGATCGCGCTGGCGCACCCGCAAAGCCGCTTCCTCGTTGTCACCCACGCCGGCGTGATGTGCTCAACCTGGCTCGGCTGCGGCGAGGCGCTCGCCGACTGGCCGGGAACGCACAACGGTGACGTGCAGGAGGTCGTCGTCGAGGACGGCGTGATCCGTTGGGGCGGGCTCTACCAGGAGGGCCAGCGGCACGGAGACAGCAAGCCGTCGCTCTTCTGGCGGGTCTGAGCTCGCTTGACCGGTGTCTCGACGTGCGTCGCTCAGCCTGCGACGACGAACGACAGCCGCGCATTGTTGGCGGCGTAGAACAGCCAGCGGCCCTTCGTGAGCGTGACGTGCACCGTCCGTGAGCCGATGAACGACGGGGCGGTCAGGCGAAGCGCCGCGTGGCCGCTCTTCTGAAGAAGGAACCCGCTCTTCTTCGAGCGATCGCTGAGCACGACGGCGTAGCGGCCGGGGACGAGCTTGGTCACGGGCTTTCCGTGGGCGAGGAGCGTCGGTGTGTCCGTGGTGTCGATCTTTGCCACGAGCGTTCCTCTCGGTGTGGTCGACGCGCCGATCACCGTCGTATTCGACGGGTTCGTGTCGTCCATTGCCGTGACGGCCGAGGCCTGCGTGTCGGCCACCGGAGCCGACGTGAAGAACGTCACTGGCGGGCTGCTCGGGAAGTTGTCGTCGTGGTAGGTGTACGTGCTGTTTGGCTGCAGTGTCCGAGTGGCCACCGAGTCGCTCGGAACGGCAATGATGAACGACGTCAGGCCCGGCCCCTGGATCGCGATGTTCGGATCACCGCTCGAGTCGTGGAAGACGAAGTCGTATGGACCGGGCGGGATCACCATCCCCTGTGTGAGCGGTGTTCCGTTCGCCAGCGTCATCGTGATCGACGTGCCGTTGTAGCCGACGTACAGGGTCCGGTTCGTCGTTCCTGAGGCCGACGAGGCCATGAGCGTGACCGCCGCGGCGCTCGCGGACACGAGCGTCAGCAGCCTCGTCGTCAGTGAGATGTTGGTCGGCGTGCGCATCGTGGCATTCCTTCTTACTGGAGGTGCGGTGGGTCCGGCTTACTCGACCGGTGGGTCGAGCGGTTCGTCGTCGAGCGGCACCGCAAACGGATCTTCGACCGGCGCATCGCCCTCGGCAGCAGCCAGCTTCTTGCCTTCCTTCTTCTCAAGCTTGCGCTCGCGCCGCTCTCTGAGCTCGCGCTCGCGTGTGAACTTGCCCATCGTCTGGCGCTTCTTGGTCGGACTCATCCGCTTCCACCTCTCCGTTGATCCTGTGACCGACACCGTACCGGGCGCGGTCTTCGCGGTCCTGGGTCGGTCGGCAGCATGTGGGAAACCACGCGGTCGATCTTCCGAATCATCCCATGCGCTTTCGCCTGCGGCCACCTACGTTCTCGGGGTGAGGTCCGAATCGACAACGACGGGGAGTGCGGCATCCGTGGTTCGCGCGAGAGCGGCTCTCATCGCGGTCGTCGCCGCGCTCGTCGGCGTGCTTGTAGGTCTCGCGCTTGCCGGACTCGACCACCACCGCGGCGCCGATGTGTTCTGGGCTGCCACCACAGCCTCGCTCCTTGTTCCCCTGACGGTGTCGGTCGTGCGCTCGCTCCTCCGCGGCGATGTCGGTGTCGATGCGATCGCGCTCGTCTCGATGGCGGGGGCGCTCGGGCTCGGGGAGTACCTCGCCGGGGCGGTCGTCGCACTCATGCTCGCTGGAGGCAATGCGCTCGAGGAGTCGGCGAAGCGGCGGGCTCGGAGAGAGCTGACGGCTCTCGTCGCCCGTGCGCCGCGGAGCGCAGTCATCCATCGCGGCGACGAGCTCGTCGAGGTTGATGTCGACCAGGTGTCGGCGGGCGATGTCGTGGTTGTGCGTGCCGGAGAGGTCGTCTCGGTCGACGGCATGGTGGTCTCCGATGAGGCGCTCGTCGACGAGTCGGCGCTCACGGGCGAGCCCTTGCCGGTCACGGTCGCTCGTGGAGGGAGCGTTCGCAGCGGAACAGCCGCAGCGGGCGTCTCGTTCGAGATCCGGGCACTGCGTCCGGCCGCTGAGAGCGCGTATGCGGCGCTCGTTCGTCTCGTCGAGCAGGCCGAGCAGCAGCGGGCACCGTTTGTCCGGATCGCCGATCGATACGCGCTCGTCTTTCTGCCAGCGACGGCCTTCGTCGCCGCGGTTGCGTGGGCGGTCTCGGGCGACCCCGTCCGGGCTCTGGCCGTCTTCGTGGTTGCGACGCCGTGCCCGCTGATCCTGGCGGCGCCGATCGCGCTCATGTCGGGCGTCTCGCGCGCGGCGCGCGTTGGGGTCGTCGTCAAGGGAGCCGGGACGATCGAACGGCTCGGCGAGGCGCGGTCCGTGCTCTTTGACAAGACCGGAACGCTCACGCTCGGGCGCCCAGAGTTCGAGCGGGTGATCGCGTTGAACGACTTCGACTCCTCCGACGTCCTGCGCCTCGCGGCGTCTCTCGATCAGCTCTCGGCTCATCCGCTGGCCCATGCTCTCGTAGCTGGAGCGGATGCGGCGGGTCTCGCCCGCTCGTTCCCGACGGACACGAGCGAGGTCTTCGGCCGGGGCGTTGCGGGGACCGTCGACGGACGCCATGTCATCGTCGGGAGCGCGGCCTGGCTTCGCGAGCACGGTGTCGATCCTGGGCTGCCGGCTGACGTTGACACCGGCTCGGCAAAGGTGCGCGTCGCCGTCGACGGCGTTCTGGCCGGGGCGGTGCTCATCGGTGACCGTCTCCGGGAGGAGTCCGGCGAGCTCGTGGCGGGCCTGCGCGCTGCGGGGATCAGGCACGTTGCGCTCGTAACGGGTGACCGGCGCGCCATCTCCGAGGCGATCGGCGAACGGCTCGGCGTCGACCGCGTCTACGCCGAGCAGACGCCCGACCAGAAGCTCGAGGTTGTGCGCGCCGTCGCCGCACTCCCGGAGCTGTGCGCCGTTGTGATGGTCGGCGATGGGATCAACGACGCTCCGGCGCTCGCGCTCGCTGATGTCGGAATCGCAATGGGCTCGGCCGGTGCAACCGTCTCGTCGGAGACGGCCGACGCCGTCGTTCTCGTGGACCGCATCGATCGGGTCACCGAAGCGATCCGTATCGGCCGCCGCTCGCTTGCGATCGCCCGGCAGAGCGTCCTGATCGGGATCGCTCTCTCACTCGTGGCGATGGTCGTTGCGGCTGCGGGCTACCTGCCGCCCGTCCGCGGAGCGTTGCTTCAGGAGGTCATCGACGTGGGTGTGATTCTGAACGCCCTGCGGGCCTTGCACGGCTGACCGGGTAGCATCGGCAGCTCACCGGGGAGAGACGTCGAGAGCCCCTTTTGTACGAAGGAGGCAGTCATCGCGAAGAGCTCCGAGAAGCCGAAGAAGACTCCGAAGAAGCCCGCCCAGAAGACGCTCAAGGAGCGCCGGGCCGAGAAGCGCGGTAAGGAGAAGAGCGCCTGAGCCGCTCGAGAAGGGAGAGCCGATGAGTGAACGGAAAGGGTTTACGGCTGCCGAGGTACGTGAGGTCGGCGAGTCGATCGGCGTCGACTGGGCAACGGCCCCGTTCGACGTCGAGCAGCTGCGGATGGGGATGGATGTCGAGCTGGAGCACGGTCTTCACGACCTGCTCACGAACGTCACCGACAGCGACCCGCACGTGACCTGCAAGATCGCGCTCGCCCATCTGAACGAGTTCCCGGACTACTACACCCGGCTCGAGCGGATGGAAGAAGAGGCGAAGCGGGAGAACGCGGCCGAGGGATGACCGGGCGGCTTGAGTTTCGGCTGCTCGTCCGGGGCGACGCCGAGCAGCTCGACCTGCTCGGCGTCGATCCGGACGTCCTGCGCTTCACCCGGGTGCCCGATCCGCCGCCACCCAACTTCAGCTCCTCGTGGATTGATCGGATCGTTGAAGGCCGCCAAGCGGGGACCCGCGAGGCGTTTGTGATCGTTGAGAACGGCGCCTTTGTGGGTATCGCTCTTGCGCCGCAGATCGACGAGCTCGCACGCACCGCAGAGCTCGGGTACGTCGTCATGCCGGCCGCTCGCGGACGGGGCATTGCGACCTGGGCGCTTGCGCGGCTGACCGAGTGGGCGTTCGACGAGCTCGGAATGCTGCGCTGCGAGCTGCTGATCAGCTGTGAGAACCTCGGGTCGAAGCGGGTTGCGGAGCGGTGCGGCTACGTCCTCGAAGGAGTCCTGCGCTCCAAGCACGTGAAGCAGAACCTGCGCGACGACACCGAGATCTGGTCGTGCCTGCCAAGCGACCGCTGAGCGGGCTGCGCGGAGCGCGCGCGGCTGATCGGCCATAATCGAATCGGTGCGCGACTGGACGGTTCCGAAACTGGCGCGTTCGCAGGCCTTGATCATCGCTGCGCTCGTCGCATACAGCGTGCTCGGGTGGCAGGGACTCTCGACCGTCGGACGAGACGGCGCGATCGATGCCGCAGCACACCTCCAGTACGCGCAGTACCTCGACACGCACGGGTCAACGCCGCCAAAGTCGCTCAACCAGGAGTACGCGACGCCGCCCCTGTTTCATCTGGTCGCGATCGGCGCGGAGCACCTGGTCCGCGCCGTGCCCTCCTGGGCGCTTGTCCCGCACCGCAAGGGCTGGACGAGAGGAGGGCTCCTCGCGCTCGTCGCCCTCGCCCTCGCGTCGCTCACCTCGGCGCAGCTTGGACGGCGCCGCCTCGGCGTGCTGGCCGCAGCCATCGCGGTCGTGTGGGGGCTCGATATCGCCGTGTCGCTCGGCAAGACCATGCCCTGGGCCGCCGGACAGCTGATCGCGTTCGCCTCGGCTCTCGGGCTGATCGGTGTGACGGGACTGATCGCGCGCGAGGTCTGGCCGGAGAGCCCCCGGCGAGCGGTCGCAGCGGGCGCGTTTGTCGCCGCGTACCCGGTCGTCTACCGGATGGGAATCCTGTTCCACCCGGAGGTGCCGTTTGCCCTCCTCTGCGCGAGCGCAATGCTCTTCTTCCTGCGCGGCGTCAGACTCGGCTGGCCCGTCCGCCTCGGGTGGTCGCTCGGGGCGGCTTGTGGCGCGGCGGCCGCGACACGCGAGTCGGCGCTCGTCGTGATGGGCGTGACCCTGGCCGCGACTCTTGCCGTTGGACGCCGTCAGGCGCTGCCGTTTCTCGCTCGCGCTGCCGTGGTCGCCGTGGTCGTCGCGTCGCCGTGGTGGATCTACGCAGGGGCCAAGTGGCATAACCCGATCCAGTCGAACCTCCGCCCACGGGCCACCCTGATGATGCCCCATCAGCCCGCGTCGTTCTACGTCGGGCTGCCGCTGCGTGACCTCGTCCTCCACCCGTACCGCCCGGTCTTCTCGGACATGCTGCTCCCGAAGCTCCACGCCGAGCTCTGGAGCGACTGGTTTGGCTCGATCCACTCGTTCTGGGAGGGGACGAGCCGAGTTGACAGGGTGACAGCGTCGACTCAGAGCGTGTTGGGGCTCGTCGCCGACGGGCTGGCACTCTTCGGCCTTGGCTGGCTGGCCGTACCGGCCGCGATCCGGGTGGCTCGCAGGCGACGCGAGAGGGTATCCGACGTGGGCCTCGGGTTTCTCGCTGTCCTGGCAACGGCAGCGTTTGTCGCATTCGTCGTGATGGTGATGCGGTTTCCGCAGCGCTACGGCGACCCGATCAAATCGAGCTACCTGCTCTTCACTGCGCCGTGTTGGGCGATCTTCTCGGTCTGCGCCTGGTCGCAGCTTGCTCGCCGCGCGTGGATCCGGCGCGCCCTCGTCGCGGCAGCGACGCTCTACGTCGCGAGCTACGGCACGCATCTCGGGGCGGCGCTCCAGGAGGCGTCGGTCCGAGCGGCGGGGCCACCGCCGGGGATCGACGTGAACACGCAGGTGTTCGGCTCGATCGCGACGGCCAAGGTCGGCGACGAGGTCAACTTCACGATCTGGTTCACGAACACCGGTACCGAGACGGCGACGGGCATCGTCGCGACGGTCGACATCCCGCCGGGGCTCAAGCTGCTCGCACAGCCCCTCTACGAGCATGGCACGGGCTGTGTCGGGACGACACGGCTGATCTGCCACCTCGACTACGTGAACGGAAACGGGCAGCAGACGCCACTCCACCTTCAGACCCAGGCGGTTGCTGCAGGCGCGCAGATGGTTGAGGCGACGATGACGGCCGACCAGCGCGATCTCAACCCGCCGGATGACACCGGCTCGTTCCGCGTCTACGTGATCAGCGGCTGAGCGACGGTTAGTCGCAGAACTCGTCGGCCACGTCAAGCGCGCCGTCGAGGATCGCGATGCCCTCGTCGAGCTCTTCCCGCGTGATGTTCAGCGGCGGGGCGACCATCGCGACGTTCCAGTGGGCCATCAGGTTCAGGCCCTTGCCGAGTGCGTGCTTCTGCATCATCGCTACCGGCTTTGCCGTCTCGCCGCCGCCGTTGAACGGCACGAGTGGCTCACGCGTCTCGCGGTTCTTCACGAGCTCGAGGCCCCAGAAGCAGCCTAGACCGCGAACCTCGCCGATTGACGGATGCTTCTCGGCGAGTCGAGCCAGCTCGACGGCGAAGACCTCGCCCATCGCGGCTGCGTTCTCGACGATCCCCTCCTCCTTGAACGCCTCGATCGAGGCGACGGCAGAGGCGCAGGCGAGCGGGTGGCCCGAGTACGTCAGGCCACCGGCGAAGTACTTCGAGCGGATCCACTCGGCGATCGGCTCGCGCACGGTCATTGCGCCGAGCGGGACGTAGCCGGAGTTGATCCCCTTGGCCATCGTGATGATGTCGGGGACGACATCCCAGTTGTCGACCGCGAACCACTTTCCGGTGCGGCCGAAGCCGGCCATGACCTCGTCGGCGATCAGCAGGATCCCGTACTTGTCACAGACCTCTCGGATCGACTGGAGATACCCGTCGGGCGGCACGATGATGCCGTTCGTGCCCGTGACCGTCTCGAGGATGACCGCGGCGACCGTGTGGGCGCCCTCGTACTGGAGGATCTCCTCAAGATGTGGCCCACCGCTGCAGACCGGGCACGGGTCGGGATGGCCCGCCGGGCAGCGATACGTGAACGGGTCGAACATCCGGACGACGCCGGGAATGCCAGGCTCGGCCGGCCAACGTCGCGGATCCCCGGTCAGCGTCATCGCGCCTGCCGTCGCACCGTGGTAGGAGCGGTAGCGGGCGATCACCTTGTGGCGGCCGGTGTACCAGCGCGCAAGCTTGATCGCGTTCTCGTTCGCCTCGGCGCCGCCGTTCGTGAAGAACGAGAGCGACAGGTCGCCTGGCGTGACCTCTGCCAGCAGCTTGCCGAGCCGCGAGCGCGACTCCGTCGCCATCGGCGGACCGATCGTCGCAAGCTGCGCCGCCTGCTTCTGGATCGCCGCGACGACCTTCGGATGCCCGTAGCCGATCGAGACGTTGACGAGCTGCGAGGCGAAGTCGAGGTACCGCTTGCCGTCGTAGTCCCAGAAGTAGCTGCCCTGCCCGCCTGCGACGGCGATCGGGTTGATCGCGTCCTGCACCGACCACGAGTAGAGGACGTAACGCTTCGCGTCCTCGACGATCTGGCGACCGAGCTCGGGATTCGGTTCTGGCACTGTCATTCCGAGATTCTACAGCCGGTCGGTCAGTCGCTCGACCAATCCGATCGGTTCGAAGCCGAGACGTTCGAGGATCGGGGCCGACAGCGCCCCGGCGGAAACGGCGAGCCGCGGAGTGCCTCGCTCGACGGCCTCGTCGAAGCGGGCGTGCACGAGTGCCGTATAGACACCCCGACCGCGTGCCTCGGGAAGCGTCGCTCCGCCCATCAGGATGCCGGCGCCCGGGGCAAAGACGACCCGCCCGAACCCGACGGGGCGACTATCCATGAGGGCGAGATGGTGCCCGGTCCGCCCATCTGCCTGCAGAAGCTTCCAGTGTGTCTGAGCGTTTGCGCGGCGCTCGGCGCGGAGCGCCGCGGGCACATCCCAGACGGCCCAGTCGATTGCGAGGGCGCGGAGGTAGTCCTCGAACGTCGTCACGCGGCGAACCTCGGCGGTTGGCGTCCCGTGCGGTCGGTGCCCGATCGTGAGGGATGTCAGCGTCGGCATCTCGGCGTCGGGTACGAGACCGAGCTCTCGAAGCTGCGTGCCGAGTCGCGCTGGCGTGGTGAGCTCGCCGATCCACCACGTCATCGCCTCGAGGCCGTGGCTTCGACCGATCGCTCGTGCCTTCGCCAGAGCGGTGGCGGGGCTCGCATCGCCCAGACGAACGCGTTCAACCGAGCCCTGCGTGCCCGACGTGACGACCGTGAAGCTCGGCGTGGCGATCGTGGTGCTGGTCGGGTCGGGGGCGATCCAGAGCCCTGGCTGCTCGGTGAGCTCGAGGAGCTCGATTCTCATCCGAAGGACGCTACCGCTCGCTACCCTCGCACGGACATCGAGGAGGCGAACGTGACGGAACCAGCAGAGGCCCCCGCGGCGGTGACCGCAATCAATCACTGGATCGGCGGTGCCCGCGTCGAGGGGGCGTCGGGCCGCCACGGAGCCGTCTACAACCCGGCGACCGGAGTCCAGAGCGGAGCTGTTGATCTCGCCTCGGCCGGCGAGGTGGGGGCTGCGGTCGCAGCAGCCAAGGCTGCCTTCCCCGACTGGCGAGCGCTCTCGCTGGCTCGACGGGCAGAGCTCTTCTTCGCGATCCACCGCCTGTTCGACGATCACCGCCGAGATCTCGCCCGCCTGCTCACGCTTGAGCACGGCAAGGTGCTCTCGGACGCGCTCGGGGAGGTGGCGCGCGGGCTCGAGGTGATCGAGTTCTGCTGTGGCCTACCGACCCTGCTCAAGGGCGGCTTCTCCGAGCAGGCCTCGGCGGGGATCGACGTGTACTCGATCCGCCAGCCGCTCGGCGTCGTCGCGGGCATCACCCCGTTTAACTTTCCCGCGATGGTCCCGATGTGGATGTGGGCGCCGGCGCTCGCGTGCGGGAACACCTTCGTGCTCAAGCCCTCCGAGAAGGATCCGTCCGCGTCGATGCTCACCGCAGAGCTGCTCGCGGACGCCGGCGTCCCCGCCGGTGTCTTCAACGTGATCAACGGGGACAAGGTCGCGGTCGACGCGCTGCTCGAGCACCCCGACGTCGCCGCCGTCTCGTTCGTCGGATCGACGCCGATCGCCAAGGTCGTCTACGGCACTGCGACTGCCCGCGGGAAGCGCTGCCAGGCGCTTGGCGGCGCGAAGAACCACATGATCGTGCTGCCCGACGCCGACATCGACATGGCTGCCGATGCCGCCGTCTCGGCTGCCTATGGGTCGGCGGGTGAGCGCTGCATGGCGATCTCGATGGTCGTCGCTGTCGCCGGGGTCGGCGACCGGCTCGTCGAAGCGATCAAGGCGCGCATCCCGAATGTCAAGGTCGGCCATGGTCTCGACCCCGACTCCGAGATGGGGCCGCTCGTCACGAGGGAGCACCGCGATCGGGTCGCCTCGTACGTCGAACGCGCACCCAGCGAGGGCGCCACTGTCGTTGTCGACGGCCGCGGCAACTGCCCCGACGGCGAGGGGTTCTTCCTCGGGCCGTCACTGATCGACAACGTGAAGCCCGAGATGGACAGCTACCTCGACGAGATCTTCGGGCCGGTGCTCGGGATCACCCGCGTCGACACCTACGACGAGGCAGTCTCGCTGATCAACGACAACCCCTACGGCAACGGCACGGCCATCTTCACGCGTGACGGTGGGGTTGCCCGCCAGTTCCAGTTCGACGTGCAGGCCGGGATGGTTGGGATCAACGTTCCGATCCCGGTTCCCGTCGCGTACTACTCGTTCGGCGGCTGGAAGGCGAGCCTCTTCGGCGACCGTCACATCTACGGCCCGGAAGGCATCGACTTCTACACCCGCACCAAGGTCGTCACCTCCCGCTGGCCCGACCCCGCGACGTCGAAGATCGACCTCGGCTTCCCACAGACCCGATGACGCCATGAAGGTCGTCGTCGCTGGAGGTTCGGGGTTCATCGGGAGTGCGCTCTGCGCATCGCTGGACGCAGACGGCCACGAAACGGTCGTAGTCTCGCGCGCGCCCGGAGGAGAGACCGAGAGCGGACGGCGGGTCGGCTGGCAGCAGGTTGACTCGGCTGTCGACGGGGCCGATGCCGTGGTGAATCTGGCAGGGGTGCCGATCGGCGGGCCCAGATGGACAGCAGGGCGGAAGGCCGCGATCGGCTTGAGCCGCGTCGAGACGACCCGGACGCTCGCCGATGCCATCGCTTCGGCCGCCAATCCGCCCGTGGTCTTCGTGACCGCATCCGGGATCGACTACTACGGCAACCGGGGAGAGGAGACGGTCGACGAGGCGTCGTCGGTCGGAGCCTCCTTCCTCGCGGGCGTCTGCGAGAGCTGGGAGGCGGCCGCCGCCGGTGCCGAGCCGGTTCGACACGTCGCGATCCGTACGCCGCTCGTCGTCGGGAAGGGCGCGATGTCGGTGCGGCTCATGGCCCTGCCGTTTCGGCTGTTCCTCGGCGGCCCGCTCGGGAGTGGCCGGCAGTGGTTCTCGTGGGTCGCGCTCGACGACCTCGTACGGATCTACCGGCTCGCGATCGAGGATGCCTCACTCGGCGGGGTCGTCAACGCCGTCGCTCCAGAGCAGCTGCGCCAGCGTGACGCGGCGAAGACCTTCGGAGCGGTGCTGCATCGGCCGTCGCTCCTGCCTGCTCCGGCGCTCGCTCTCAGAGCGGCTCTCGGTGAGCAGGCAGACCTGCTGTTGCACGGGCGGCGGGCAGTGTCCACGCAGCTCGGCGGTTTCGAGTTCGAGTACCCCGAGCTTCGTGGGGCGCTCGAGTCAGCGTTCTCCTAGCGCGTGCGGGGTGCCCCGACGCCGAACATCTTGACGAATCCGGTTCCGACGGTCGCGATGACCGTGGCGACGAATGCGAGTGCAGCGATGTCCCAGATGAGCGTCATGAGAAGGATCTCCTTTTCTCGAATGTTCGAACTGCTTACATAGTACGACTCCAATCTATAGAGCGCAAATACAGATCTGGCGAGAAAACATCGGAAAAAAGCGATGATACAACCGCATAATCCTTACCTCTTTCATGTGCGGTTCGTTACTTTTCCCAGGCATGATCTGCACATGACAACTCTCCTACGTGCCAATGACCGTCGCCTGCTTGCCCTGTGTGCTGTGCTCGTGGTCGCAGCGCTCGGTGCGGCTTCGGCATCCGCCACCACCGCAACTGTCCCGCCGCTTGGCGGCAACGCCAAGGCCGGCAAGACCGTCTTCGTCGCGAACTGCGGCCTCTGCCATGCCCTCAAGGCGGCAGCGACCACGGGCGCTATCGGCCCGAACCTCGACAAGGTCATCCTCACCCAGCCGCTGCTCGTGAAGGCGATCACCCTTGGCGGCAAGGCCGTCATGACGAAGGCCGCTGCAGCGAAGTACAGCGTTCCGATGTCCGCCTACAAGGGCACACTCTCGGCGAAGCAGATCCTGAACGCCTCGGCGTTCATCTTCACCGCAACACACAAGTAGGACGCAGCCGGGGGGCTGCCGCGCTCTCGCCGGGTACCCGCCCTCCTCAGGTGACGGGTGCCCGGCGAATCTCTGCTCGGGCTCAGTCGCTACCGCCGGTACCGGCGAGCTCGTCGCCGAACGTGGCCCGTGCGACGTAGCGGCCGACTCCGGGAGCTGCGACGAGTTCACCGTTCTCGACGAGGATGTTGCCGCGAAGCATGACGATCTCCGGTGAGCCGACGACCTCCGTGCCCTCGTAGAGGTTGTAGTCGATCCGCGAGTGGTGGGTGGCTGCGGAGATCGTGACCTTCTTCTCCGGATCGAAGATCACGATGTCTGCGTCCGACCCGACGGCGAGCGTGCCCTTGCGCGGGTAGAGCCCGAAGAGCTTCGCCGGGTTCGTCGAGAGCAGCTCGACCAGCCGATTGAGCGAGATCCGGCCTCCGCGTACGCCGAAGTGGTGGATCATCTGCAGCCGGTTCTCAAGCCCGGGGCCGCCGTTCGGGATCTTCGAGAAGTCGTCACGGCCGAGCGACTTCTGCCCGTCCCAGAGGAAGGCGCAGTGGTCGGTCGAGATCGCGCTCAACGTGTCCATGCGGACGGCGTCCCAGAGCACCTCCTGGTTTGCCTTGTCTCGCGGCGGCGGCGTGTAGACGTACTTCGCGCCTTCGAAGTTCGGCCGCTCGAGGAACGTCGAGTCGATGAAAAAGTACTGCGTGCAGGTCTCGCCCCAGACGTCCCAGCCCTTGGCGCGAGCCGTCGCGATCGGCTCGACGGACTCCTTGCAGGAGACGTGGACGACGTACAGCGGCGCCCCCGCGACGTGCGCGAGCTGGATCGCACGGTTCGTTGCCTCACCCTCGGTCTCGGGCGGGCGGGTGCGCGCGTGCCACTCCGGCCCCGTATGTCCTTCCGCGAGCGCCTTCTTGACGAGGACGTCGATCGCGTCGCCGTTCTCGGCATGCACCATCACGAGCGCGCCGGTCGCCGCAGCGACCTCCATCGTGCGGAAGAGCGTCTCGTCGTCGACCTGCAACGCGCCCTTGTACGCCATGAAGAGCTTGTAGGAGGTGACGCCCTGTTCAGGCAGCGTGGCGAGCTCCGCGAGTGCTCCCGGCACGGTCAGGTCGGTGACGGCGATGTGGTAGCCCATGTCGATCACCTGCTTGCCGTCGGCCCGTGCCCGCCAGTCCGCGAGAGCGTCTGTGAACGTCTGCCCCTTGCCCTGGACGCAGAAATCGACGTGGGTTGTCGTGCCGCCGAAGGCCGCTGCCGTCTGGCCCGATTCGACGTCGTCGATCGTCGTCGTGCCGCCGAACGGCATGTCGAGGTGGGTGTGTGGGTCGACCCCGCCGGGAAGCAGGTACTTCCCGCGCGCGTCGATCGTCCGGTCGGCGGGCAGGTCGAGAGACTCGCCGATCAGCGTCACCCGCTCGCCGTCGATGAACACATCGGCGATGTAGTCGTCGGCCGCGGTCACGACACGGCCACCCTTGATCAGAATCGACATGGCTCCTCCTCGATACGACGTTGAGCCGAGAGACCGACCCGCCGGCGCCACGGTGCGGCGCCCATCCTGCGATTCTTACCACGGTCGCGGCCTCGCCGAAATGGCGCGTACCGAACGCGAACGGCGAGATACGATCGGCGCGCGATGTCTCTCGATCCGGCCCGCACCGTCGACGAGCTCCGTGAGCTCGGTGACCTGACCGGTGACGCAGACGGCGCGCAGCGCGTCGCCTGGACGGAGACCTGGGAGCGTGCTCGCGAATGGCTGCGTGCGAAGGTTGAACCGACGGGCGCGCGGTATGAGGTCGACGAGGCGGGAAACGAGTGGTTCACGCTGACGGGCCGTCGCGACGAAGACGCTCTCCTGATCGGCGGCCACATCGACTCCGTCCCGAACGGCGGGTGGCTCGACGGCTCGCTGAACCTCGTCGCCGGGGTCGAGGTGCTCCGGCGGATCGCACGGGACGGCACGCCACCGGTTCCGGTGCGGCTCGTCAACTGGGCCGACGAGGAGGGCGCGCGGTTCGGACGCTCGCTCTTCGGGTCGTCAGCTGCCGCCGGCTCGATGCGCGACCAGGCCGAGCTCGCGAAGCTCGTGGATCGCGACGGCGTTGGCCTTCCCGAGGCGGTCGGCGCATTCGGAGTCGATCTCGACCGGGCTCCTGACGCCCGGCGGCAGCTCGAAGGTGCAGGTGCGTACCTCGAGCTCCACATCGAGCAGGGGCCGGTGCTCGAGGCGATGGACATCCCGCTCGGCGTTGTCCTCGGGACATTCGGGGTCGAACGCTCGCGGATCACATGGCGCGGGCAGGCGGCCCACTCCGGCTCGACGCCGATGAACCAGCGGCGTGACGCACTCGCCGGCGCCGCGAAGCTCGCGCTCGAGATCCGCGGCATCGCAGCCGAGGTTGGCAGCGGCGCGGTCTGTACCTCAGGTGGCGTCGTGTGCAGGCCCGGGATCGTCACGTCTGTGGTGGAGACGGCCGAGCAGCTCCTCGACCAGCGGCACCTCGACGCTGACGCGCTCGCGCGCCTGCTCTCGCTTGCGAGGGAGGCGTCTGCCCGCTTCGCCGCCGAGGAGAGCATCGAGGTCTCCTGGGAGACGATCTGGTCGATCGAGCCGATCCTCTTCGACGACACCCTGATCCGATTCGCCGGGGAGGCGATAAGCGACGTTGCGGGTGTCTGCCATCAGCTCCCTTCCGGGCCGCTGCATGACGCAGCCGAGGTGTCCCGGGCCGGCGTTCCTACCGTCATGGTCTTCGTTCAGAGCCTGCGCGGGCTCTCACACACGCCGCTCGAGGACACGAAGCCAGAGCACCTCGAGCTGTCAGTAGAGGCGCTCGATCGGCTCGCCGACCGAACCCTCGCCTGGCTCGCTGCTCGCGCCTGACGCGGCCCGGTCAGAGCTGTTCGGCGACGACCGGGTTGCGCAGCACGCCGATCCCGTCGATCTCGACCTCGACCACATCGCCGTCCCGCATCGACACGGGCGGCGTTCGCGAGTAGCCGATCCCGGACGGCGTGCCTGTGAGGATCAGGTCGCCGGGCTCCAACGTGAACACGTTGGACGCGAACGCGACAAGCCTGCGAACGTCGAAGACGAGGTCGGACGTGTTGCCGTCCTGGAGGAGCTCCCCGTTCAGGCGCTGCACGACCCGCAGACCGCTCCCGTCGCCGAGCTCGCTGACGGGGACGAGCCGGTCGCCGAGCGGACAGAACGTGTCGAAGCCCTTGCCACGAGTCCACTGCTTGTCTCCGAACTGCAGGTTTCGCGCGGAGACGTCGTTCGCGCACCGGTAGCCGGCGATCACGTCGAGCGCGTCGTCCTCCGAGACCCGTCGAGCGCGTCGGCCGATCTCGACGGCCAGCTCGGCCTCGGAGTCGACGTGGGTCGCCTCCGGCGGCAGGACGATCGGCTCGCCGTGACCGACCAGCGTGTTTGCGAACTTCCCGAAGAGGAGCGGCTCGGCAGGCGGCTGCATGCCGGACTCGCGGATATGGGCGAGGTAGTTGAGGCCCGTGCAGATGATCTTCATTTCGACATTGTCTAGTGTCCCGGGCATGTCCGTCAGCTTCGGCGTCACGGTCATGCCTGACCCGCCGTACACGCGCTTTCTCGACCTGCTCGAGCTCGCCGAGCGCAACGGCTTCTCGACGGGGTGGACGTACGACTCACACGTCCTCTGGCAGGAGTCGATTCCGCTCCTCGCCCTCGCCGCCGACCGGACATCGACGATGAAGCTCGGCCACTTCGTGACCAACCCCGGCACGCGCGAGCCGACCGTGCTCGCCAGCACCTACGCGACGCTGCATGACATCTCGGGCGGCCGGATGGTGATGGGGATTGGGCGAGGGGACTCCGCACGCCGCGTGATCGGCCTGCAGCCAGTGAAGGTCGCCGAGTTCGAGGAGGCCTGCAAGATGATCAAGCAGCTGATGAACGGCCACGGCGTCGCGTGGAACGGCAAGGGGCTCGAGCTTGCCTGGGCGCGTAAGGACTACGGGGAGATCCCGCTCTACGTCGCCGGCTACGGCCCCAAGGCTCTCGGAGTTGCCGGTCGGGTCTCCGACGGTGTCATCATCCAGCTCGCCGACCCGGTGATCATCGAGTGGATCATGAGCACGGCTCGCAAGGCAGCAGAGGACTCCGGTCGCGATCCTGACGCCCTCAAGTGCATCGTCGGTGCCCCGTCGAAGGTCTCCGATGATCTGACCGCGTGCCGTGACGAGGTGCGCTGGTTCCCGGCGATGGTCTCGAACCACGTGATGGATCTGATCGACCGCTACGGCTGGGACTCCGACATCCCATCCGAGCTGACCGACTTCGTCAAGGCCCGGAAGTTCTATGACTACAAGGATCACTCCCGTGTTGGGGCGGCTCACGGCGAGTTCGTCACCGACGAGATCTGCGACCGCTTCTGCGTGATCGGCTCCGCCGCCCAGTGCGTCGAGAAGCTGCGCGCGCTCGAGGACGTCGGGGTCGACGAGTTCAACGTCTACCTCATGACAAGCGCGCAGGAGGAGACGCTCGACCTGTACGGCCGGCATGTGCTCCCGCACTTCGCAGCCGCCTCGGCGTAACGCGCACTCCAGGGACAGTCCCTCGACGTTCGTGCGGGGGGATTTCGGGGTTTTCACTCATGGTCGAGAGTGATGTCGGGCGCTAGTCTCGTCGTATGGACTCCACGAACGCAGTTGTGACCGCCACCGACGTCACGCGCCGGTACGGCGAAGGAGAGACAGCCGTCGAAGCCCTGCGCGGCGTCTCGATCGAGATCGAGCGGGGCAAGCTCACGGCGGTGATGGGCCCCTCGGGCTCCGGCAAGTCGACGCTCATGCACATCCTCGCCGGGCTCGACAAGCCGACCGCCGGAACCGTCACCGTCGCAGGAGAGACGATCACCGGGATGAACGACAACGAGCTGACGATGCTTCGCCGTCGTCACATCGGGTTTGTCTTCCAGTTCTACAACCTGCTTCCGATGCTCACCGCCGAGGAGAACGTCAAGCTCCCGCTCTCCGTCGCCGGCACGAAGGCCGACGAGTCCTGGTTCGAGGAGCTGATGGGGAAGGTCGGCCTCTCCGACCGGCTCGGTCATCGGCCGAGCGAGCTCTCCGGCGGGCAGCAGCAGCGGGTCGCCGTTGCGCGCTCGCTCGTCTCGCGCCCAACGGTGATCTTCGCGGACGAGCCGACCGGCAACCTCGACTCGAAATCGAGCGAGGAGATCCTCCGGCTGCTGCGCGATTCAAGCGACGTCTACGGCCAGACGATCGTGATGGTCACTCATGATCCGCGTGCCGCGGCGGTCGCCGACCGGATCCTGTACCTCGCGGACGGCCGGATCGTGCTCGATCGCAGCGGCCAGACGGCCGCAGAGGTGCTCGAGACGATGAACGACCTCGACGCGTATTCGTCGTGATCCGCGTCGCCATCAGGAGTCTGCTGGCCCGGAAGCTTCGGCTTGCGTTGACGTCGCTTGCGATCGTGATGGGCGTCGCGATGGTCAGCGGCACGTATGTCCTCACCGACACGATCAACCGCGGGTTCAGCGCGATCTTCAGCACGGCGTACTCCAAGTCGGACGCAGTTATCACCGGCAAGGAGGCGTTCGGTGGATCGCAGCAGGCGCCGTCCTTCCCGGCATCGACGCTCGACCGTGTCCGTACGCTCCCGGGGGTCGCGGGCGCACAGGGCGGCGTCGGCGACCTCGCGCAGTTCGTTGGCCGCGACGGGAAGGTCGTCTCCCACGGCGGTGCTCCGGGGCTTGCGTTCAGTGTCAACACTGGCGGCGATCAGAGCCTCAATCCCCTCACGCTGCTCAGCGGCCGCTGGCCGTCAGCTCAGGGCGAGGTCGGCATGGATACGAACACTGCCAGCGACGAGAAGCTCGTCGTGGGCGACAGGGTCGGCGTGATCCCACGCGGCGGCAAGGTGCAGACCTTCCGCGTCGTCGGGATCGTCGAGTTCGGGCAGAGCTCATCGCTCGGCGGTGCGACGCTTGCGATCTTCGACCTGCCCACTGCGCAGGCGCTCTTCCACAAGCAAGGCAAGCTCGACGAGATCGACGTCGCGGCGAGGCCTGGCATGACGAGTGCCGCGCTCGTGACGCAGCTTCGGGACATCCTTCCTCCGCACACGCAGGTGCGGACGAGCGAGGCGCAGGCACGTAAGAGCTCGAGCGACACGAGCTCCGGACTCAAGATCCTGCAGTACTTCCTCCTAGCGTTCGGCGGGATCGCGCTCTTCGTCGGCTCGTTCGTGATCACGAACACGCTCTCGATCACCGTCGCCCAGCAGACACGCGAGTTCGCGACGCTTCGCGCCATGGGCGCGACGGGCCGCCAGGTTCGCCGCGTCGTCGTCGTCGAGGGGTTCGTCACCGGCCTCTTCGCCTCGTGCATCGGGCTCTTCGTCGGCGTCGGTCTTGCGAAGGGGCTCGACCAGCTGTTCAAGGCATTCGGGGCTGACCTGCCGCAGGCCGGACTCGTCTTCGCGACGCGTACCGTGGTCGTCTCGATCGTCCTCGGCACGATTGTGACCGTGGTCGCGAGCCTCAGGCCAGCGGTGCGCGCAACCCGTGTTCCCCCGATCGCCGCGGTGCGAGAGGGATCGATCCTCCCGCCGTCCCGGTTTGCCCGCTTCGGCCCGGTCGTGGCGCTCGTTGTCTGTGCCGGTGCTCTCGGGCTGGTGCTGTACGGCGCCTTCGGCCACGGCATGACGACCGGTCACCGCCTGCTCATGCTCGCCGGCGGCGTCCTGGCGCTCTTCGTCGGGATCGCGATGATCGCGCCGTTGGTCGTGCGCCCGCTCGCCGCTGTGCTCGCGTGGCCGGGGGCGCGGATCGGCGGCGTCGCAGGATCGCTAGCCCGCTCGAATGCGATGCGAAACCCGGGGCGCACCGCCTCGACGGCAGCTGCGCTGATGATCGGCCTGGCACTCGTGACCGCCGTCGCCGTTCTCGCACAGGGGCTCCGCGGGGCGTTCGAGGGGGCGGTCCAGAGCGAGTTCTTCGCCGACTACGCCCTCACCTCCGAGAATGGCTTCATGCCGACGTCGGTCGAGTCCGCAGACGCGCTCCGCTCCGCGGGGATCGCCACGGTTGTGGCCGGCGTGCGCGCGGGCACGGGGAAGGCATTTGGCAAGACGATCCAGGTGAGCGGCGTCGAGCCGGGGCTGTCGCAGATGCTTCGGCTCAAGTGGAAGGTCGGAACCGACGCAGCGGTCGACGGGCTCGGCGCTCACGGCGCGATCGTCGACAAGGGGTACGCGACCACTCATCACCTTGACGTGGGGTCACCCATCCATCTCGAGACGCCCAGCGGATCGTTCCTCGATCTGAAGGTCGCGGCAATCTTCGCGCCGCCGGCCGGGGGCTCGCCGCTTGCATCTGTCACCGTCTCGTCGGCGACCTTCGACACGGGCTATCCGAACCCGCAGAACGTCTACACGTTCCTGAACATGCCCGGCGGCGTGACGGATACCAACACGAAGCGCCTTGAGAGCCTGCTCCGCCCGTACCCGGACGCGAAGATCCAGACCGAGAAGCAGTTCATCGCAAACCAGGAGAAGGGCCTCGATAGCTTCCTGCTCTTCCTCTACATCCTGCTCGGGCTCTCGATCATCGTTAGCCTCTTCGGGATCGTGAACACGATGGTGCTGACCGTCTACGAGCGGACGCGCGAGCTCGGGATGCTGCGCGCGGTTGGCATGTCGCGGCGCCAGGTCCGGAGGATGATCCGCCACGAGGCGGTCGTGACGGCGCTCATCGGTGCGGCGCTCGGTATCCCGGTCGGGATGGGGCTCGCGGCGCTCTTCGACCGAGCGATCGGCGATGTTCCGTTCCAGGTGCCCTGGACGACGCTTGGCGTGTTCATCCTCGCGGCGATCGCGGTCGGTCTGCTCGCGGCGATCTTCCCTGCGCGGCGGGCGGCGCGGTTGAACGTCCTCGAAGCTCTCCAGTACGAATGACCGACGCCCGTGCCGACCTGGCGGAGCTTCTCGCCGCTCACGTGCCTGCAGACGACGAGGAGGCGGTTGACCTCGCGCGGATGCGCGAGTGGGTGGTCAGCCTCGAGTCGCCGTTCTCACGCGAGCAGCCCGAGGGGCATTTCACGGGGTCGGCGATCGTCGTCGATCCGGAGGGCGAGCGAACGCTGCTCGTCCACCATCGGAAGAGCGGCTCGTGGTTTCAGCCAGGCGGTCACTTCGAGCCCGGCGACGTCTCGCCAGCGGCCGCAGCGCTTCGCGAGGCAGGCGAGGAGACCGGGCTCGAGGTCGACCTCGCCGCCGACGCGCTGCTCGATGTCGACGTGCACTGGATCGACTGGGACGGTCACTACCACCTCGATCTGCGCTTCCTCGTCGTCGCGCGCGGCGCACTCGCACCCGACCTTGCCGAGGTTCACGACGCCGAGTGGCTGACGTGGGACGAGGCGTTCGAGCGAATCGACGAGACCGCTCTGCGGCGTGCTCTTACGAAGGCGAGGGCGGCGGTGGAGAGGCCGGCCGCTTAGAGGCGACCGGCGGCAGTCTTGCCGAGATCCTGCTGCGTCGCCACAAACGGGCTGACGCCGCCGAACAGGAACGTGATCTCCACGCCCTTCGACCAGACGAGAAGTGTCTTGCCGTCCATGGCGACGAACGCGGCGTCCCCGACCTTGGGGAGCGGGAACATCTGGTCGTACCCCGACTTGACGCCCTTGGTGAAGTCGGCGAGCTTGGCGACCTTGCGGGTCTTGACGGTCACTGTCTTGCCGCCGCTTGCGTAGCTGCACGTCTGGAACGCGCCGGCCTTCTTCGTTTTTGACTGCGCCGGCGTTGCAAGCAGCACCTTCGCCGCATCCTTCGCGGTGATCAGGACGCACGGGTCGGTCGACCCGGCGAATGCGGTCGGCGCCGCCGCGAGGGTCGTGATCGCGACGAGGGCAGAGCTGACGAGACGGAGGCGCATCAAGGTCAGGATAGCCCGCCTGATCAGAAACGGCCAAACCCGAACATCAGCGGGTTCGGGTCGAGCGGGCTCGTCTCGAGCCCGGGCGTCGACTCGCCGTTGTTGTAGCCGCGAGGTGCCACGTCGTTTGTCGAATCTGCGTGGAAGTACGACGCGAGAAGCTGGATGTGGCCGCGGCCCGGCCCGAGCTCGAACTGTCCGCCACCGTAGAGCGCGATTCCCTCCTCGGCGCAGCGGTCGTAGAACGTGAGGAGCCGCTCGAGCGACCCGAACCGTGACGGCTTGGAGTTGAGACACCGCGGCTTGAACGGCAGCGCCTCGACGTCGGCGAACGAGTGGATCGGGGCATCCCACGTGATCCGGTCGCGATGGGGTGCAAGCACCTCCTCCGTCTCCGGGGTCAGTGCCGGGTCCTCGATCCATGCGTCCGGGAACGCCTCGGCGACACGTCGGTAGAGGTCGGGGTTCGGCGGATTGTCGACGTTCGTGCCCTGGTAGACGCCCTTCAGGTCGACGACGTCGACGTTGCCACGGGCCGAGAGGGTCGCGAAGACCTCGTCGGTCCAGGCCGGTGTCGGGTCGAGCTTGAAGCGAAGGTCGGGGTAGAGCGCGAGCCAGCCGTCGAGATCGGTGGCGCGTGTGGACGTGACGAACCGGACGGGCTGTGCCTCGCGCCCGATCAGCGTCCCCAGGTTCGTGTCGTTTTGCCGGAGCGCCACGTCGAGTGCGGCCGACTCGTAGGCCCAGCGGCGATAGTCGCGGTAAGCCTCGTGCTCAGGCTGACCGGCCGGGAAGAGCTCCTGCTCGGCGAGGAACCTGGAGAACGAGTCGATCGTCCACTCGCCGAGGAGATCGAGCTGGGGGAGGCGATGCGGCTCGTGCTCGTTGGGGTCGTAGGTGACGTCCTCGCCGAGACCGTCACCTCCCTCGGGGCGGATGTTCGCGACCGTACGCAGGCGGATGATCGTCGTCTTGCGGATGAACTCCGGGCTGATCGGCTGCGAATGCACCTCCTGCTGGACGTCGGCGATGCGAAACGGAAGGTCACGGATGGCGTCGTAGAGTCCCATCCCCCGAGGGTAGCTGGCAGTGCCGTCTCGGCGGCTAGCGCCGCACGAGCGACGCGACGGCGCGTAGTCCGACCACGAACACGAGGTTCGAGATGAGCGCGACCGTGAGGAAGGTCGCCTCCTTCCCGTTTAGCGCGCGGCCGAGCGCAAGCGCACGGACGAGCACGCCCGCCGTGACGCCGACGGCCCACGTGCCGATGAGCGCCTTCGCCGACGGGCGAACGTAGAGCCGAAAGACCATCGCCGCGACGAACCAGCCGCCGAGCACCGGGGCAGCATCCCGCGCGTACCCGCGGAAGCTGATGCCGTGGTGGTGAGAGATCAGCCCGATCGTCGCAAACACGACGATTGCGAGCGCGTCTGCGGCAGTTGCCTGGCCGCGCGGTGGGAAGAGCGTGCGCACGGGCAGATCATGCGCGTTCTGCGTCGCGGCGGAGCCGGGAACCGTCCGGATCAGTAGGAACCCGCAGTGCGCTTTCGGTTGAGTGCGGAGGAATGCGTTCGACCGACCTGGGACTATCCCCTGTGTGTACGCCGTTCTCGCTCAGGTTTCACTCGCGTCGCTGATCGATCTGAACGGACGGCCGAGCTACTTTCACACCGGTTGGTTCCTGATCTCCGTCGCGAACGCGATCGTGATCGGGCTGATGGTCGTCGCGTTTGTCCTGGCCGTGCTCGTGCCGTTCCCACACGACGAGGTGGACGAGTGAGCACGTTCGAGCGGCGCCCGACGTGGACAGGGCGTGTGCGTCGAGCGGTCGAGGAGACGCTGCCACCTGATCGGCTGCTTCCGGATACGCAGCCGATCTACGTTGCGTCCTGGATCTACGTCTTCGGCGTCCTGACGCTCGCGGCGTTCGTCGTGATCGTCCTCTCCGGCTGCGTGCTCTCGCTCGCGGGGCCGGCCTGGTGGCATGGCTCGGGCGTCGGTCGCTACGTCAACAGCACGCATCTGTGGGGCACGGAGCTGTTCTTCTTCTTCATGGTCGTCCATCTCTGGGGGAAGTTCTTCATGGCCGCCTGGCGTGGGAAGCGCGCGCTGACCTGGATGACGGGCGCCGTGGCGTTCCTCGTCTCGATCGGCACCGCCTTCACGGGCTACCTTACGCAGCAGAACTTCGACTCGCAGTGGATCGCCGGCCAGGCGAAGGACGGGCTGAACGCCGCAGGGATCGGCGCATTCTTCAATGTCCTCAACTACGGGCAGATGTTCATGTGGCATATCGTCCTGCTGCCGCTCGGCGTCGGCGCGCTGATCGCGCTCCACGTCCTGCTCGTGCGTAAGACCGGTGTGTGCCCGCCGCTGCCAGGACGAGAGGCGAAACCATGAGCGTTGCCGGGTATCCGATTGCCCCGGATCCGGCCGTCGAGTGGACCGGGGCGAAGCGTCGCTACGACCTGATCAGGGAGGCCGTGATCGTGCTCGTCGTGGTCACCGTCCTCACTCTCACCTTCTCCGCGGTGTTCTCCTCGCCCGACGAGAAGCCCCTGACCGTTGCGACCTGGGCTAGCGCCGTGCCCCGTGACTTCCTGGCGACCGCGCTCTCCGAACTCGACGGGACGAGCGGTGTTGCCACCTACGGCCCTCCCTACACGCACGTCGCGGGAGCCGGTCAGAACATCATCGGGAGTCTCTCGATCCAGCGGGCGATCGGCGTCCGGATTGCGATCGACCCGGCGCGGGCGTTCGTCCTCGGCCCGCTTTCCATCCCCGCCACGACCGATCTCCAGCTCCACTCAGCGCTCGCCGAGTACCAGAATGCGTCGGAGAGCCAGCGGCAGGCCTGGACGAAGGCGTACTCCGACGCGCTCGACAACTCGAGCTTCGTCTCCGGTCAGCTCGTGCTCGCTCCCGCGTCCTACGGACCGGTCGCGCCGCTGATGTCGAACCTTCTGTTGATGGCGCGCAGCGGCGCGCTCGACGGTGCACTCATCTCGACGAGCCGCTTCTACCAGACGAACTTCACCAAGTCGTTGCTGTTTCTCGCCGATGGCAGCTACCTCGAGAACATGGCCGGGCGCCAGAACCTCCAGGGAAGCCAGTGGGGAATGATGAACGAGACCGGCAACTACCCGGGGCAGGCCTGGCTCTGGCTCTACACCTTCTGGTACCAGATCCCCCCGTTCGCGACGTCCGAGAACGCCGACGCTCAGATCTGGGCGCTGATGGGGCTTCTCTCGGTCGGCTTCGTGCTGCTGCCGTTCATCCCGGGTGTCCGCTCGATCCCGCGGTTCATCCCGATCTACCGGCTGATGTGGCGGGACTACTACCGCGTCGCCGAAGGCCGCAGCACGCGCCGCCCTACCGCCTGACCCGACCGAACCCGGCCACGTCGCCGACGGTGCGCGTGCGGCGCATCACCGCACCGCCGTTGCGGTCGTTCGCAACGGACGTGTTGCCCTCGACTGCGACGAGCGTGTCGCCGTGGTGTGCCTCCACGATCCCGATGTGGTCGGGGCTGCCACCGTCCCAGTCGTAGACCACGAGATCGCCCGGTGCGGCGGGGCCCTGGGTGAGCCACATGCCGGTCGACCGCAGCCACGCCTCCAGGGTTGGGACCGAGGCGCACCCCCTCGCCGTGCACCCCGGGCCGCCGAACCCGCGTGCGAGCACGACTCCCGCCCCGGTTGCGAAGCACCAGCTGACGAAGATCGCGCACCAGGGCGCACCGTCAAGACCAAACCAGGCTCCGAAGGGTGTGCGATTCGACCCGGCCGGCTCCTCGTGCGCGCCGATCTGGCCGACGGCCGCTGCGAGCGCTTTCCGGCCGAGCGCGCTCGATGGGGGAGGCGGCGGCGTGACGCCGGGTTGGCGCAGTACCGCCCGCGTCTTCGGGCCGACGATCCCGTCGACTATCAGGGTGGCAGCGGCCTGGAACGCCCGCACCGCCTGTGCTGTCCGTGGCCCGTAGATCCCATCCGGTGAGCCCGGGTCGTAGCCGAGCGCCCTGAGTCTGCGCTGCACCGCGAGCACGTCAGGCCCGGTGAGCATCGGCTCAGTGACGTAGAGCAGGCGCGCGGCCATCGTCCTCCTTCGGCGGGTGTTGGCGCTGCCGCAGGAGGTTGTCGGTGCTGGTCGGACTCTCGCACGCGGATCGCCCCGCTGCAAGTGCGGAGCTACCCGTCGATGAGCTTCGCGACGATCGGGTTGCCGCGCGTTGCATTCGCAAGGTACGCCGAGACGTCCTGGATCTCCTGCCAGCTGAGATCCGTCATGAGCGTCTCATGCCCGGTGAACGAGCCGGTGATCGCGCCGACCGAGACGTCGTAGGAGACGTCGAGGTGGTCGAAGCTTGGGCCACCGTCCGCCTTCGCCGATCCACCGAAGCCGGCCGAACGGGCATCGGCGAGCTCGTGGCACTGCCCGCACGCCCGGCGGTAGACCACACGCCCGTTGGCGAGGCTCGTCGTGGGTGGTGTGGCCGAGCTCGACTTCGAGCTGGGCCAGAAGATGATCGCGACGGTAGCGCCGATGAGGAGCGCAGCCCCACCAGGTAGGGCAAAACGAAGGCGGGTCACCGTTTCACGATAGCCATGCGAGAACGAAGTGGCGGGGCGCACTCGAGGCGCGCCCCGCCACTGGACTTCTACCCTCCGATGACGCTGACGTTCTGCGCCTGCGGACCCTTCGGTCCGTCGACGACCTCGAACTCCACGTTCGCGCCCTCGGCGAGTGACTTGAAGCCGTCGCCTGCGATCGCGCTGAAATGAACGAAGACGTCCTTGCTTCCGTCACTCGGCGAGATGAAGCCAAAGCCCTTCGCGTCGTTGAACCACTTCACGGTTCCGGTTGCCATATGAAATACACCTCCTCTACCAAATCCAAGAACGGGCAGAGGAAGCGCCCTGTGCGCATCCGGTACTCGCTCGTGTGCGGCGCTAACCTAGCACGTGGCGTGACTCTTCGCCGGCTGCGGAGAGCCGGGCTTTCACCTGCGTGGCAGCGCTTTTCCACGGGGGTCAGCCTTGACGTTGCATCCCGCGTCTGCGACCTTGGGCGGGCAGTGCGCCTCGCCTCCCTCGTCGTCGTCTCGGCGCTCCTCCTCGCCGGACTCACCGGGTGCGGCGGGAGCGGGTCGACCGACCCCGTCCAGACGGCGCTCGCAAGGAGCGAGAGGGCAGGCGGCGTCCGTGTCGCGTTCACGCTCGGGATCGACCTGATCGGCGGGCCGAACTCGGAGAACACGATCACCGGGACCGGGACGTTCGACGGCACGGCGGCCGACATGACGTACACGATCGCGCCGGGCTACCTCAACAACACGAGCACGCTGCTCGCAGGTCATGCGGGGACGATGCAGGCGCGATACGTCGAGACGGCCGAGGGCGCGCCGGTTCTCTACTCGACGTTTGCGTTCGTCGGTCATCAGCTTCCAGCGGGCAAGACCTGGATGAAGCTCGACGTCGGTGCAAGCATCGCGCTGATCCCGTCCGAGACCCTCGTCGCGATCGGTGACCTCGTGACGAACCCGGCCGAGATCGTTGCGCTTCTCCACGCAGCGTCGGCGCTGCGCGCGATCGGCCCGGAGACGATCGACGGTACCCCGACGACGCACTACAGCGTCGGCGTGACTCTGGACACGGCGAAGCAGGAGAGCAACGCGGCCCAGGTGTTCGCCCAGGACCTCGTGACTCAGGGCGCGAAGAACTCCGGGCAGGTCGACGTGTGGGTTGGGGAGGACGGGCTGATCCGCCGGATCGAGCTTCCTTACGACTCGGCGACCAACGGCGTCGAGACGCTGAACACGATCGTTCTCGACCTCTCCGACTGGGGTACGCCCGTTCGCGTGGTGCCACCGCCGGCAGTTTTCGTGTACGACGCCACGCAGGACGCTCTCGACGGCGTGCCGTTCGGAACACCGTCGTGAGTCGCTCGATCGCTGTCGCTCCCTACGCGCCGCGCAGGTGAAACGGGGCGGTGCGCCACGCCGCCCAGCTCCAGTACCAGCGAGGGATCGCCTTTGGCGCACCCGCCGGACGTGCAGTCGCCCTCTTGCTCCGCTGCCAGTCGTAGAACTGCCACGCCCAGGATGGGAGGGCCCTGGGGAGATCCGCCGGCCGCTTGGAGGGCAGCACGACGACGGGCTTCGACGGCGCCGACTGGTTTCCGGCGTTATCGAACGCGACGATCCGGAACACGCTCGGAGCGTGCCCGTGGAAGGTCGAGACACCCGCGTGTCGGGTCGTGCTGTCGACTGTGACCGCAGGGTGGTTTGCGAGGGTCACCGCGTAGGCTGCGACAGGGCCATTCGAGTCAGCTGAGCGATGCCAGCCGAGCCGGAGGACGCCGTCGACGAGGTGCGCTGAGGCAAGCCGCGCTGTCGTGGGGTGGGTGTGGTCGGGCATGAGGGCGAAGTTCGCTGCGATCGATGTCCGGATGTCGACCGATCCGTCGTGTCGGCGGGTGAAACCGACCGGCCCGGTGAGCGGCGCGTCGGGAGACAGGAGCTCCGGGATCGGCTTCCAGGTCGTCTGGTTCGTTGCGTAGAGCGGCGCCGCCGGAACGCCGCGGGCGGCGATGTGGATGCCGAGCGCGCCGGCGAATGTGTTGACGGGCGTGAACGTGCTTGCGTCGGTGATCGAGAGCGAGACGGCGTACCCGCCCGTGTCGAAGCCTGCGATCGGAGCGCTCAGCTCCAACGGCTCGAGCATCGCAGCAACCGCTCCGGTGAACGTCGTGCGCTCCCACGTTGCCTTCGCCTGGCCATCGCCTGAGCCGGTTGACCCGGCGGAGGACGCCGTGCCGCTCCCGCCAGTCGGCTGCGGCCTGGGTGCGGCGAGCGTCGTCACGACGGCACCGTCGAGGTAGTCGCTGTCGATGTTGATCGTGACTCCGCCGAACGTCTCCCTGTGTCCGCCGCGGTACTGGTGGAGTCGCTGGTGATTTGCCCAGAGCGTGTCGCTCACGTACGGGTCGCCGAAGACCGTCTCGCGGCCATCCCAGTTCCCGATCCAGATGTCATCGGGCGAGCTGGGCGTCGACGCCAGCTGCTGCAGGTCGCGCATCACCGACCCCGCGCTGCCGTAGACGCCGGCGACGTACCCGCGGGCGTGGAGCGCGTCGACCCAGGCCGAGACAAACCTCAGCGCCGCCTGCGTGCACGCGGGGTCGTGCGTCGCATACGCCTCGAGGTCGAGGTACAGCGGGCTTCCTGACGGGAGCCCGAGGGCGGTCGCGGCGGCGATGGCATCCGCCCCAGCGACACCACCCTGCGCCTGCGCGTTTGCGGCCGTGAAGTGCGCGCGTCTGGAATTCGTGACACATGGTGGCTGGAGGCCGACGTACGTCGGGATCAGGCTCCAGCCGTCGGTGAGGACGGATGCGATCCATCCCGAGGTCAGCGCGAGGTTTGGACATGTCCGGTTCACGCCGCCGATGTAGATCCCGACTGCCCGGTAGGGCGACGTCAGCCAGGCGTCGAGCTGATCGACCGTGGGGGCCTCGCACGTCTCGAAGCCGTAGCCGGTGAAGACGGCTGTCCGGGCGCCACCTGCTGCGGCCCCACCGCCGACGAGACCGAAGGCAAGCCCGGCCGCGAGGACGGCGCTTCCAAGGAGCCGCCGTGCTGGGAGGTGAGCAGGCAGCGCAGTACGAGACCAGCGCATCAGGACTCGTTCTACGTCAGACGACCCGCTCCTCGCAGAGACGCGCCTGTGTGGGCTCTTGACAGCGCTCCAGGTCGCCACTACAAGTGGTCCGCTGTGCCGAAACGCCTCGCCCTCGGGCTCGCACTTCTCGCGCTCGCTCTCTCGCTCACCGCCTGCGGCGTTCGCAGCGCGGCCGCCCCGGTGACGGGTGCAGCGACGAAGAGTGGCCAGACCGATGGGGCACGCGTTGCGCTGGACGTCACGGTCGGGACCCACACGATCACGGGCACTGGCTTCCTGTCGCACGAGCGTTCAGCGCTGACGCTCGACCTGTCGAAGGCCCTGGCCGCGGCGGGGTTGCCGGCCGTTGGCGGCACCGTCGACGCCCGGCTCATCGACGACGGGGGCTCACCGGATCTCTATCTGCGCTCGGACGCGGCAAACGGCCTGCTCCCAGAGGGCAAGAGCTGGGTGAAGATCGACCTCGGTGCTGCCGCCAAGGCTGCAGGTGTCGACCTCTCGGGTCTCCAGGCGGCAACGATCCCGTCCCCGCTCGAGCTCCTGGCGCTGTTGCAGCTCGGCGGGTTCACCCCCGCCGGCACGGAGACGATCGACGGAGTGGCGACGATGCGGCACAAGGCGACGATCGACCTGGCGCAGGCCGCGATGCTTGTCGGAGCTCCGGCCGAGGCGGCAAAGCGCCTCAAGGCGGCAGGTGTGAGCACCGCCCTCCCGGTCGAGGTCTGGATCGGCGGCGACGGCCTCCTCCGCCGGGTCACGGCGACGTACGCCTCTGACGTCGCTGGCAAGAGCGTCCCGTTCGCAGTCACCGTGAACCTGAGCGACTACGGCGCAACGGTGAACGTCGAGCCGCCAGCGGAGTCCGACGTGTACGACGCGTCGGGTCTCCTCACGGGCCTCCTCGCACGCTCCGCTGCGCTTCACCCCTAGGGCTTCGACCGTCAGGCGAGCATCCTTCACCAGGCCGGGCTCCGACGATGGCTGACTACGTTGAACGCGCGAAGCAGTACCTGATCCTGGTCGAGGGCGGTCCGCCCTCGACCTACTCGGCATGGTCTCCGGATGTGCTCGGATGCGTTGCCGTCGGGGCCCGGTGTGTACGTCGAACACGTCAGCCCGACCGCGGCGTAGCTCCGGCTCCAGAAATGTGTGAGGCGCGTCTCCGCGCCCCACACATTCAGATCAGGTCGGACTGTCGGCTCAGCCGCAGCCGGTGGACGTTCCGCAGTCGCGGCAGGTGTAGCAGGTGCCTGCGCGCACCATGCGACCGCCGCAGCGGGAGCACTCGATCGCGTCCTCGTGCGTGTTGAAGAGCGCGGTCTGGCCCGGGGTGAGCGCCTCGATCTCCGGCATCACGGGTGCACCGGCGGCATAGGCCGCCGACAGCCGCGCGCGAACCTCGGGCGAGAGGATGCCGATCTCCTCCTGCTGGTCGACCGTCAGGAACTTCTTGCCCATCCAGCGGAAGACGTAGTCGACGATCGACTTGGCGATCCGGATGTCCGGGTCGTTCGTCGCTCCGCTCGGCTCGAACCGCATGTGCGCGAACTTCGAGCAGTACACCTCGAGCGGCACGCCGTACTGGAGGCCGAGCGAGACGGAGATCATGAACGCGTTCATCAGGCCCGCGAGCGTCGTGCCTTCCTTCGCGATGTCGAGGAAGATGTCGCCCGGGGTGCCGTCGTCGAAGACGCCGACGTGGATGTAGCCCTCGTACTCGCCGACGCGGAACTTGCGACCCACCTCGGTGCGGTCGTCCGGGAGACGGCGACGGCGCGGTGCGTCGACGCCAGCGGCGCTGCCGATCGGGCTGAGGGCCTTCTGCGAACCGTCGCTCTTGCCGGACAGCGGCTGGGCGACCTTGCAGTTATCGCGGTAGATCGCGACGGCCTTGACACCAAGACGCCAGGCGTCGACATAGACCTGGGAGACGTCATCGACCGTGACGGCCTCGGGGAGGTTGACGGTCTTCGAGATCGCGCCGCTGATGAACGGCTGGATCGCGCCCATCATCTTGACGTGGCCGGAGTAGTGCACGGCCCGCTCGCCGATCGCGCAGTCGAAGACGGGGTAGTGCTCGTTCTTGACGTACGGCGCACCGACGATCGTGTTGCGCTCGTCGATGTACGCGACGATCTCGCCGACCTCGTTTGGCGCGTAGCCGAGCTTCTCGAGCCCGAGCGGCACCGTCTTGTTGACGATCGTGATCTCGCCACCGCCGACAAGCTTCTTCGACTTCACAAGCGAGAAGTCGGGCTCGACGCCGGTTGTGTCGCAGTCCATCATGAAGCTGATCGTTCCGGTCGGCGCGAGCACGGTCGACTGCGCGTTGCGGAAGCCGTTGACCTCGCCGAGGTTGAGCGCGTCGTCCCATGACTTCCGGGCGGCGCCGAGCAGGTCGGCCGGCACCGTATCCGGGGAGCCGATGTTGCCGACGGCTGCGCGGTGCTTGGCGATCACGCCGATCATGGCGGCGGCGTTCGGCTGGTAGCCGGCGAACGGGCCCATGCGGCCGGCGATCTCGGCCGACTTGCGATAGGCGCGGCCGGCCATGAGTGCGGTGATCGCGGCGGCGTACGCACGGCCCTCGTCGGAGTCGTACGGAAGGCCGCGGGCCATCAGGAGCGCGCCGAGGTTCGCGTAGCCGAGGCCGAGCTGGCGGTACGCCATGGCGTTGCGCCCGATCTCCGGCGTCGGATACGACGAGTTGCCAACCAGGATCTCCTGGGCAAGGAAGACGACGTCACAAGCATGCTCGAACGCCTCGACGTCGAGCTCGCCGTCCTCACGGCGGAACTTCATCAGGTTGAGCGAGGCGAGGTTGCAGGCCGAGTCGTCGATCGACATGTACTCGCTGCACGGGTTCGAGGCGTTGATCCGCCCCGAGTTCGGAAGCGTGTGCCAGGCGTTGATCGTCGTGTCGTACTGGACGCCCGGATCGGCGCAGCGCCACGCAGCCTCCGAGATGTCGTGGAGGAGATCACGTGCCTTCATCGTCTCGACGACGGTGCCGTCGACGCGGGCGGTCAGGTTCCAGTCACCGTCGGCCTCGACTGCCTGCATGAAGGCGTCCGAGACGCGAACCGAGTTGTTGGCGTTCTGGTACTGGATCGACGACCAGTCGGGCGAGTCGAGCGACATGTCGTAGCCGGCCGCCTCGAGGACGCGCGCCTTCTCCTCCTCGCGGGCCTTGCACCACACGAACTCGAGGATGTCGGGATGGTCGACGTCGAGCACGACCATCTTGGCCGCGCGGCGCGTCTTGCCGCCGGACTTGATCGTGCCGGCAGAGGCATCCGCGCCACGCATGAACGAGACCGGCCCGGAGGCATGGCCGCCCTTCGAGAGCTGCTCCTTGGAGGAACGCAGCCGGGAGAGGTTGACGCCCGAGCCCGAGCCGCCGCGGAAGATGACGCCCTCACGGCGGATCCAGTCGAGGATCGAGTCCATCGAGTCCTCGATCGAGAGGATGAAGCAGGCGGAGCACTGCGGCTTCTCCTCGAACCCGACGTTGAACCAGACCGGGGAGTTGAAGGCTGCAAGCTGGTTGACGAGGATCGCCTTGAGCTCGTCCTCGAACGTTTGCGCCTCGTCCTCGGTTGCGAAGTACCCACCGTCGCGGCCCCAGCGCCCGACGGTCGAGATGATGCGGCCGATCATCTGGCGCACGGAGTGCTCGCGCTCGGGGGAGGACATGCGGCCGCGGAAGTACTTCTGCGCAACGATGTTCGTCGCGGTCTGCGACCAGAACTTCGGGAACTCAACGCCCTTCTGGTCGAACGCGGCCTTCTCCTTGCCGGGGATGAACGCGTCGCGGATCTCCCAGTCGATCTCGTCGAAGGGGTCGCGGCCGGGGATCGTGAAGTAGCGCCGGACGGCGAGGTTGGCACCCTCGTTCACAACCGTATTCCGGAGCTCATCCGGGTTGATCTGGACCTGTCCGGTCACCGTGCCGTCTACCTCGTGCGCCTGCTCTACGGATGCCATCGTTCTACTCCCCTTCCCTACCGGTCGACAAGATTTATTCGCCCTCCCCAACGTGACTGCGAGCGGACCGAGCAGCCTAGGAGGTCGACCGGACAGATAGCCGTAACCGGCTAGTCCGTCCCAAATTCTCCTCCGGCAGGGTGCTAGCTGGAGGAGTCGGAATCGCTGTTCTGATTCCGGCGCACGACCATGCCGACACCGCCGGCGATGATCAGGAGGATCGCGAGCGCTCCGAGAATCAGGAGCGGCAGCGGGAACGAGTCGGGATTCCCGGGCGAGAGGCGGTCGAAGAGCTTCGCGATCCCGTGCTTGCCGCTGCTCTGGCTATCGGCGGTCACCGGAACGGGCGTGTCGCCGCTCTCGGCGGGGATCGTGGTCTCGCCCTTCGCTGCAGCGCTCATCGCGCGCAGGATGTCGTCGCGGGCGCTCGAGTAGACCGCAATGTCATTCGGCAGATGCGCGACGGCCTGCCGGTAGCAGTCGATCGGATACACCTTGCTGATCGCGCCGTCGTACCAGTCGGCCATCAGGACCTGCCAGCACGGCTGCGCAGCCGGACGCGCCGACGCCGAGGAGATCGGCACGAGGGCGATCGCGCAGCAGAGGAGCGCTACGCGCATGAGGTGTCTGGGTATGAAAGTCAAAGAAGTTGCAGGCGGATCAGGTGCGGTGTCGTGCAGAGTCTCTACGACCAGCATATGCGGCTGATTGTGACCGTGTAAGGCGATTGTTACGTTGCCCGACGCGATCGGACATGAATGGTAGCTTCGCGTGCGATGCGGACGGCACGGGAACTACCGTCTCCGCTCCTGGCCGTGCTGCTGCTCGCCGCGGCCGCGTTCTTCTTTGGGGGCGGCGCTGGTACGGCGACGCTGCCGTGGCTCACGGGTCTTGCCGTCGTTGTTGCATTCGCGCTCGTTGCAGGTCGGGGCACCTCCCGCGGCCTTGTCGTCCTGGTGCCGCTCGGTGCCTTTGCGATCTGGTCTGCGTGCTCGGTCGCGTGGTCGATCGAGCCTGACCGCAGCTGGGAGTACGCGAACAGGACGGCGCTCTACGCGGCCTTTGCGTTCGTCGGGCTGGTCGCAGCGCCGTCGGCGAGACGGCTTGCCGTCGGCCTCGGAGTCGTGCTCGGCGCGGTGTGCGTCTGGTCGCTTGCGGGGAAGGCTCTGCCGTGGGTCTACGGGGACTACGGCCGGATCGCCCGTCTGCGTGGGCCCGTCGGCTACTGGAACAGCCTGGCGCTTCTCGGGGCGATCGCGCTCCCGATCGGGCTTCACCTCGCCTCGCGCTCTCGCGCGGCGGGCACCCTCCTCGTCTACGGCTGGGTCGTCGCGATCGGGCTGACGTACTCCCGCGGCGGGGTCGCCGTCGCTGCGCTCGTCGCGCTTGCCTGGACGCTTCTTGCGGGCCGGTGGCTCGAGTCGGTCGCAACGCTCGTTACCGCCTGCCTGCCGGCAGGGGCCGTCCTCGGCGTCGCATTCGCGCTCGTCGGCATCACATCCGATGGCCAGAGCCACGCGACGCGTGTCCGCGACGGGCTCGTCTTCGGCTCGGTGGTGCTCCTCGGGGCGCTTGTGACCGTGCTCCTCACGCGCCTTCCCTTGCCGCGTGACCGGCCGAGCCTGCGCCGCGCCGTGGTCGGCCTCTCCGTGGTGGGAGCGGTCGCCGTGCTCGTCGTCTCGGCGCTCCATGCCCGCACGTGGTGGGACTCGTTCACCGCGCCCACAGGGGCGGAGCTCTCGAACACCCCCGGGCGGTTTGCCGACACCGGGTCGAACCACCGCTCCGCCTGGTGGAGCCAGGCCTGGCGCGCCTGGGAGGCGCACCCGGTCGTCGGGACGGGCGCCGGGTCGTTCCGGTTCACGAACCTCCGCTACCGAACCTCCTACCTTGACCAGGCAAGCGAGCCCCACAGCCTGCCGGTGCAGATCCTGAGCGAGACGGGGCTGGTCGGCGCCGTGCTGCTGCTGGCCGGCGTGGGCTGGCTCATGCTCGCCGGCCGCCGCGAGCGCGGCCCGGAGCTTGCCCTCGCGCTGGCGTTGCCGGCCTATCTCCTCCACGGCCTCATCGACATGGACTGGGACTACGCAGCCGTCACGGCACCGGTGTTTCTGATCGCCGGAGCGCTCGTTGCGCGACCCGTGCAGCACCGCCGCGCCTCGGGCTCCGCCCTGCTCGTTTCGGCGGGCTTCGGCGGCGTGCTGCTTGCCTCAACACTCTGCGTCTCGCTTGCCGGTCGCTACACCGGCCAGGCGGAGGGCTCGCTGATCACGAACGACGCGAAGGCGGTCTCCCTCGCCAGGCGGGCTCGCACGTTCGATCCGCTCGACCTCGAGCCGGTGCTCGTGCAGGCGATCGCCGAGGAGAGCCGCGGCCGCCTCGACGCCGCCCGGGCGCTCTACGAGAAGGCGACCGAGATCCAGCCGGAGAGCGAGAACGCCTGGTTCGAGCTTGGCGTGTTCACCTTCAAGACGCTCAACTGTCCGTATCGCGCGTTGCCGTACTTCGAGCGGGCCTACCAGCTGAACGCGCAGGATCCCCAGCTCGTGATCAAGGACCAGGTGCTTGCCCTGGTCAACTCCGGCACCCCGTCCTGCTGAGCGGAGCTACGCGCCGAGAATGATGGCGAGCTGCCCGCCCTGGAGCATTCCGGGGCGGAGCCCGTCGAGCGGTCCGACGACCTTCACGTGCAGTTCTCGGGCAAGCCGCTCGCCTGCGGCGCGGTAGCCGGGGCGGTACATGACGACGCTCGTGGCGTAGTTCTGGTGCTTCGCGTTGCCGGTGCCCGACACGACGTACCCGAGCCCTTGCAGCTGCGAGGCAGCCGAGGACGCGGCGCCGGAGTGGCCGTTGCCGTTCAGCACCATGACGCGCGTGTGCGACCTGGGTGCGGCTGTTCCGACGGGCGGGGTCGCGAGCTGACGGACGGCGGCCTTCGCCTGTGGCGTCGGAGCCAGGGCGGCCACCTCGGCGCGGCGCTGGATGGTGTGAGAGAGAGGCTTCGCGAGGATCATCGCGCCTGCGCCGAGCAGCAGCACAAGCTCGAGCGCTGCGATCAGGCTCGCGACAAGCGTCGCCCGCCGCCAGGGGCGGATCAGGTCGTGCGGAGAGAGCATCGGCGCATCCACGACGCTCCCCGGTTTCGTCAGGCCTGGGCGAACTCCTTCGACATCCAGCTCCAGGTGCGCTCGAGTCCATCCTCGAGCGTCGTCTCGGCGCGCCAGCCGAGTTTGGCCTGGGCGAGAGCGGGGTCGAGCACCGACCGGCTGACATCCCCGAGGCGTGCCTCCGCGATGACCGGGCCGGCCTCGCTGCCAGCAACCGCCGCGCACGCGTGGTGGAGGTCGATCACCGACGTTGCGTTGCGCGTCCCGATGTTGAACACGCCGGGGGCGTGGTCGGCCGCAGCGAGGAGCGCTGCGACGACGTCGTCGACGTAGACGAAGTCGCGCTCCTGGAGCCCGTCACCGAAGATCGTCGTCGGCTCGCCGCGTCCCATCCGTTCGAGGAAGATCGAGACGACTCCGCCTTCGAGCGTCGAGTCCTGCCGGGGGCCGAAGACGTTGGCGAACCGCAGCACGGAGTTCGTCATCCCGTGGATCCGGTTCCAGCCGAGGAGGTACTGCTCGCCGCAGAGCTTGGCAATTCCGTACGGCGACATCGGCTCAAGCGGAGCGCTCTCGTTCGCCGGTTCGACGCACTCGCCGTAGATCGCCCCGCCCGTCGAGGAGAAGACGACGCGGGCGCCTGTCTTGCGGGCCGCCTCGAGCACCTCGACCGTTCCGGCGACGTTCACCGTCGCGTCGAAGACGGGGCGGCGCACCGACGTCTGGACGTCTGCCTGGGCGGCGAGGTGGAAGACGACGTCGGCGCTGCCGAGGTCGAGGCCGTCTCGGATGTCGGCCTCGACGAAGGTCGCGGCCGCGTTCAGGTTCTCCCGCTTTCCGGACGAGAGGTTGTCGACGATCACCACCTCGTCCGACCGGGCGAGGAGTGCATCAACGAGGTTCGAGCCGATGAAGCCCGCACCGCCGGTCACGATGGCCCGCACGGGCCGTATCGTAGTCGTCGTGTTCGTCACCTTCGAGGGACCGGACTGGTCGGGCAAGAGCACGCAGGCTGCGTTGCTTGCCGACCGGGTGCGCGCCGACGGCCACGAGGTCATCGCGACGCGCGAGCCTGGCGGCACGCCGCTCGGCGAGGCGATCCGCGATCTCGTCCTGCACGGTGTCGAGATGAGCCCCTGGGCGGAGGCCGCGCTCTTCGCCTCGGCTCGGGCCGAGCACGTCGCCGCGTTGATCCGGCCTGCCCTCGAACGAGGCGCCTGGGTCGTCTGTGACCGCTATGTCGACTCATCGATCGTCTACCAGGGGATCGCCCGCGGTCTCGGCGCCGACCGGGTGCTCGCCCTGAACGAGGCCGTGACCGGCGGGCTCCTTCCGTCGCTCACGTTCGTGCTCCAGCTCGATGCCGCCAGCGCGCGCGAGCGGTGCAGCGGCGAGCTCGACCGGATTGAGCGTGAGAGCGACGAGTTCCGGCAGGTCGTTGCGGCCGGGTATCTCGAGCTCGCGCGGCTCTATCCCGACCGCGTCGTCTCCCTCGACGCAACCGAGCCGGCCGACAGGCTCGCGGAGCAGGTTCGTGAGCGCGTTCGACGCGGTTAGGGAGCAGCCGGAGGCCAAGCGCCTCCTCGGGAGTGCCCTCGCGGAGGGGCCGGTTCACGCCTACCTCTTCCACGGCCCGAAAGGGGTCGGCAAGCGGGCTCTCGCGCGCGCCTTCGCCCGCGACCTCCTCGGAACGACCCGCGCGGTGCATCCCGACCTCTACGAGCTCGAGGCGCTCGGGGAGATGATCCGGATCGACGCGATCCGCGAGCTGCGCCGCGACCTCCACATGAGGCCGTTCGAGGCCGACCGGCGGGTCTACCTCGTTCTCAACGCCGACCTCATGAACGGCGACGCCTCCGACGCGCTTCTCAAGGATCTCGAGGAGCCGCCGCCCTACGCGGTGATCATCCTCATCGCAGACGACCTCGGGCCGATCTCGGCGACGATTCGCTCACGCTGCCAGCTTGTCCCGTTCGGTCGCCTCTCGGAGCGGGTGCTGCGCGAGGAGGTCGACGCGCGCGCGCCACAGCTCTCGGTCGAGCACCGTCTCGCGCTCGCCCGTGTCGCCGCGGGGCGGCTCGACCGGCTGGACAGGCTGCTTGACGAGAGCTCGGCAGCCCGTCGCGACACATTACTCGAGCAGGCGCGTGGTGCCTACCTCGACCCCGCGTTCGAGCCATCGACCGCCGCCGCGGCGATCCTCGAGTCGGCCCGTGGTCGTGGTAGTGACGCGAAGGACGCGGAGGAGGCCGTCGTCGGCGGTCTCGACCTCACCGTGCGCGACGGCGAGCAGCGCGTCAAGCGTGCTCAGCGGGGGGCCGAGCGGGAGGAGATGCTCGCCCAGTTGGAGGAGCTCGGCGCCTGGTACCGGGATCTCGTCGTTGTCGCCGTCGGGGCTGAGAGCGCGGTGATGCACGCCGATCGGCTCGCCGATCTCCGTGCCGACGGCACCCGTGAACGTCTGCTCGGAGCAGAGCGCGCGGTCGAGGCGGTGCGCCAGACGTGGCGCGAGCTCGAGCAGTTCAATCTCGCCCCGCAGCTCGCGCTCGAGGCGCTGTTCGTGACGCTTGCCCGCGAGCTGCGGATCTGATCGCGTGAGCGTGGGCTGACGGTTCCTTCTCGGTCAGGCAGGTGCGCGCCCGTAAGCTTGAGTCATGTCGGACGTCGTCTTCGTCGAGATCCCTGGTGGATCGCGCAACAAGTATGAGTGGGACTACGAGGTCGGAGGGATCGTCCTCGACCGCCGTCTGTTCACCTCGATGAGCTACCCGTCCGACTACGGCTACTTCGAGGGGACGCTCGCCGAGGACGGCGACCCGCTCGACGCGCTCGTGCTCGTCAGCGACCCGACATTCCCCGGCTGTCGCATCCGGATCAAGCCGATCGGCGTGTTTCACATGTCCGACGAGAAGGGCCCGGACGAGAAGATCATCTGCGTTCCGGAGAACGATCCGACGTGGGGCAGCCTGGCTGACATTCACGATGTTCCGTCGCGGCTTCGCGACGAGATCGAGCACTTCTTCCAGGTCTACAAGGATCTGGATCACGCAGGCATGGTCGTCACGCGCGGGTTCGGTAACCGTGCCGAGGCCGAGCATGCGATCGTGCTGGCGCGTCAGCGCGCAGTCGACGCGGCAGCCGCAGCGGCAATTGCCGCCGCCGCCGCCGGCGACCCGGCCTAGTCAGCTCTCTGCGGCGACGCGGCTGCGCGAGCGGCTCGTTGCGAGCACCGACCCTGCCAGGACGAGCGTGAACCCGACGGCCATGCCGGTTGTGAAGGTCTCGTTCAGGATCGTCACGCCGAGGAGCGCTGCGATCGCCGGGTTGACGTAGGTGATCACGGTTGCGCGCACCGGGCCGATCTCCGCGATCAGCGCGAAGAAGACGAGGAACGCGAGCGCGGTGCAGACGACCGCGAGTCCGACCACCGACGCGATCACGCGCCCGGACGGGACATCCGCCGGGAGCTGGAACGCCGCGACGGGTGCGTAGCCGACCGTGCAGACACCGAGCGAGGAGGCGATCACACCCAGGCTCGGCAGGTCGCTCAGCGAGCGCGAGAGGATCAGCGGTCCTGTCGCGTACCCGACCGCCACGAGGCCCATCTCGACGAGCGCCACGGTGCTCGTCCCGTGGATGTCGAGACCGACGAGCGCAGCCACGCCCACGAGCCCAAGCAGCAGCCCGCCAAGCCGGCGTGGCCCGGGGCGATCGTCGTGCCCGGTGAACATCACGATCGTCGCTCCGACGAGCGGCACCGCCGCGATGAGCAGCCCGGTGAGGGAGCTCGAGAGCCGCTGCTCGGCCCGTGCCAGCAGGTACCAGGGTGCTGCGATCTCGATGACCGCAAACAGGAGGAGCGGCCGCCAGCGCACGAGCAATGGCCGTAGCTCACCCCGCGCCGCGGCTACCGGCAGCAGCAGCGCAGCGGCGATCCCCATGCGGGCAAAGACGAGCGTCGCCGGCGTCAGCTCACGGACGGCCACCCGGATCAGCAGGTACGGCACGCCCCAGATCAGGCACATCGACCCGAAGAGCACCCATCCGCGACGCGACATCAGTGCGGTCTACCAGACGCGCCCCCCGCTCGGGTACGACCGGCCGGAGCGGGCAAGGCCCGGTCTATACTGGAGAGGCGGCTCTGAGAGCCCACGCCGACGTAGCTCAGCTGGTAGAGCACTTCACTCGTAATGAAGGGGTCCGCGGTTCGAGTCCGCGCGTCGGCTTCCCGTTCCAAGCCGTTCTTGGCTAACTAGCTGTCGTGGGCCGCGCCAGGATGAGCGTTCGGAAACCAACTATGTGGCCGGGGTGGATGCGGGAGCGGCTTTCGCCCGTATCTTCGAAGTCTTCTCAGGCGTCCATCGCGGGAGAGACAGGACGGCCCTCTGCTATCCGCGCTCTTCGGTGCCCGCCAGGTCATGGGCGAGAGTGCCGGGCTTGACGAGGGTTGGGAGGCGTTGATTCACCGCTATCGGCTTGAGGAGGCGGTGGACATGCTCATTCAGGGGCTGAGCAATCCCTGAGGGCGATGCGAAGGCCTCGGTTAGGTGGCGCTCAAGAGCCGCGACCGCGATGGGCGCGGCTCGCTGCGGCTGATCCGCCCGCGGCGTGGTGACACGGAGAGAGTCCGCTCGCCCTGGCTGCGATACTCCCCGCGTGGCCACTGCGCGACTCCGCCACGCCGCCGTACTGGTCTTCTACGCGGCTGTTTCGTTCGGGTACTTCGGGTGGGAGCTCCTGCCGCACCCCGGCCGGACGCTGCTTGGGACGACGCAGGACCCGACGATCTTCATGTGGTCGTTTGCCTGGTGGCCCCACGCGCTGCTCTCGCTTGAGAATCCCTTCCACACCTACGCGCTCTACGCGCCGCAGGGCATCAACCTCGCGTGGACGACGTCGGTGCCCGGCCTTGCGATCCCGTTCGCGCCGCTGACGCTGCTCTATGGCCCCGCGCTCTCGTACAACGTGGCAGCGCTCCTGCTGCCCGCGCTCGCAGCCTGGACGACCTACCTGCTCTGCCTCCACCTGACGAGGTCGCTCTGGGCGTCGCTCGTTGGTGGCTACCTGTTTGGCTTCTCGACGTACATGGTCGGGCAGCAGATGGAGGGGCACCTCCACCTGACCGGGGTCTTCCCGGTGCCGCTGATCGCGCTGCTCGTGCTGCGCCGGATCGGAGGGACGATCGCGCCCCGGCGGTTCATGCTCGGGATCGGGGCGCTCGTGGCCTTCCAGCTCTACGTGTCGACCGAGGTCGTGCTGCTCGCGACCGCGATGCTCGTGCTCATCGTCGGCGTCACGCTGCTCCTTGACCGCGGGCGGCGGGCGGTGCTGATGACCGTCGTTCGGGAGACCCTCGGTGGGTACCTGATCGCAGCTGTCCTCGCCGCGCCGCTCGCTGCGTTCGTGATCGCGGGGCGGCCGAGCGGGTCGTTCACCGCATCGCGCTTCTCCGGAACCGACGTGCTGAACCTCCTGCTGCCCACCACGGCGAACGCCCTCGCGGGGAACCTCTTCGCATCCGAGCGGGCGCACTTCAACCCCTCCGAGGCGGCGCTCTATATCGGCGCGCCGACGCTCGTGCTGCTCTGCCTCTGGCTGTGGCGTGGGCGCCACGTACCGGCGATCCGCGCCGTCGCGATCGCGCTTGTGGTCGCGATCGTCCTGGCCTTCGGCAACCACCTGCGGGTGAACGGGAACAAGCTCTTCGAGCTACCCGGGGCCCTCGGGCCGCACCTTCCCCTTGTCGAGAACCTCCACCTTCCGCGGTTTGGCATGTTCCTCGCCCTCGCGGGAGCGGTCGCCGTCGCCGCGTGGACGGCCCTGAACCGTGGGCGCGTCTTCTCCCGGCCCTACGTGGTGCCGGTGCTGGCCATCGCGTTCATCGTCCCGAGCGTCTCGAAGGCCGACTTCTCGACCCCGCACAAGCGCGTGGCGTTCTTCAGCGACGGCGGCTACCGCAGCTGCATCTCGGGCGAGACGGTCGCGGTGTTCCCCTTCGGGTTCCTGGGAGATTCGATGGTCTGGCAGGCCGAGGCGGGCTTCCGCTTCGATCTCGCTGAGGGGTACATGTACCCCCTCGTCGGCGCCGATGCCCCGACCATCACACGGTTTGCCGATGACACCACCGTGAAGGCGCTGACCTACCCGGACGAGGCGTGGTTCCCGACGCCGCAGCGGCTGCTTGCCTTCGCCGCCGAGCACCGGGTCGACCGCTTCATTGTCACCGAGCCAGCGCTCAACCCGACGGCGACCGAGATGCGCGCCTTCGGCCGGGTCGAGCGCCGCGACGGCGTGCTGATCGCCCCCGCATGCGGTGCCCCCTCGCTTCGCACGCGCGACCTCTCACGCGACGTCGCTGCCGTCCAGCACATGGACGCGATCGGGGCCTACATTGGCTGGTGCGGCCAGAGCTTCCGGCTGATCCCGAGCGGCTACCGCCCGGATGGGCCGATGCGCGGGGCCGTACCGGCGAACTACATCGACGGCTCCGGGCTCTCGTGCACCGTCCCGCCGGGCTACGTCCGCAAGGGACTCGCGCCGAGCACCTACGGCGTGACCGCCGGCACCTATCCGCTCTACGTGCGCAATGGATAGCGGCGGTTCGACCACATCGACCGAATCGACCGCGGGCGGGCGGGCCCTCCCCGGCTGGGTGCGCTCTCCGTGGGCCGTCTTCGTCGGTGTTCGGCTCGCCTATCTCTGCTTCACCGCCTTCACGCTGGTCTGGGCACCGCTGCCGCCAAACCGGTTCGCCGTCTCGCACGCGTGGGGCGGGCTCTCGAACACGTTCTTCGGCACGTTCGAGCACTTCGACGCCGACTACTTCCTCCTGATCGCGCGCGAGGGCTACACCGCGTCGGACGCCGCGTTCATGCCGACCTACCCGGGGCTCGTCCACCTGCTTGGCCCCCTGCTCGGGTCGAACCTCGTGGCGGCGTTGCTGCTCTCGCTCGCAGCGGGAGCGGTCGGTGTCCAGCTCGTCGCGGTCGTCGCGAGAGATGTCCTCGGCCCGGCCGTCGCCCGCGACACGACGCTCCTCCTCGCGCTCTACCCGGTCGCATTCATCTTCACCTCCGCGTACTCGGAGGGGCTCTTCCTCGCCGCCGCCGCTGCGGCGACCGTCTGCGCCACACGCGGCCGCCCAGTCGCCGCCGGCGCACTCGCCGGGGTCGCGGTGAGCACGCGGCTCATCGGAATCGCCCTGGTGCCGATGCTCGTCGTGCTCCTCTGGTCGAGGGCGCGGGAGCGCAGGTGGCAGCTCCTCGTCCCCGTCGTTGCACTGCCGGCCGCCGGGCTCGCCGCGGTGTCGCTCTACTTCGATCACGCCCTCGGGGACGGTCTCGCGTTTCTCCATGCCCAGCGCGAGTGGGGTCGGCATGTCTCGGCGCTCGGGCCGATCGACGGGATCTGGCGTTCCGCGTGTGCGGCAGCCCACGGCGTCTGGACGATCGCCACGACCTCGCAGGCCGACTACGGCCGGGTCGCCATCAGCCTCGACAGCTGGAACGTCGTCGACTTCGCGCTCCTGCTCGGAGCCGCCGCACTCACTGTCGTCGTGTTTCGACGGCTCGGCCGCGCGTACGGGATCTACTCGGCCGCTGTGCTCGTCATCGCGACCAGCTCGCCGGTGACCGACGGGGGCGAGGTGCTTCAGAGCATGGTCAGGCTGCTGCTCGCCGACTTTCCGCTCTTCATCGCGGGGGCGGCGCTCCTGCAGAGCTCGGAGAGCCGCCGGGTGGCTACCCTCTGGACGCTCGGGGCCATCGGAGCCGTCACCGGCGCCGCGTTTGCACGAACGACGTGGATCGCATGAGCAGTTGGCCCGACTCCCGCGGCCGGCTGCTCTAGAATTCGGCTCCGTCGTGCTGCGCCTCCGGCTCATCTCCGCTCTCGGCGCCCTCGGGGCGACGCTTGCACTCGCCGGGGGCGCCTCGTCGGCCAACCAGCCGGGCGATCCGTGCACGAACAGCGGCGAGCTGGCCGACCTCGCCGGCGGCAAGATCCAGTGCGTCAACGGGGCCTGGGCGCCGTACGCGGGGAGCTCCGCCGGGACGGCCAGCGGGACGCCCACGACGCCGGCCACGGGCGGCACCGTCTCCGGAACGACGAGCGTCAAGGCCGCAGCGATCTTCAAGAAGGTCGGCTTCGTGCTCTCGCAGACCACGTTCGCCAGCACCGGGAAGCAGGTCGCGGATGCGACCGCGGTGCAGTTGCCGAACGGGCGCGTGCGGATCTACGCCTTCGTCAGCGGGACCGGCGTGCAGAGCGCAACCTCGACAGACGCCACGGGCACCAAGTTCGTCGCCGACGCCGGCACTCGGATCACGTGGGCTCCGGGTGGCCAGACGCGGGTCTACCGCCTCGCCGACGGCCGCTACCGCCTCTTCTACGTCAACGCGGGTGCGATCCAGTCGGCGATCTCCAGGGACGGGCTGAAGTTCACCAACGAGGGCGTGCGCATCTCGACCGCCGACGCGGGCTTCGAGCCGGGCGTGATGAGCGTCGTCAAGACGGCGACCGGGTACCGCGGCTACTTCTCGAACCTCGAGAAGCCGGGCGTGATGGCCGACCGGATCACGAAGACCGCGACGTCGCCCGACATGCTCACCTGGACGGTCGGACCGACGATCACCGGCACCTCGGGCACGATCACAGCCGGTGCCTCGCATCCGTTTGCGATCACCGACGGGAGGACGATCGCGCTCTACTACAACGGCGATCGCAGCTCCTGGTACGGCGCGCTTCGCTCGACGAGCACCGACGGGATTCACTTCAAGAACGAGCGCACGATCCTGCAGATGGCCGGCGACCCGCAGGTGCTGACGCTCAAGAGTGGCACGACGCTTCTCTACTACGGCGGCGAGGTCGACAAGGCCCGCGGGCAGGGCACGTGGGTCGCGACGACGAGCTCGAACCCGATCGCCGGGGGCTGACCTTGAAACTTCGCGCACGATGTCCTAGAGTCGTTGCGGGGACTCCGAAGGGGAGGTCGAGAGGGTGAGCGTCGCTGAGCACGGCATGCCGATGAACGCGCAGGGCGGGCCGCCTCGCGTTCCGGCATTCGACATCGTCCCGGTCAAGGGGATCCCGATCGTCGGTGTGATCGTTGTCGGTCTGATCGCCGCAATCGCCGCGAACAAGATGTGGCCGCTCACGTTCTTCCACGTCGTCGGCGGCGGGCTCTGGACCGGCGTCGACCTCTTCATGGGCTTCGTCCTCGGGCCGATCATGGGTCGGCTCTCGATCCCGGCTCGGATCGAGCTGACAACCCGGCTGATGCCGAAGATGCTTCTGATCATGCCGACGCTCGTCACGATGACGCTCGCGTCGGGATTTCAGCTCGCCAGGCTGAACGGGATGTTCGCCGGCGGCTACTCGCACCACACCTGGGTCGTCGTCTCGATGGTCGTCGTCGCCGTGATGGCCATCACGGCTCTCGGTCTGCTCCAGCCGGCGAACATCGCGGTGCTCTTCGAGCTGAAGAAGCCGCAGCCGAACCCGGCGATCATCGGCAAGCTGATGCGGCGCTTCATGTACGCGGCGGCCGTCACCGGCACGATGCAGGTCGCGACGCTGATCATCATGACGAGGCTCGCAAGCTAATGGCTGCTCCCACCTCGCAGCCGTCTGCCGACTTCGGCGGCCCGAAGATCACCGAGCTTGGAATGCTCTCGATCGGCTTCGTCGCAGCCGGTGTCATCGACCTCGCCGCGTACTTCCCGAACCGCGCACCGCTCGGCCCGGTCGTCGCGCTGCTCGCGCTGGCAGCGGGAACGCTCGCGGTCAACCTCCTGCTGCTTGTGCGGCAGCCGGGCTTCGCCTGGGCACGGTTCCGCCAGGTGTTCGGCTGGATGGCGATCGTCTACGGCGTGATCGCCGGGATGCTCGAGTACACCTTCATCTACGACCACACCCGCGGCACGGTCCTCGGGTTGATGACGGTCTTCCTCGTGCTCTTCACGATCAACGTGCCGCTCATCGACGGCTTCACCGTCGCGCGGTTCGAGAACCCGCCCGCCAGCTAGGCGGTACCGACGCGGCCGCGTCGGCGGCCCGGGTACGGCAGCTGGCCTTCGATCCACAGCGCCGCAACGCCTGCTCGCGGCAGGCCGAAGCGCCGCTCGTACATCAGGTAGCGCGGCTGCCAGCGTGGGAAGAACTTCGCGTTGAAGCGGTAGAGCCGCTCGATCTGGAACCAGGTGTCGCCCAGGGCGAGACCGCGTCCGGCGAGCCGTTCGAGCACCCCACGAGGCTCGCGGAGCAGGCGGGCGAAGAGCGCGAAGTTGAGCGAGACCTCGGCGATCCCGCGCGCTCGGAGCTCCTCGATCGCCGAGACGATCATGAACTCCGTCAGCCCGTTCGGCGTGTCGCGCTCACGGCGCATGAACGACAGCGAGACCGCTGACCGCCCGAACACCGGGACGAACTGCAGGAACCCGCGCACCGCGCCCGTCTCGTCGGTGGCGTAGAGCACGACAGTCTCGCCGCCGTCGGGATTGTCGAGCGAGTCCATTGCCATGCTGAAGCCGCGCTCCTTGGCGCCCTGCCGCCAGTCGGAGGCGATCTGTTCGAGCTCGCTGAGAACGGCCGCAGGGATCTCGTTTAGCTCGGCGACGTGCGCGTGGTAGCCCGCCGCTTCGAGCCGGCTGACCGACTGGCGCACCTTGCGGATCGCGCGACCTTCGAGCGAGAACGTGCCGGTGTCGACGATCGCCTCATCACCGACGTAGAGCGCCCGAAGCCCCGCCTGCTCGAATAGGGCTCGTCCCTCGTCGCTGACTGCAACCGCCGCGAACCGGAGGCCGTGCGTCTCGGCGAACGCGGTCACCTCTGGAATCACCTCGCGTACGGCTTCCGGGCTTCCGACCGGGTCGCCCGAGACGACCAGCACGCCGCCCTCGACCCGGTAGCCGACGAAGGCTGTGTGCGCCGGGTTGAAGAGGTACTGCTTGTCGCGCCGGAGCTTGAAGAACGCGAGCGTGTCGGAGCCATGGGCTCGTACGAGGGCTGCCGCGGCACGCCGTACCTCGGCGTCCGGGAGATCTCGCGGGGCCGCCAACGGCCGGAAGCACAGGTAGGCGACCCCACGCGAGAAGGCAGACCATCAGCGCGACGGGGAGCCCGACGTAGTTCTCGCTTGATCCCCACCCGGGGTACCCATGCGACGGGAACGTTGGAAGGAAGAACTGCCGACCGTCGGCCTTGAAGATGTCGGGCGAGAAGTACGCGGTGTGCCGAAATCCGGAAAACAGGAAGTAGATGAACGGTGCTGTGAGGAGACCGGCAAGCGCCGAGGCGCCGGCCAGCGCGGGGATGAGCAAGCGGGCCTTCCCTCGGCGGGTGGGAACGAGAGCGACGCAGCACACGAACCCGACGATCAGCGAGAGGGCGAGGAAGAGTGCGACCTCGGTTGAGATGAGGAGCTGGAGCGCGAGGATCGGGGCGAGTCGGGCAATGAGCTGGCGAGCTGCGAGCTCGTCGTCGAGGAAGCGGAGAATGAGGAGCGCGATGACAGGATCCAGGAACACCGCCGCGAGTTGGAGCTGCCCGCCCGCCGTGTGCCCGAGCAGATACGGCGAGAAGCCGAAGAGATAGCCGCCGACGAGTGACGGCCACGTCCGCCGGGTGAGGCGGCGGCAGAGCGCAAAGGCCGTCCACGCCGCGAGCGCCGGGACCATCACCGCAGCCACGTTGTAGGCGGCGGTCGGCCCGGCGAGCAGCGTCAGCGGCGAGAACAGCAGGGCCAGCCCGGGGACAGTGGTCGCCCAGGTGAGGTTGACGCCGTCGGGGGCCCAGATTGCGTGTGTGTAGAACGGGTTCACACCGTGCAAGACGGCGTGTGGCCACCAGCCGAACGACCAGATGAAGATCTGCTGGTCGTAGTAGCCGATGCCGACGAACTGGTCGTTGTGCTCGAGGAGCGCGGGCAGGCCGAGCGAGAGGAACGCCAGGAGCGTGTATCCCCCGAAGGCGACCACGCTGGCCAATCGACGCCGACCGTTCAGTTCGACCCTTTCAGGTTCCCCAAGACCGGATGTCTCGGGGCTGTGCTCTCGGACTGGGACAGACAGGCGCACAGTAGTCGCACCGCCTGCTGTCGAACGTATCGCTGTTGCCGCGGCTTCCTACGTCCGGCCCGAGGTCTAGGTTTCCGTGCCCGTGTCCGAACTTGACGCCCTGCCCGAGAACACGATCCACCTGCTCGACCACGGGTTCGTACGGCTCGACGCGGCGATGGCCGACGACCTCTCGGTCGCGAATGCCGCGCGCGTCTCGTTCGCCCGGCGGAAGGACGAGCTCGACGATGCCGACGAGGGGCTGATCCGTTTTCTGATGCGCGACCGGCACGGGACGCCGTTCGAGCACAACGCCTTCCGGTTCCACGTTCGCTGTCCGATCTTCGTCGCGCGCGAGTGGTTCCGTCACCGGATCGGCAGCTTCAACGAGTTCAGCCTCCGCTACGCGAAGGCGACCGATGACTTCTACGTTCCCGACGTGGCGGACGTGCGCACACAGGTCGGGAAGCCCGGGGCGTACACCTTCGAGCCCGTCGACGCTGCACTCGCACAGCGCACCCGCGACGAGATGCAGGCCGTCTACGAGCAGGCCTTCGCGACCTACGAGCGGCTCGTCGAGGCCGGGGTTGCACGTGAGCTCGCCCGCTCGGTGTTGCCGGTCGGCGCCTACACGCAGTTCTACTGGACTCTCAACGCACGCGCCTTGATGAATTTCGTCTCGCTCCGGAACTCCGAGTTCGCCCAGCTCGAGATCCGACGGTACGCGGAGGTGGTCGAGTCGTTCCTGGCCGACCTGATGCCAGTCACGCACGCCGCGTTCGTCGCGAACGCCCGCACAGCGCCGTAGCCGTCAGCGGCCGGAAACGGCCAATTGATGCGAAATGCCGCCGCCGCCGCAGGCGTTCTTCTACGTGCATGGCAAAGACGTGACGGTTTCGGAAAACCGACCGACTGCCTTTCTGCGTAGAAGGAATACATGACTGACGAAACCCTCATCTCGAGCGACGACGAGCCCTCGGGCAAGCTCATCGCTCTCCGTGAACCGGCCGCTTTCGAAGAGGACGCCGAGATCGCTCCGGTGTATGTCCTCGACGAGATCGATGCCGACCTGGATACCTCCGACGACGACTTCGAGCTCGACCTCAGCACCGAGGGCGCGCTCAGCACCGACTCGCTCCAGATGTTCCTGAACGAGGCTGGCCGCTACCCGCTGCTCACCGCAGCTGAAGAGGTTGAGCTGGCCAAGCGCATCGAGCGTGGCGACCTTGCCGCGAAGGACAAGATGATCACGGCAAACCTACGGCTCGTCGTGTCGATCGCACGCCGGTACCAGACCCAGGGGATCACCCTCGGCGATCTGATCCAGGAGGGCGTCATCGGCCTCATCCGCGCCACGGAGAAGTTCGACTGGCGCAAGGGGTTCAAGTTCTCGACCTACGCAACGTGGTGGATCCGTCAGGCCGTCCAGCGCGGCGTGGCCAACAAGGCACGGACGATCCGCATCCCGGTGCACGTCGTCGAGCGTGAGCAGAAGGTTGCTCGCACCGAGCGTGAGCTCTCCGCGAAGCTCGGGTACGCCCCGAGCGAGGAGGAGATCGCCGAGCACGCGAAGCTTCCTGTCTCGCAGGTTCGTGAGGTTCGCGAGGCGGCCCGCTCGGTGGCGTCCACCGACGCACCGATCGGTGCCGACGGTGATACGAGTTTTGGCGAGCTGTTTGCGGCAACCGGGCCGACGACCGAGGACGAGGTTGACGCGACAATCCGCAGCGATGCGGTTCGTCGCGCCGTCGCGAAGCTGCCCGAACGGCAGCGCGACGTGATCTCGCTCCGCTTCGGACTTGTCGGCGACGGGCCGAACTCGCTCGAGCAGATCGGCCGGCAGCTCGGCATCACGCGCGAGCGTGTGCGGCAGATCGAGGCGGACGCACTCAAGCGTCTCGCCGCGGACGACGCGATCGCAGACGCCGCCTAGGCGTTCAGACAGGGTTGGGCTCAACGAGAGGCGCCGGGTAACCGGCGCCTCTCGCCGTTAACGGGTTGAACCCGGTGCCCGACCTGGGCCGGGAGGCGGAGCGGCGGAGGGACTGTCCCTGCCGGTCTCGCTGATGGGATGAGAAGCCGGGCGCTACGACGTGGTCATGACCACGTGGCCGGGCCAGCTAGCGCCCGGCTTCATCGCGGTCACGGCCCAGCGGGTCGACTTCGTGATCGGGTACGGCACGCTGAACTCGACCGTGGCCTTGCCGTCGGCGTCGACGCGGAACATGCCGCAGAAGCGCTCGGGCTTGCCGTTCTCCTCGAGTGCGAGGACGTAGTAGGAGTTCTTGTCCTTCAGCTTCGCGAGACCGCTGACCGTGAGACTGAGCGGCCAGTTGCCATCGGGGTTCGCTGCGCCGACGCGGAGGGACGCAGTCGTGTTGCGTGTCCCGTTCCCCTGCATCGCGACGACGTTCACGACCTGCGTGTTGCCGGTCGCGTGATCGCCTAGGACGAAGCCAACGCCGAAACAGGCGGCCGCGAACGCGGTTGTGGCACCGAGGACGCCAAGAGCCGAACGGCCACGGAGGGCCGGGGGCGAGAGGCGGAACGCGGAGCGCGGGCGTGCAGTGGGCGCTGCCGGGGCCGTCTGGAGAGCGAGGGAGAGCTCCGGTGGAGGGCCGGCCGCGACGACCATCTGGTGGACGCGTTGGAGGCGTGCGGTCTCGGAGGCCGTCAGGCCCTCGACATCGATCAGATCGCCAAATTCGCGCTTCATTCGAGCTCTCCCTCCAACACCTCGGCGAGGTGCATGAGCGCGCTCCTCGTTCGTGTCTTCACGGTACCAAGTGGAATCCCAAGTGTCCTGGCGACTTCGCTCTGCGACAGATCGCTCCAGTAGGCGAGTGTGATCACCTCGCGCTCGCGCTCGGGGAGCGCCTCCATCGCGCGGTGGATCTGCCACTGCGTCCAGGACTGCTCGGCCAGCTCGGCCGGGCCGATCTCGAGCGAGGCCTCGTCGGGTGCCTCCGCCGCAGGCTCGTTGCGGGCCCGGCTGCGATCGACGATCGCGTTACGGGCCACGCCGTAGACCCAGGGGGCACCCGGGCCGCGCTCCGGCTTGTAGGTCTTCGCCGAGCGCCAGATCGAGACGAAGGTCTCCTGGACAGCATCCTCGGCCCGCCCGCGGTCGCCGAGGCGACGGAGCGCCAGGCCAAAGACCGACCGCGCGTAGCGCGAGTACAGCTTGTCGAACGCGCTGCGGTCACCCGCACCCGTCCGCGCAATCAGCTCAGCGTCCGAGCACACGGCGGCAATCCCAGGGATATGGAGCGCGACGGCCATCGCCTTGTACTTCGGCGATGGCCGCACGATCGGTTTTCCGCGGCTGGGAGATGCTCAGCCGGCTGCGTCGAAGCGGCGCCCGACCTCGGCCCAGTTGATGACGTCCCACCAGGCGGCGAGATAGTCCGGACGACGGTTCTGGTACTTGAGGTAGTAGGCGTGCTCCCAGACATCGATGCCGAGGATCGGCGTCTTGCCCTCCATCAGCGGGCTGTCCTGGTTCGGGGTCGAGATCACGGCCAGCTCGCCGCCGTCGACGACGAGCCAGCTCCAACCGGAGCCGAAGCGCTTGACGCCCGCATCGTTCAGCGCCGCCTTCAGCTGGTCCGGGTCGCCGAACGCCGATTCGATGGCGGCCTCAAGGTCGCCCGACGGGTCGCCGCCGCCCTTCGGCTCCATGATCGACCAGAAGAGCGTGTGGTTGGCGTGGCCGCCACCGTTGTTGCGGACGGCCATCCGCTTCGCCTCGGGGAGCGCGTCGAGATTCGCGAGCAGCTCTTCGATCGGGGTCTCCGCCCACTCCGTACCCTCGAGCGCGGCGTTCAAGTTGGTGACGTAGGCCTGGTGATGCTTGTCGTGATGGATCTCCATCGTGCGCGCATCGATCGTCGGTTCGAGCGCATCGAAGGCGTACGGAAGCGGGGGTAGCTCGTGCGGCATCTCGTTCTCCTCTAGTTGTCGTCGGCATGAGGATATGCTCCGGGTCTCGGCTGCGAGCGGGATTGGAGCATCTCATGGGACTTGCCTACAACCACGAAGAGATCAAAGCACGGGAGCTGAAGCCCGAACTCCTCGACCTTGAGGGCATCTCGGCTGCGACCATCGAAGCGCACCACCGGCTGTACCAGGGTTATGTCGCGAAGCGGAACGAGATCCTCGGGAAGCTGTCGAACGTCGACCTCACCTCGGCGAACCAGATCTACTCCGACATGCGTGCGCTCAAGGTCGATCTGACGTTCGCGGTTGGCGGGATCAAGAACCACGAGCTCTACTTCGAGCATCTCGGCGGGAGCGGCGGCGATCCCCGCGGCTCGTTCGGCGAGTTCGTCCAGCGCGACTTCGGCTCGGTCGCCGAGTGGAAGGCCGATCTGAAGGCAACCGCCATGGCCGCACGCGGCTGGGCCTGGACGGCGTACGACTGGGACGAAGGCCGGCTGATGAACTACATCGGCGATGCGCAGAACACCTTCCCGGTCTGGAACGCGACGCCGCTCGTCGGTCTCGACGTGTACGAGCACGCGTACTTCCTCGACTTCGGCACTGACCGCGCGTCCTACATCGAGGCGTTTCTCAACAACCTCGACTATGACGTGATCGACGGCTGGGTCGAGGCGTACGGCATCACGTGACGTTCGCCGCAATCGTCGTCTTCGGGTACCTGCTCGGCTCGTGCCCGTGGGGCTACTGGATCGTGCGGGCCGTTCGCCACGAGGACGTGCGGACGAAGGGAAGCGGCGCGATCGGCGCCTCGAACGTCTGGCGGATCTACGGACGCTGGCTCGGCATCCCCGTCGTCTCGCTCGATCTCCTCAAGGGCTTCGTGCCGGCGTTCGTCGGGGTGCACTGGTCATCGCACCTCTGCGGGATCCTGGCGGGCGCGGCGGCGATGCTTGGCCACGTTCGGCCGATCTACCTCAAGTTCGAGAAGGGCGGCAAGATGGTCGCGACGACCGGCGGGGCGCTGTTTGCCGTCGCGCCGTGGGTTGGGCTTGCGATCCTCGGAATCTGGCTCGTCGTGTTCCTCGTGTCGCGCTACACCTCGGTGGCGTCGCTCGTCGCCGCACTTGCGCTTCCGGTCATGGCCGTCGTGTTCGGATATCCGGTCTCGGTGATCGTCTTCGCAGCGCTGACGGGCCTCGGTGTGATCGCCCTGCATCGCGCGAACCTGCGCCGTCTCCTGGCCGGGACCGAGAACCGGTTCCACCTGCGTCGCACCGCGCGCGCCTAGGAGAGGTTGACGGTGGCGGACGAGACCTTCGCCCGTCTCGTCGTCCTCGCCTGCCACGACCTGCGGACACCGCTTGCGACCGTCGGTGGGTTCACCAAGATGATCGGCCGCGTCGATGACCTCGACGAGCGCACCGCACAGTTTGTCGAGCTGATCGACGGGGCGACCGACCAGATGCGGGCGCTGCTCGCGCAGCTCGCGCTTGCTGCCCGGATCGAGTCCGGGCGCTACGAGCCGGTTCTCGCGACGGCGGACACGCTTGACCTTGTGCAGAGCGACGATCCCCGCATCCGGGTGACAGGGTCGGGGACAGTCGTCGAGACCGACGCCTCGGCGATACGTGACGCCCTTGCGGCACTCGCCGTAGCCGCCGCGCGCCACGGCGGCCTCGGCGAGGTGAGCTGGTCGGTCGACGGTTGCTCGCTCGAACTCTCTCCGGTGACGGTCTCTGCGGGGCCGGTGCTTACCGGTGAGGAGCCAAAGGATCTCGGTGCCCTTGTCGCACGGATCGTGATCGAGCGTCTCGGCGGCACGCTGAGCCTCGCCGACGAGACGCTGCGCGTGACGTTGGCGTCGCGCTAGGAGGCGATCGCCCGGACGGCGCTTGTCCCGGGTTCGAAGCAGCTTCGGCAGCGGGCCTCGTACGAGTCGAGCGCCCCGATCTGGACGATCGCACCGTCAAACGGCGCAGGGTGACCGTCGAGGAGGCGCTGGGTGAGCGTCGCCGGTCCGCCGCAGCGGTGGCAGACCGCCTCGAGCTTGTCGACGAACTCGGCGGTGCACAGAAGCGTTGGCATCGCCCCGAATGGGAGCGCGCGGAAGTCCTGGGCAAGGCCGGCTGCGACCACGCGTGCCCCGCGGTCGACGAGCGCGTTGATCGCGTCGACGATGCCGAGGTCGAAGAACTGCACCTCGTCGATCCCGACGGCGTCGTAGCCCGAGGCGAGTCGCAGGACGTCGGCGCTCGACGCAGCCGTGACGGCTCGCATCCTCGCCCCGGCGTGCGACACAACGTGGCCGACGTCGTAGCGGTCGTCGACAGTGGGCTTCACGATCAATGCCTTCTGGCCTGCGATCTCGGCGCGGCGCAGGCGCCGGATCAGCTCCTCGCTCTTGCCACTGAACATCGGGCCGCACACGACCTCAAGCCAGCCACCACGATGAGGTTGCGTCCGGATCACGGGAGGTGACCCTACCGGGGCCACCAGACATACACGTTCGTCGGCTTGCGGACGAAACCGAGACGCTTGTAGAGACGGTTTGCCGACTCGCGGTACGGCATCGAGGTCAGCTCCAGCATCAGCACCTTCGCCTCGTTCGCGCGGTGCATCGCCTCCCGTGTGAGGCTCTCACCGACACCCTGGCCCCGCGCGGAGGTGTCCACGATCACGTCCTCGATCCGGCCCTTGAGTCCAGACGACACCCGGTAGAAGACGAGCGTGAGCGTGCCGATGATCCGGTTGTCGTCGTCGTCACGCGCGACGAGCAACGTCTGGCTTGAAACGACCTCGGCGAGCTGCTCAAGGGTCGGCGGCGTTCGCGCCTCGGTGAGCAGCGGCAGGAGGCGAACGATCGCCTCGTGTAGCTCCTCGGTGGCCTCCGTCATCTGCTCGAGCTTCATCGCGGGAGCCTCAAGAGGCGCCTGTCCTGCAGGACGCGGTCGTCGGTCTGGCAGTGCGGGCAGTAGGTGATCGTGTGCTCCTCGAAGTCGACGCGCGCGAGCGGTATCGCGCAGTTCCGGCACGGCTCGCCGAGCCGATTGTGAACACGGTAGATGTCGGCGTCGGACGCGCCGCGGGGCTGCTGCTCGAGGCCACGCGCGAGCTCGCTGCGAATCGCGGCTGTTAGCCGCTTCCGCTCGCCTGCTCTGGTCAGCACGAGCTCGCCGTCGGCGGTCGGCAGCAGGAAGCGCTTGGCCCGTCGCTCAACCCCGGCAAACGTGCCGCCAGGCTTCGACCTCGGGTAGCTCGGGCATGTCGCATACGCTCTCTGTGTGGGGCCACTCAGGGTAGTCGTCAGGCGCGGCGGGGTAGTCGAGGCGACCCATCGCGTCCATGTCGCGTCGACCGATGGTCTCCTGATCGGGGATGACATCGTCTCGTTCCTGCGGTCATCGGCAAAGCCGATCCAGGCGATTCCGCTGATCGAGGCCTACGACGATCTCGACGACGACGAGATCGCGATCGCCTGTGCCTCTCATCGGGCGGATCCGGCGCAGCTCGCCGCCGCGCGAAAGCTGCTTGCGCGCGCGCGGGCGACGGTCGACGACCTGGAGTGTGGCCCACAGGAGGGGCGTCCGGACGGCCGGCTTGGGCACAACTGCTCGGGCAAGCACGCCGGGTTCCTCGCGGTGTGCGCGGCCCACGGGTGGCCGTTTGCCGGTTACCGGCTGGCCGACCATCCGCTGCAGCGCAGGCTGCGCGCGCTGCTTCCGGGCGATGCCGCGACGGACGGCTGCGGGATTCCGACCTACGCACAGCCGCTGACCGAGCAGGCAGCGCTCCTTCTCCCGACGCCAGAGCGCATCGCCGACGCGATGCGAGCATTTCCGGCGCTGCTCGGCCACTCCGACGGCGACGACACGCGACTGATGCAGGCGCTGCCCGGGTGGATTGCGAAGGTCGGCGCCGAGGGCCTGCTCTGCGCCCGTTCGCCCGAGGGTGTCGGCTGGGCATTCAAGGTCGAGGACGGCAGCTTCCGCGGCCTGCGACCCGCCGTCGGAGCGATGCTTGGTGTCGCAGACTTTGCAGTCGTCGCGGTTGAGAACAGCCGGGACGAGCGGGTCGGCGAGGTCCAGACGGACTCTTAAGATTTCGGGGCTACGCTTGCACGGCAGGTGCAAACCACCGTGAGGCGCATTGCTCTCCATCGGGCTCGGCTAGGTGTTGTCGCCGCAGGTACCTGCGGCGCGCTCGCGCTCGCCCTCGTCCCGGCGGGCACCGCGCGCGCCGACGCCTCAGGGCCGCGCGGCCTGACGCTGCCGCGGCACACGGGCGTCCAGTCGCTCGCCGCAGCCGGGCTGACGGGCCCGAACCTCCTGAGCTACGCCGGCGGTCCGGTGATGCGGACGAACACGGTGCACACGCTCTTCTGGGTGCCGGCCGGGTTCTCTGTGAGCGCGAACTACGTCAGCCTGATCAACGGGTATTTCCAGAACGCCGCGGCCGCAAACGGCGCGCTCTCGAACGTCTACGCGACGACCCCGCAGTACACGGACACCGTCGGCGGTGGCAGCCATCCCGCCGCCTACGCGACGATGTTCGGCGGCACCTTCACGGACACCACCGCGTTCCCATCGTCGGGCTGCACCGACACCTGGTCGTCGACGACCGTCTGCCTGAGCGACGCCCAGATCCGGCTTGAGATCGCACTCGTCAGCTCGGCGCAGGGCTGGTCGCACGGTACCGGCGACATGGTGTTCGTCTTCACGCCGAGCAACGTCGGGAGCTGTGTCGGAACGCTCTGTGCGTACTCCGACTTCTGCGGGTACCACGACTACTACGGTGCGCACTCGAACCCCACGGTCTATGCCGTGCAGCCCTACGCCGTGTTTGCACAGTCCCCGTCGGCCTGCAACACCGGGATCTCGCCCAACGCCGACGACGCCGACGCCACGATCAACATCGCAAGCCACGAGCACCTGGAGGCGATCACCGACCCGCTCCAAGACTCCTGGTATGTCGATGCGGCGGGGTCGGCGGACGATGGAGAAGAGAACGGCGACAAGTGCCAGTGGACGTTTGGCTCAGCGGTCGGCGGCTCGGGGGGGTCCCGGTACAACCAGGTGATCAACGGGGCTCACTACTGGCTGCAACAGGAGTGGAGTAACGCCGACGCGGCCTGCGTTCAGACAATGGCGTTACCGGCAAGCACCGCGACTCCGGCGGTCTCCGGGACGCCGCAGAACGGGCTCTCCCTGAGTGCGACGCAGGGGGCGTGGACGACCCGTTCGACACCGGCGTTTGCCTACCAGTGGCGCCGCTGTGACGGTGCTGGGGCGAGCTGCGTCGCGATCTCCGGCGCAACGTCCGCGACGTACACGGCGGTCTCTGCAGACGTGGGGTCGACGATCGTGGCGCGCGTCACGGCGACGACGGGGGTCGACACCGTGGCCGCCGACTCGGCCGCCACCGCGGCGGTGACGCAGATGGCAGCACCCTCGAACACCGCCGTGCCGACCATCAACGGGACGGCCCAGGGCGGGCAGACGCTGACTGTCGCCTCGCCCGGCACCTGGACGAGCATCGTCACTCCAACCTTTGCGTACCAGTGGAAGCGCTGCAGCCCCGCGTGCGTCTCGATCTCGGGCGCGACGACGTCGAGCTACACGCTCGATGGGAGCGACGTGGGACAGACCGTGCGTGTCGACGTTGTCGCGAGCAACGCCGGCGGCTCGACGGCTGCGACGTCTGCCGCGACCGCTCCCGTCCTCGCCGCCGCGGGTGGCGGTGGCGGTGGCGGTGGCAGCTCGGAGCCGCCGCCGAACCTGCTCCTCAGCGCCTCTGCGACGCCGATCCCCCGGAACGTGGGCGACGCGTTCTCGATCATCGTCTCACTGGTCAACAAGGGCGGCGGATCGTTCAACTCGACGGTCACGCTCGCGCTCTCCCCGGGACTCTCCTACTTCGGCAGCCAGGTGACGCGCGGACAGGGCTGCGTCTCGACCGACGCCCAGACGGTGCGCTGCGACCTCGACTTCTTCCCGGCTAGCTACGTCGACACCGTGCGGATCGACCTGAAGGTGACCGCGTTTTCAAACCTCACCGCGACCGCAACGGTCGTCTCGGCCCCGTCCGACATCGACCCGAAGGACGACACCGTGGCGTTCTCCTTCCCGCTCCTCGGCTCGACGTCGACGCAGCCGGTGACGACGTTCACCTCGCCTGCCCGCACGGTTGCGACAGCGACGGCGGCCGACGTGAAGAGGCCGACCGTGAACGCCCTCGCGAGCACCCTCACGCGTGGCAAGCACGGCGTCCTTCGCTACACGCTGAACGACAACAGCCGCCGCGCCGGAGCGACCGTGCGGGTGCTTCGCGGGACGACGGTGATCGCGACGCTCGAGTCGGCGGTGCATGCCGTCGAGGCACGCGAGGTCTACACCCTCGCGTGGAAGCCGGCCGCGTCGCTCAAGCCAGGGAAGCTGTCGTTCTGCGTGGTCGGCTCCGACAGGGCGGGCAACTCGAGCGCCCCGGACTGTGCCTCGCTAACGCTTCGCTAGGCGGCGAAGCCCGAGCCGCCGAGACCGACCAGCTGCTTCTGGGCGGCTGCGAGCTGTGCCGTTCCGCGCTGTAGCTGCGTCGTTGCATCCTTGAACAGATTGGAGGCGGTCGCGCCCTGGTTCTTCTGGATCGCGCCGATGCCCTGGGCGATCTCGTGTGCCCCCTTGCCGAGCACGACACAGGCGGTGGAGAGGGAGTTCTCGAACTCGTTGAGCCGCTGCGACGGCGGCGGGCCGGCCTTGGCGACCGTCTTCGAGCACGTGGCCATCGCGGCGAGCGTCTTGATGAGCGCGAGGTTGTCCTTCGTGCCGGGTACGAGCGCGTTCTTCGCGGCCGCCTGCGCGCCGATCACCTTGAGGTCGCCGTTCATCGTGTTCCAGAGGGTGAGGAGCGGCTTGACCCAGGTCTCCTCCGAGGGGCTGAGCTTGTCCGACCTGGCCGTCGCCGCTGCGGCGGTCGCGGCGAGCGGGCCGAGCAGGAACCCTGTCGCGAGGGTGACCACAATCAGACGCATCGGTCCGAGTGTAGCGCTGCGGGTGTGGTCTCAGCCCACGCGAACCTGAGCGTCTGCTTCGGCCTGGATGTCGAGGTCGAGGCACGTGCCGGGCGATATGTTGTTCATCCCCGTCGCTGATCGCAAACGGCACCGGCATCGCTCCGGAGATGCGGAATGTACGGGACACTCAGTGTCGAATAGACCTGCAATGCAGGGTGGTTAAACACACGGAACGGCGCGGCTTCCGCTCGGTGTGTGTGCGAAAGTGGATAATGAGTAACGAGGGTGACAGGGGCCCGCTGAGGTGGGCGTCGGCAAGACATGAGGAGGGATGACGGGCGTGATGTTGCGGTTCTCTACGGCGCGGGCGGCACTGGTAGTTGCTTCCCTGTCTTGCTGTGGACCGGCGTCGGCCTCGCTCGCCGCTGCTGACGCTGCGGCGAAGACGCACTCGAACGTCCCGCCGAAGACCGTCGGCGTGAACATCGCGCGTGCGTCGGTCGGCGTGCTCCGGGTCGGCGTGCGGGCGTCCGCCTACACCGCGGTCTGGGGGATCCCCGACTACATCGGTCGGCTCGAGTCAACCACGCAGGTCGAGATGCTCTGGAGCCGCAGCCTCAAGGCGACCGATGCCTGGGGTACCGCGACGTTCAAGTCTGGGAGCTCGACGGTCATCTCGGAGATGCGCTTCAGCGGCCCGTTCAAGACGGTGCAGGGCGACGTTCGCGGCACCACGCTCACGCGATTCCTGCGCCACTGGAAGTCGGCCGGCCGATCGGTCGCGGTGTACCGCAACGGCACGCCCGTCGAGTACAACGTCGTGGTCGGTGCTGTCATCTTTGCCTTCGACACAACGAAGCATCTGCGTGCGGTCGGTCTTGCGGTCGGAACCGCGGGTTCGTCGTCGAGCTGCGTGATCCCGAATGTCTGCAACACGGTCAAGATTGGCTAACCGGAGGCGTTTGCTCGCCGCAATACCGCTCTACCTCGCCTCGGCACGTCGAGTCATCCGACGCACCGGTACACGCGACCTGCGTGTGCGGCTCATGCGTCGCGAGGAACGGCTCGTCTTCGTGGTCGGCTCGCCCCGTTCCGGGACGACCTTTCTCGCCCGAGCGATCGGGAGCGCGCCCGGATTCATCGACCTGACCGAGGTGACGCCGCTCAAGGCCGCCATCCCGGAGCTTGCGGCGATGCCCGTTCCACAGGCCGCCTCGCAGATCCGCCGGATCCTTGAGCGTGTCAGGCTCCTCTCGCTTGCCCGGGGGGCCCGAGGTGTTGAGCAGACCCCGGAGACGGCATTCGTGCTCGCCGCTGCACTCCGAGCCTACCCCGAGGCCCGCGCCGTCCATGTCGTCCGCGACGGCCGCGATGTCGTCTGCTCGCTGCTAGAGCGGGGCTGGCTGAACGCGAACCGGGACGGCGGCGACGATGCGCGGGCGACGTACGGCTCCGACGCGCGGTTCTGGGTTGACCCGACACGGGCGGTCGAGTTCAGCCAGGCGAGCGACGCCCGGCGTGCCGCCTGGGCGTGGCGGACATACGTGAGCACGGCACGCTCGGTCAGCGATCGTGTTCTCGAGGTGCGTTACGCCTCGCTCGTCGCCGACCCGCGTGCGACCGCGGAGGCCGTCGCGGCGCATCTCGGTGCACCGGCCGAGCCGTTCATCTCCGCCTTCTCGGAGGTGCACGACCGCTCGATCGGCAGGTTCGCGGTCGATCTCACGCCGGAGCAGCTTGCGGAGGTCGAGAGCGAGGCTGGCCCGCTCCTCGAGGAGCTCGGCTTTCTGCTCGCGAGCACGAGCATCAGAGATTCTTAGGGACGTTCTTAGGCACTCGGCATGTCCGTCTCTGACCTGCAGGCCGATCTCAAGGCCGGCAAGACGCTGGCTGCCGACGCAACCGCAAAGGGTAAGACCGTCGCCGATCTCGTGAGCGGCACGGGCGGCGACCACTCGGCAGTTCAGAACGGCTTGAAGAAGTTCATCGGGAAGGGCTTCGCGCAGCGGGGGGCAATCCGCCGCTAGCGCGAACCGCTCTCAGAAAGAGGTCGTGAGGCCAGGCGATCGCGGCCTCACCCGTCGCTGAGCATGAGCGCGTGTCAGCCGGTCTGGCCGGGCTGGCGGTGACGACGAGCGACACCTGTCGCCTCCGCTGCCGCAGCGACCGCAGCTGCGACAAGAGGTGCGACGTCGCGGTTGAACACGCTCGGGATCACGTACTCGGCACTCAGCTCGTCGGGCTTGACGACCGAGGCGATCGCCTGCGCTGCAGCAAGCTTCATCTCCTCGTTGATCGTCGTCGCCCGAACGTCGAGCGCGCCGCGGAAGACGCCGGGGAAGGCGAGCACGTTGTTGATCTGGTTCGGATAGTCGGAGCGCCCGGTCGCGATCACGGCGGCGAGTCCTGCGATCTCCTCCGGCATCACCTCGGGCGTCGGGTTCGACATCGCGAAGACGATCGCGCCGTCCGCCATCGTCGCGATCCCCTCGCGGGAGACGGCGCCCGGCCCTGAGAGGCCGATGAAGGCGTCTGCCCCGGCGAGCGCCTCGTCCGGGGTACCAGAGAAGTTGTCGGGGTTGGTGCGCTCCGCGTAGGCGTTCTTCGACTCGCCGAGATCGGGGCCGCCCCGGTAGAGCGCACCGTGGCGGTCGCAGCCGATGATGTTCTTGACACCGGCTGAGAGGAGCATGTCGGTCGTCGCGACGCCGGCAGCGCCGACACCGGTGAGGACGACCTTGACGTCCTCGGGGCGCTTTCCAACAACGGCAAGCGCGTTGAGGAACGCTGCGATCACGACGATCGCGGTGCCGTGCTGGTCGTCGTGGAAGACCGGGATGTCGAGCGTCTCGCGAAGTCGGCGTTCGATCTCGAAGCAGCGCGGTGCCGAGATGTCCTCGAGGTTGATCCCGCCGAAGCCAGGCGCGATCGCGGTGACGGCGGCGATGATCTCCTCGGTGTCCTTGGTTGCGAGGCAGATCGGCCAGGCATCGACGTGTCCGAACTCCTTGAACAGCATCGCCTTGCCCTCCATCACGGGCATCGCAGCCTCGGGGCCGATGTCGCCAAGCCCGAGGACGGCGGTACCGTCGCTGACCACGGCGACCGTGTTCTGCTTGATCGTCAGGTTCCAGACCTTGCTCGGGTCCTCGGCGATTGCGGTGCAGACGCGCGCCACGCCGGGGGTGTACGCCATCGAGAGGTCGTCGCGGGTCTTCAGCGGCGACTTGGAGGCCATCTCGATCTTTCCGCCGAGATGGAGCAGGAACGTCCGGTCGGAGACGTGCTCGACCTCGACGCCGGCGACGCCGCGGACTGCTTCGACGACCCGTTCGATGTGCTCGGCGCTCGATGCGTCGATCGTGACGTCGCGGATCTTCTTGCCCTGCGTGACCCGGACGAGGTCGATCGCGCCGAGGCTCCCGGCCGCGTCGCCGATCGCGCGGGCGACGTCGGCGAACGCCCCGGGGCGGTCGTCCAGATGCACCCGAAGGGTGGCACTGAACGAGGCGGATGGGCGAACGCCGCTCACGTTGTGATCGTAGTCACGACGTTGGAGGCTGCGCGGCGTCAGGCCGACGAGGTGGCCGTGACCGCGACGGCAGCAAGGTGGGCCAACACGGTCGGCTGGAGGCGGTGGAGGATCATCGGAAGCACGCTCGCCCCCTAGGAGGTGGGCCGTCGTCATCGCGGCCTTCGCCGGTCAGGGCTGGATGTGGGGAGGCACCTGGAGTGGCTCGCCGGACTACCAGCACCTCTCCTCAGATAGGCGGGTAGCGGCTCTAGCCGGGCGGCAGGGGAAGCGAGAGCCACACGTCGCCCCCGCCCGACCCTCCGGATCCGATCCCGACGGTCCCACCGTGGGCCTCGACGATCGCTCGAACGATCGAGAGACCGAGCCCTGCTCCGCCGCGGCCGCGGGCCTCGTCGGCGCGGCTGAAGCGGTCGAACGCGCGAGCTGCGAACCCTGACGGAAAGCCTGTTCCTTCGTCGCGCACGTGGAGCTCGATGCCAGTCGGCGACGTCACGACTGCGAGCCGTACGGCACCTGCGCCGTGGACGAGCGCGTTGTCGACGAGGTTACCGAGGGCCTGTTCGAGGCGCTCCGGGTCGGCGGTGACGACGGCATCCCCGGGGCGCTCGACCTCGATCGTCCTGCCGAGCTCGCGGGCACGGCCAGCGAACCGTTCAGCGACTGCCGTCAGGATCGTCCGGGTCTGTGTGGGTTGCGCCCTGACCGGTAGCGACCCCTGGTCTGACCGCGCGATCAGCAGGAGATCCTCGGCGAGTCGCGTCAGACGCTCGGTCTCCTCGGCGGCCGATCGAAGCGCGTCCTCGAGCTCGTCTCGCGTTCGCTCTCGACGGAGCGCGAGCTCGAGTTCTGTTCGGAGCAGGGCGAGCGGTGTCCGTAGCTCGTGGCTGGCATCCGAGACGAATCGCCGCTCGTGCTCGAAGGCCGACTCGAGTCTCGCGAGCATCTCGTTGAGCGTCTCGGCGAGCCGTGAGAGCTCGTCGCCGCCCGGCGGCACAGGGAGCCGCTGCCCGGGCGTCTTGGGTGAGATCGCGGCGGCTCGACGCCGAATCGCTTCGACGGGGCGAAGCGCCGCGGCGGCAAGCAGGTACCCGCCGAGCGTTGCGAGGAGCAGCGCGGCCGGGGCCGAGAAGAGGAACCAGTGGCGGAGGTGGTCGAGCGTCTCGTCGCGTGACCCGAGCGAGCGGGCAACAACGACCGCGACCGGCTCCTCGTCGCTTCGACCCGGGACAGCGAGCACTCGCCATCGGCCCTTGAGCCCGGTGATCTCGGTGGTGAAGAGGGCCGTTCCTCCGCCGATGACATGCGCGCGCGTGGCGGCGTCGAGGAGGGGCGGGGCATTCCCGGGAGAGGAGTTACGAAGCGATCCGCCAGCTGTCACGATCTCGCCGATCCCGGCGGCAGCCGAATCGCGGTCGAGGAGCGGGCCCTGCTCGTCGAGATGCGATGTCGCCTCGGTCCCCTGCGCACGCAGCGCCTGGTCGGCGGTGGTGAGGAGGGCCGAGCCGACGCTCATGTAGATGAACGCCCCGAGCGCGGCGAGCACGACGAACATCGCGAACGCGAACGGAAGCGTCAGCCGGACGCGGATCGGGAGGCGGGTCAACGGCTGCCGTCAGCGCGCAGGCGGTACCCGACACCTCTGACCGTCTCGAGCGATGCACGGTCAAACGGCCGGTCGATCTTCTCGCGGAGGTAGCGGACGTAGACATCGACGACGTTCGATCGGCTCTCGAAGGCCATGTCCCAGGCGCCATCGAGGATCTGCACGCGGGAGAGTGTCTCCCCGGAGCGGCGCATGAACAGCTCGAGCAGCGCGAACTCCTTGGCAGAGAGGTCGAGCTCGGTCTCGCCGCGCCATGCCCGATGGGCGGCTGGGTCGAGGAGGAGGTCGCCGCAGCGGAGCTCGGCTGGGCGCTCGGTGGGGGCGCGGCGTCCGAGGGCGCGAAGCCTCGCGACCAGCTCACCGAACGCGAACGGCTTGACGAGGTAGTCGTCGGCACCGGTGTCGAGCCCAGCTATCCGATCCTCGGTCGCATCGCGGGCCGTGAGCATCAACACCGGTGTCCAGACGCCGCGCGTTCGCAGCTCGCTGCAGGTCGCAAAGCCGTCCATGCCCGGGAGCATCACGTCGAGGACGATCGCGTCATACGGCGCAGCCTGCGCCATCCAGAGAGCCTCCTCGCCGCTTCCGGCGACGTCGGTCGCATGGCCCTCCTCGTTCAGTCCGCGCTGGAGCAGGCGGCTCATCTTCGGCTCGTCCTCGACCACCAGTATTCGCATCGTCCCTGATTCTCGTCGCTTTCGATGAGCTGCGGGTGAGCGTGCTCATGGTCGCTTCATCTCAGGCTGCTCCACTTGCGCCATGACAACCGGAATCCACGTCCGTACACGTCGCCCTGTCGCTGCCCGGTCGGCCGCACGGGCCGCCCGGAGGCCGCTCGGCGGCGCAGATGGAAACGCCCGCCTGACGGCTGCGACCGGCGCCGTCCTGCTCGTCCTGCTCGCCGTCGAGGGAGCGACCGTTCCCTTTCTTGGGGCGCTCCTCTCCGTGCACATCTTCGTCGGGATGCTCCTGCTCGGGCCGATCGCGCTCAAGCTTGCGAGCACCGGGTACCGGCTGCTCCGCTACTACGGCGGCGGTCGCGAGTACGTCGAGCACGGGCCGCCGGCTCCCCTCATGCGGGTGCTCGTTGCGCCTGTTCTGGTCGCATCGACGATCACGCTCTTCGGGACGGGTGTCGGCCTCCTCGTCCTTCCCGGCACGGGGGCGATCGTGGGGCTGCACAAGGCGAGCTTCGCGGTCTGGTTCTTCGCGATGGGCATTCACGTGCTCGCCTACGGCCTCAAGATGTGGTGCCGGCTTCTCCCGGGCGTCGCGTCGGCGCGGATCGGCGGCGGGTGGCTCCGTGTCGGCGTCGTAGGCGTGGCCCTCGCGGTTGGGCTTCTGGTTGCCGTCAAGACGTTCCCGCTTGCTGCGCCGTGGCTGTACGGGGCGCTTCGCTGGGACAGCTGAGGCAGCCTCTCCGGCCGAGCAGCCGCGGCGGGCAAGTATCGTCCCGCCGTGGCTCTGCCGAGGTCATTCGTTGCATCCGTTCGTCGGCTCCTTCCGCATGACGCGGTCATCTCGGAGGCAGCACAGCTCCGTACGTACGAGTGCGACGCACTCACGAGCCATCGTGCGATCCCTGAACTTGTCGTTCTCGCTCGTTCTGCCGCCGACGTGCAGGCGATCGTTTCGCTCTGCAACGAGCACGCGGTCCCGTTCGTCGCTCGCGGGGCCGGGACCGGGCTCTCGGGCGGTGCGCTCCCTGTGGTCGGGGGGATCGTCATCTCGCTCGCGCGGATGACGCGCATCCTCGAGGTCGATCTCGAACATGCGCGAGTTGTCGCGGAGCCGGGCGTCACAAACCTCGAGATCACCAAGGCGGTTGCACCTTCGGGCTTCTTCTACGCCCCCGACCCGTCGAGCCAGCAGGTGTGCACGATCGGTGGCAACGTGGCCGAGAACTCCGGCGGCGCCCACTGCCTGAAGCACGGGTTCACCGTCAACGCGGTGCTTGCCGCCGACGTGGTTTTGCCCGACGGCGAGCTCGTCACGCTGAGCCGCGACGACGCGGGCCCCGACCTGCTCGGCGCATTCGTGGGGTCGGAGGGAACGCTCGGGATCGCCGTGCGGGTCGTGCTGCGAGTGCTCCGGGTTCCCGAAACAGTGCAGACGCTCCTGGCCGCGTTCGAGTCGACAGATGCCGCGGGAGAGGCTGTGTCACAGGTGATCGCCGCTGGCGTGCTCCCCGCTGCGATCGAGATGATGGATGCGCTGACGATCGAGGCGGTTGAGGCTGCCGTCGCCCCTGGCTACCCGGCCGGAGCAGGCGCGGTGCTCATCGTCGAGCTCGACGGGCCAACCGTTCAGGTCGCCGACGATCGCGCGCTCGTCGAAGCGATCTGCCGGGCTGCCGGAGCGTTCGAGATCCGCGCGGCAGTCGATGCGACCGAACGCGCCCTTGTCTGGCGTGGCCGCAAGTCGGCGTTCGCATCGATGGGGCGCATCTCGACGAGCTACTACGTCCAGGACGGTGTCGTCCCCCGGACAAGGCTGCCCGAGGTGCTGCGCAGCATCCGAGAGCTCTCCGCCGAGGTCGGGCTGCGCGTCGCGAGCGTCTTCCATGCCGGCGACGGCAACCTCCATCCCCTCGTGCTCTACGACGAGAACCTCCCCGGGGAGTCGGAGCGGGCCGAGGGTCTCGCAACCGCGATTCTCGATCTCTGCATCAACGCTGGAGGGTCACTGACGGGCGAGCATGGTGTCGGCGTCGACAAGGCGTGCTCGATGCCGAAGCTCTTCGGTACGGCCGACCTGGAGACGATGCTCCGGCTGCGGTCAGCGTTCGATCCCGCCGGCCTGTCGAATCCGGGGAAGATCTTCCCGACCCCGCGTCTGTGTGGCGAGGTGCCGGGCCCCTATCGCGTCCATCCTCTTGAGAGGGCCGGTCTTGCCGAGCGTTTTTGAGCCGGAGACGATCGCGGAGGCAGCGGCGCTGCTGTCGGCAGGCACGACGGTGTCGATCGATCGCGACGGCGGCGACGTCGTGCTCTCGATGCGCAAGCTGAACCGGGTGCTCGAGCATGAGCCGGGTGACCTGACGGCGATCGTCGAGGCAGGGATCCGACTCTCGGAGCTGCGTGAGGCCCTCGCGCCGCACGGCCAGACCTTCTCGCTCGACCCGCCGGGAGATCCGTCGATCGGTGCGTGCCTCGCGGGAGACCTCTCGGGGCCGCGTCGCCACCGCTACGGCGCGATGCGCGATCTCGTGCTCGGCGTCACCGTGGTGCTCGCCGACGGGACGGTCGCGAGCTCCGGCGGCAAGGTCGTGAAGAACGTCGCGGGGTACGACCTCGGCAAGCTCTTCTCGGGATCCCGGGGCCGACTAGGACTCGTCGCCCGGGTTGCGATCCGGCTTCATGCGCTCCCGGCTGCGGAGGCGACCGTCGTCGCTGAGACCGACGATCCACGCACGCTCTGGCAGGAGGTGCTTCGTGGGCCGCTCGATCCCGTCGCGGTCGACTTCCTGCCATCGAATCGCATCGCGCTGCTCTTTGACGGCAGCGACGCCGCGGTCGCCCGGCAGGTCGAGACCTCGCCCGGCGCCCATCAACCGGACGCGTCCGTCTGGGACGAGAGCGCCGCTCGCCAGCGTGGCGCGGGAGCCCAGGTTGCGTTCGACTGGCAGGATTGCCTGCTCGCCCGTCCAGGTGCCGGGATCGCGTTCGTTGAGACCCAGGTTGATCGCAGCTGGTCGCCGCTCGCCGAACGCGTCCGGGCGTCGTTCGATCCGAAGAAGGTGCTCGCCTGATGGACAGGACGCTCATTGATGACTGCGTCCACTGCGGCTTCTGTCTCCCGACCTGTCCGACCTACGTGCTCGGCAACGAGGAGATGGACTCGCCGCGCGGCCGGATCTGGCTCATGCGGGCGACCGTCGACGGCACGCTCAAGCTCGACCGCTCCGTCGCCGAGCACTTCGACCGTTGCCTCGGTTGCATGGCGTGTCTCACCTCATGCCCCTCCGGCGTCAAGTACGACCGGCTGATCGAGCTTGCACGCGAGAAGGTCGAGCAGGAGGTCAAGCGGCCGCTGCGTGAGCGGCTGTTGCGCCGTTTCGTCTTCGCTGTCTTCCCGCATCCTGCTCGCCTGCGGGTGGCGCTCAAGTTTGCCTGGCTGCCTGCGCCGGGCCCGTTCAAGCCCTTGAAGGATCTCGCCCCGCCGTCGTGGACGACGGCGGCACCGCCAGCCGAGACACCCGCTGAGGGTGGCGCCGCGGTCGCACGGGTGGGCCTGCTGACAGGCTGCGTCCAGAGCGTGCTCTTCGGTGAGACGAACCGCGCGTCGGCCCGCGTTCTCGCTGCCCACGGCTTCGAGGTTGCAGCGCCCTACCAGGGCTGCTGCGGTGCGCTCGCGCTCCACGCGGGGCGCCGTGAGGAAGGCCTCGAGCTTGCCAGACGCACCGAGGCCGCATTTCGGGCTGCCGGGGCCGATCGGATCGTGACGAACGCCGCTGGCTGCGGCTCGCACCTCAAAGACGCCCACCTCGACCTCCCCGTCTTCGACATCTCCGAGGTGCTCCCGGAGGGGCGCACCCCAGAGCGGCATCCGCTCAACCTCCGGGTCGCCTTCCAGGAGTCGTGCCACCTCGGGCACGCTCAGCGCGTTCGCGAGCAGCCTCGCGCGCTCCTTCGCTCGATCCCCGGACTCGAGCTCGTCGAGCCCGCCGAGCAGGAGCTCTGCTGCGGGAGTGCCGGGATCTACAACCTCGTCAAACCGGAGACCGCGAAGACGCTCGGCGACCGGAAGGCAGCGCTCGTCCTCGAGACCGAGCCCGACGTGTACGTGAGTGCCAACCCGGGATGCATGCTCCAGGTCTCGGCTGCGCTCCGCCGGGCGGGCCGGCCACTGCCGGGGGCGCATCCGGTCGAGCTGCTCGACCTCTCGATCCGGGGCGCGCAGCTTGGCGATCCGCCACCGGCTTGACCGGCACGAGCTCTGGCCCGACACTGCGTGGGCGATGAGCATGTGGGAACCGGGTCGCGTATGACCCCGCTTCGCGGTGGCTGCCTCTGCGGCGGGGTGCGGTTCGAGGTGGCCGAGCCGCTGGTCGGCGCTGGCTGGTGCCGCTGCACGCGCTGCCAGCGCCGCACCGGAACCGCGGCGTCCCCTCAGGCAGCGATCGTGCCGGGGGCACTCCGGCTGCTGCAGGGCAACGGGCTGCGCGGCTTCGCCGAGCGTCGGCCGGTCTGAGCCCGCGTGGGCGCGTTCTCCGTCGCCGCGCTTGCGCTCCTGCTTGGCGCAGCGGGCGTGGCCACCTGGGTCGCCGGCGTTGCTCTCGCACGCACGACGGGCATCATCGACCGTCACTTCCAGCTCGGCGACGCGCTGGGAGGGATGATCTTTCTCGCCATCGCCGGCTCGCTGCCCGAGCTAGCGATCACGGTCTCCGCTGCAGCCAGCGGCAACCTCGGGCTTGCGGCGGGCAATCTGATCGGGGGAGTCGCGGTGCAGACGATGGTCATCGTGGTCTGCGATGCGGTGGTCTCGCGCGAGCAGTCACTCACGTTCCTCGTTGGCTCGCTTCTGCCCGTGCTGCAGGCGCTGCTTGTCGTCGTGGCTGTCTCTGGCGTGCTCATGGGGATGCTCCTGCCGGAGTCCGTGCATATCGGGCCGATGAGCCCGGCATCGATTCTGATCGCCATCGCATGGGCCTCGGGGGTGTTCGTGCTGAACCGTGCGCGGCGCTCGGCCGCCTGGGTTACCGAGGCTCCTGGCAGCGATCCGGGTCGCCCGCATCGACGGATCGAGCACTCCGACGAGCCGTCGATCCCCGGCATTCGCTCCACCGAGCGTGCGATCGCGCTCTTCGCGGCAGCGTCGCTGGTCACGCTCGGCGCGGGCATCCTGCTCGAGGTCACGGGGAACGAGCTTGCCAACCGCGCCGGGATCAACGGTGTCGTGTTCGGTGCGACGATTCTTGCAGCGATCACTGCTGTTCCCGAGGTGAGTGCCGGGATCACCGCCGTGCGCCTCGGCGACCATCAGCTCGCCGTCGGTGACATCTTCGGCAGCAACGCGTTCATGGTCTGCCTCTTTCTCCTGGCGGATCTGATCGCCGGAAAGCCGGTGCTTCCGTCGGTGGGAACCCAGAACGGCTGGCTCGCAGCGCTTGGTGTTGCCCTGACCGTCGTCTTCGCGTTCGGGGTGATCGTCCGGCGCGAACGCTGCTACCTCAGACTGGGCCTGGACTCCCTCATCGCTCTCGCGATCTTCGGACTTGGCGTCGCCGGGCTGTTCGCCGTCTCGCACGGCTGAGGCGCACACCGCGAGGTCTCCGAGCGGCGCCCACCCGCAGGCGGACACCGCTCAGACGAGCCGGGTGGTCACGCCGCCGTCGCGAGGTACTGGCGCTGCGCCATGACCGGTGCACGCTGCGGCTTCGCAACGTCAAGCTGCGCGACGGGGAGACCGAAGCGTCCCATCACGCACTCCGCGAGGTCGGCCCTGACGCCGGCGCGATGGTGAGCCGGGGAGATGATGACAACCTCGTCGGCGTCAAAGGCGCGGAGGGCATCGTGGATCGCCTGGAGCGGCTCGTAGTCGCCGACCTCGCCGGCGGCGTCGATGCCGACACCACGCAGCTCGGCGAGGGCGCCGTCGAGCCGGGCAGCGGCGTCGTGGCGTGCAGTGCCGTCGTCGGAGATCCAGTGCCGGATCTTCGAGTTCAGAGCCGGCGCGACAACCATCACCGTGATAGGGCCGTCTCCGATCGCGTCACGCAGGACATCTCCGTCCGCCGACTCGTTCACGACGAGCAGGACATGGCGTTCGATCGAGTGGGCTGAAGCGCTCATGGCAACTCCTTTTCCGGGGATGACCGATAGCCAACACCGGACCGATGAGGAGTCCATGAAGTGGAGCTAAGAGTTGCCTAAGTCGTCTGAGATCGTTCGTTCAAAGCGACGTAGTCGCGAACCTCGCTGCCGGTGTAGATCTGCCTCGGTCGCGAGATCTTCTGCTCGGGATCCTCGACGCCTTCGAGCCACTGCGCGAGCCAGCCGGCGGTACGCGGAATCGCGAACATCACCGGGAACATCGCGATCGGCAGTCCGAGCGCCTGGTAGATCAGGCCGGAGTAGAAGTCGACGTTCGGATAGAGCTTGCGCGAGACGAAGTAGTCGTCCTCGAGCGCGATCTTCTCCAGCTCGAGCGCGACGTCGAGCAGCGGGTTGCGGCCTGTCACCTCGAAGACCTGGTCGGCGGTCTCCTTGATGATCTTCGCCCGCGGGTCGTAGTTCTTGTAGACGCGGTGACCGAAGCCCATCAGGCGGAACTCGCCCGCCTTCACTCGCGCGACGTACTCCGGCACACGCCGGACGTCACCGATCTCGGCCAGCATCGCGAGGACGGCCTCGTTCGCGCCCCCGTGGAGGGGGCCGTAGAGGGCCGCAGCCGCGCCAGCGAGAGCGACGAACGGATCCGGGCGGCTCGACCCGATCGCCCGCATGACGCTCGTGCTGCAGTTCTGCTCGTGGTCGGCGTGGAGGATGAACAGCACCTCGAGGGCGCGGACGAGCACGGGGTCCGGGTTGTAGCGCTGCGTCCCGACGGTGAACATCATCGAGAGGAAGTTCTCGCTGAAGCCAAGCTCGTTGTCCGGGTAGACGTAAGGCAGGCCGCGGTTGTGCCGGTACGACCACGCGGCGATCGTCGGAACCTTGGCGATCAGCCTGACCGCCTCGCGGCGGCGCACGTCGGCATCGTCGATGTTGCCGGCCTCGGGGTAGAACGTCGAGAGGCCTGCGACCACGCTGATGAACATCCCCATCGGGTGAGCGTCGTACCGGAAGCCCTCCATGAGTTGCTTCACGTTCTCGTGAACGAAGGTGTGCTGATCGACCGCATGAGACCACGCGCTGAGCTGCGCAGCGTCTGGAAGCTCGCCGTTGACGAGCAGGTAGGCGACCTCGAGGTAGGAGCTGCGCTCGGCCAGCTGCTCGATCGGATACCCGCGATAGCGGAGGATCCCGATATCTCCGTCGATGAAGCTGATCGCGCTCCGGACGGAGGCGGTGTTGAGGAAGGCGGGGTCGTAGCTCATCAGACCGAAGTCGTCGTCGCCGACCTTGATCTCCCGCAGCGCGGTGGCGTGGATGGTCCCGTCGGTGATCGGTACCTCGTAGGTCGTGCCGTTCCGGTTGTCGGTGATCGTCAGCGAGTCGGCCATCGTGTGCTCCTTCCGGGTGCTGTAACCCCGATCGTATGTCGCATCCGCCACGACGTCTGCATCTTCTTGCACGCCGACCGTAGTTGGCGTCGGGGACACCCCGGCATCGGGTTCGTGTTCTCCGCGTAATCCCGGGAGTTCATGTCCGCTCGACGAGCGTCGCCTTGTACTCGCTGCGCTGCACCGTTCCAAACGGGACGAACTCGATCCGGGTCTGGACGATCAGGGCGCGGCGCAGCTCATCGTGGATCGACGCTTCGAGCTGGGGGTCGGCGTCCGTGCCCGGTGCCAGATCGACGCTGACGGGCAGTGGCGGCTCGAAGTCGAGCGAGGTCTGCGGGTCGGCACCGCAGATCGTGATGTGGTGAACGCCCTGGCTCTGCAGCTTCCGCATGATCTCCCTCTCCGCCCTCGACGACGTTGGCCCCGGGCAATGTATCGCGGCGTGTCAGGTCTCAGAACGGCCGCTGATCAGGATTGATCATTCCGGACGTGGACGATGTGGGGCACGCTGGTGTCCATCTGAGAGGCGCCTCGTCCCGGGCGTCGCGGAGGTCGCGGATGTTCAGGCACCGGCAGGCAGGGCTGAGATGGAGATCTGGAGCGGTGTTGGTGTTCGCCGCCGTCGTCATCTCCGGCACCGGGTCGCAAGCTGTGGCTCGTAGCTCCGCTGCGGAGAGTCCAGGGACGGTGTGGGTGGCAAACGAAGGGGGAAACAGCCTGAGCGCGATCGACGCTTCGAGCAACCGTGTCGTGGCAACGCTCACGGGGATCGGGATGGCGCACAACGTTCAGGTGGCGCCAGGCGGCGCGACGGTCTGGGCCGTCAGCCACACCGGCATGCTCGCCGCCGTCATCGACGCGCGCTCACTTCGACTTCTCGGCTACGTCGGTACCGGGACGGAGCCGGCGCACGTGATCGTTACGCCGAATGGAATGACCGCGTACGTCACAAACAGCGGAGGTGACACGCTGACGGCAATCGATACCGCTCGCAGGAAGGTCGTCGCAACGATCGCCACAGGCCACTTCCCGCACGGGATCAGACCGAGTCCCGACGGACGGTGGCTCTACGTCGCGAACATGAAGGGTGGGAGCGTGAGCGTCATCTCGGTTGCTCACAACCGGCAGGTCGCCCGGATCCCGGTGGGGGAGTCGCCCGTCCAGGTGGCCTTCGCGCCGGATGGCAGATCGGTCTACGTCTCGCTCAACGGCGCGAACGCTGTCGCCAAGATCGACGTGGCGACACGTCGTGTCGTTGCACAGACACACGTCGGGAACGGCCCCGTCCAGGTGTATGTCACCCCCGATGGTCGGTATCTCCTCGTCGCCAATCAGGGGACGCCCGATCTCCCCGGGAGGACGCTGACGGTGATCGCGACGTCGACGTTCAAGCAGGTCGCGACCGTCGAGACGGGCCTCGGCGCCCACGGTGTCGTCGTCGATCCGACGAGCAGATTTGCCTATGTCACGAACGTCTACGGCGGGACGGTTGCGGTGGTCGATCTTCGGCTGCTGCGGACGACCGCGCACATTCGAGTCGGCAAGGAGCCAAACGGGATCAGCTTCTCTACGCTCACCGTGCAGCGTCCCGCCGGAACGGTTCTGAAGCTCGCTCTCCCGACGATGGCCTCGATGCCGGGAATGGGCTGAGCCCTCAGCTCGCGCAGGCCCCGGAGCTTCCCGGGGCGTAGGCGAGCGTCCAGTAGCCCCCGAGCGGCGCAACGCGCCACCCGGCCGTCCGGAACTGGTCGAGGACGGAGTCGTAGTGGTGGCTGACGACGACGTAGAAGAGGCCGCGATTGAGGACGTCGGTGAGTGACACCGTCGTTGGCAGGTAGATGATCCGGTGCTCCAGGTGCGGGCCGTAGAGGAGGTAGGTCGCCTCGTTCGGGCCGAGGACGGTGCCGACGCAGGCCTTTGGTGGCACGAGCGTGTCGTACGCCGCAAGCGCATCGGCGACGTAGCCGTCGGAGTTCGTTCCGAGCGCGTCGAGCTGGGTCAGGTTCCAGGGAACGCCGTGGCCGTACGGGTTCAGCAGCGGCTTCGGCTGATCGTGCGCGAACGTCATTCCCAGCGAGATCGCTGCCGCCGCGAGCGTTGCTGCCGTCGCGAGCCGGTTGCGGAAGAGGCCCGCGAGGAGCGGTGCCGCCAGCACGGCCGGCACGAGGAAGAACCGGATCAGGAACGGCACCCAGGTCGATGAGAGCGAGATCAGGACGAGGAAGATCGGCAGTGCCGAGGCGAGGACGAGATGTCGCGCGTCAGCCCGGCGCGCCACGTACGCGCGCACGGCGATCCCGAGTGCGGCCAGGAGCATCACGATCCCGACGGGGCCGAACGCGGAGTAGTCCTCGTTCGCGATCCTGCCGTACTCCATGTTCAGGATCTCCTCGACGGGTGGGAGAAGGCCGCCGGCTCCCCGGATCGGGAACCCCCAGACGCGCGCGACGTACGCGAGCACGCCTGCCGCGCCGATCACGAGCAGCGGCGCAAGGAGCGGAACCCCCGCCGAGAGGCCGTCTGCGGCCGCGCGCCGTAGCCCGGCGCGGCGGATCGTCCAGCCCGCGGCTGCGAGCCCGAGCAGGAGCCCGGCGAGCGCGAGAACATGAATGAAACGGCTCGAGAGAATCGACGCGTCCATCAGCCCGTACATCAGGTAGAAGGCGTTCGCGACGCTCCCGGGGTACGACGGGAAGCCCCGGTTCTGGACATACCCGGTGTCCAGACCGAGGAGATGGTTCGTGTTGTGGAGGTTCATCCAGTAGCCCCACATGCCGATCGCGAGGAAGCCGAGGACGCTCCCGGCGATGCCCGCCACGAGGGTGCGGCGTCCGCGGACGGCCGCCAGCGCGAACAGGATCGGTACGGCGAGGCCCATCGTGAGCTTCGTGCCGAGACCCATCGACACCGCCACGCCGGCAAGCGCCGGCTCGAGGAGGCCCCGGCCGAGGAGCAGGCACGAGGCGACCGCGGCGAGCGAGGCGAGGAAGAGATCGTTCTGGGCCGTCGACGCCTCGAGCGCGAGCACCGAGAACATCGAGAGCAGAAACGTCGCCGACGCTGCTGCGCGGACGCCGTAGCCGAGACGCCGGGAGGCGCCGAAGACCGAGACGAGGATCGCAAGCTCGGCCAGGTACTGCGGCAGCCAGTAGAGGGCCCCTCCGCCGGTCGCGACGAAGAGAAAGAGCTGCTGCTGCTCGTCGAACGGCTGGTAGGCCGTCATCTCAACCTCGGGGGCGTTCTGGATCCAGTGGAGGCCGCCATGTTGCGCCCACGCGGCCGCCCGCGAGAGGTGGTAGGTGAGCGAGTCCATGTTGTTCGGCGGTGATGAGCCGAGCGCGATCTCGTAACCGAGAAACACGATCACGACGCCGAGAAAGAGCGCCGTGACCGGATCGGAGACGATCTCCCGTGCCGCCGCCCGTGCGGAGGCGAGCTGGACTCCGGGGCGCCCTCGCAGCCACCAGACCGTGAGCGCTCCTGCAAGCAGGCCGAGCTCGGCTGTCGTCAGCCCACCCCGCGTGACGGCCCGAAACGGCGAGAGGCCGAGCGTGACGACCCCGATGTTCGCGAGGTATGCGACGTAGGCGACCAGCAAGGTCGAGACGAGGTTCGACCGGCGGGTTGCGAGCGCGAGAACGAGAGAGGTGGCCGCCGCGGAGCCGAGCAGCATCAGGCCGACCATCGTCGAAGTATCGCACCCGATCGGGACGGCCTCAGTCTCTCCGGTGTACGCGCCGTCGCTCAGGCAGTATCCCTGCGACGTGGGGATCGGATTTCCTGAGGCCATCCTCCTTCTCGGGCTCGTACTCGGAGTCGTCGCGGCGCTCTCGGGGTGGCTCCACGGGGCGGTGCTGTCGGCGTCGGTGATCTCGGTCGCCGCGGGCATGGTGCTCGCCTGGACGGGGACGATTACGGTCGCGCCCGACGGCCAGCTCGTGCTCTTCGCGATCGAGCTTGCGTTGCTGCTGACGCTCTTCGCCGACGGCCTGGCCGTTGAGCGCGAGCTGCTCGCGCGGCACTGGCAGCCGCCGGTTCGCGCGCTCGTGCTGGCGATGCCGCTCACGCTCGGCCTGATCGCCGTTTTCGGTCGGCTCCTGTTCCACGAGCTGAGCTGGTCGGAGGTGTTCCTGCTCGGCGCGGTCCTGACACCCACCGACCCCGTCGTCACCTCCTCGATCGTCACCTCCGAGCGTGTGCCAGAGGCGGTGCGCCACACGCTCAACCTCGAGTCCGGTCTCAACGACGGGCTGGCGCTTCCGATCGTGCTCTTCATGCTGGTGCTCGCAAGCCCCGGTGGGCATGCGGTGAACGAGGGCATGCACGTGCTCGGCGAGGTCGGTTCGGGCGCGGTGATCGGGATCGGTCTCGCCTTCCTCGGGGGCTGGCTCCTGCAGCACCTGCCTGGTGGCGGGATCCGCCACCAGTACGAGGGCGTCTACGCGCTTGCGATCGCGTTCGTCGCCTTCGGTGTGGCCGAGTCGACGTACGGGAACGGGCTGATTGCCGCGTTCGTCGCCGGGATCGCGCTCACCGTCGCGCGACACGAGATCCCCGATGCCTTTGCCGCGTTCAATGAGAGCCTGAGCGCGGCGTTTCAGGTCATCACGTTCGTGCTGTTCGGTGCGCTGATCGTCGCGACCGGCTGGCACAGCTCGGCGTGGCGGCTTCCGCTCTTCATCGTTCTCGTTCTCGGCGTCGCCCGGCCGCTCGCGGTCTGGGTCTCGTTCCACCGGGTCGATCTCCCGAACACCGAGAAGCTCTTCATCGCCTGGTTTGGCCCGAAGGGCGTCGCTTCGATGCTGTTTGCGCTGCTCGTGCTCGCGTCAACCGAGCCAAACCGAGGCACGATCTTCGAGATCGGTGCCTACACCGTGATCGCATCGATCGCCGCGCACGGCCTGACCGACACGCTCGGGACGCGCTGGATTGAACGCCGGGCTCAGCCGACGCGGATCGAGTAGGCCGTCGCGCCGGCGCGCGGCGAGACGGCCCAGGTGCCGGCCGTCAGCGAGACGGTCGCCGAACGCTTGCCGGTGAACGCCTCTCCGGTGACCGTCACCGTCCGCTTCGCCTTCCGCAGAAGAAAGGCGGCTGCTTTGCTCTGATCGGTGACGGTGAGGACGTAGCGGCCGGCTGCGAGCTTCCGGACGGTCATCCCCTTGAACGAGAGCGTCAGCTTTCCGGCTGCAGAGACCGATCCGGCGAGGGTGCCCTGGAAGTGCAGGAGCGAGGAGCCGACCGGGGAGTCGGTGGACGCCGCGCCGCTGGAGCTCGTCGGGGTGGCGCTGGATGATGCGGGCGGCTTCGTCCCTGTCGTGTCGGCCGACGTCTTGAAGGTGTACACGACCGCCTGGTTTCGGTCGCTGTGCCAGGTGTAGGTCGAGCTTGGCTGGAAGGTCATCGGGAGCGAGTGCGTGTCGACCTCGCCGCCGTGCATGTTGTCCTGGACGTTCACACCGGGGCCGGTCAGCTCCCAGAGCGGCAGCTGGATGCACTCGCCGGGCCCGTAGAGGACGATCGTGTAGTAGCCGGCAGGGATCACGGTAGGGGCGCCGCTTGTCGTGCCGAGCGGGGTGCCGTCGGGCAGGGCGACCGAGATCGTCCCCGTCGGGGTGAAGGTCACCACGATCGAGAGGCTCGCACCGTTCCGGGCCTGCCCGCCCGCGGCGAGCGCGAGTGCCGCCGCGGCAAGCGCACCCGCCGCGATCACCCGGAAGACCATCTTCACGAGGTGGAGCGTACTCCTCGGGTGCGTCTCGTCAATGGGGCGCTCGAGGCCTCTGCCCCGTTCCATTCCGCTGGTTCGAGGGATACGTCTTCGACGGTCGCAATGCCCGCTCAGACTTCGCTACGTTGAGCGCGTCCGGCCGGAGACGGGAAGGTGGTGTGATCCGCCCCAGAGCAGTTGACCTGACCTGTCAACGCGCACCACGGCAAGTCGCGTGCTGACTGTCCGGTACCGACAGATGGAGGCAGATGGCGTTTGAACGTCACGGCGCAGCACTACTTTTGAAGATGATCGACGACGGTGTCTCGCTCGGCCGCGTGTTGACCCTCGGCCGTCAGACGACGCTGCTCAACTCACGCGACTACCGCGCGCTCATGGCGAGAGTAGGTGTGGACTCGGTGCCTCCGATGCCGACGTTCGCCGACGACGTGCTGTTGGCGATGGGTGGGACAGAGGTGGTCTCGATGGACTTCTCCGCCTACGAAGGCGCGACGCTCCTACATGACCTCAACGACCCGATCGGCGAGGAGCTCCGCGAGAGCTTCGACCTCGTATTCGAAGGCGGGACGTTGGAGCACGTCTTCGAGTTCCCGGTCGCGATCGCCAGCTGTATGCGTCTGCTGCGTCAGGGGGCCGTCTCGTCGCTGTCACACCCGCGAACAGCTGGTGCGGGCATGGCTTCTACCAGTTCTCCCCCGAGTTGTTCTTTCGCCTTCTCGGGCCGGACAACGGCTTCTCGGTCGTCGAGATGTACGTCGCGCTCAGCGACGGCCGCTGCTACAGAGTCTCCGATCCCGAAGCGCTGCGTGAACGCGTCGAGCTGCGAGGCCGCCACCCGGCTCTCCTACTCGTGCACGCTCGGCGCGACGAGGTGAGAGAAGTCCTTGCCCAGCAGACGTTCCAGAGCGATTACTCGTCGCTCTGGAACGGGAACGTCTACAGCGTCTCCGCCGATGCGAAGCTTCCGGCTTGGGCAAGGCACGAGAGCCTCCGCCGCCTCCTTGAGAAGGCGCCAGCGCAGGTCATGTTACGCGCCTTCCTCCAGCGCTATCGCGATCGAAGGTGGGCCTCGCTGAGCAATCGACTCGTGTATCGAAAGGTGAACCTGAAGATCTGAGTTGGTGCAATGTCGACCAGTGGGGCTCAGTCGTCGCCGGTGTCCTGGAGAGAATCTGGTCGCGGTCGTAGACGAGTGCTGCCGACTCGCGCTGCTCCCAGAATTCTTCGGGTGACCTCTCGGCTGCCGGTGCGTCTCAGTGCACGCTGCGCAGGGCGCGGCACCGTGACGTCGAGATGCGCGGCGAGCCATTCGAGTGCGCGGTTCGTGACGCGCGCAGCACGCGCACACGCCGCATGCTCCGTCACCTGTTGCCAGTCGACCTCGTCGGTAGCGATCAGGAGCGCGCAGTCGGCGAGCCAGCTGATGCCGGGGGCGACGGTGAAGCTCGCGGACGCGCACATCTCCACGAGGCTGTCGGCGGGGCTGAGCGTGCCAACACTGGCACGTCCGATCGTGACCGCGAATGCGCGGCGACCGAGGTCGGCAGGGCAGCCTCGCCGCGGGTCGAGGTAGAGCCGATCGAGAACCGTGACCCGACTCCCGCTCGGGTGGACAACGAGCAGGCGACCGCCGTCGACGTTGCACGAGAACGATGCGAGGGCAGCGCGGGCGGCGCCGAGTTGCCCGGGGGCCACCAGCAGATCGAGGCTGTCGCAATGGCGCAGAGCGGGTGAGGTATAGGCGCGGTAGGCGACCGCTCCACCTCCGACGAGTGTCGGGCTGATCCCCGCCATGTCCAGTTCGGTCACGATCTCCTCGCCGGCCTGCGCGAGCACGTCGGCCCGAAGCTCCTCGTGGGCCGTCGCGGCGCGGAGCCTCGACCGCACGGTCGTCGGCAGCGCACTCTCCTCGCTCCGTAGCGAGTCGTACAGGAGCGCCAGTAGCCGTCGGTCACCGCTTACAGGGTCAACGAGCCCCGCGAGCGGATCGCTGACGGTGCGCAGCCAGCTGTTGAACGCGGTGTCCGATGCCGGGGAGGTGCCCAGCGCCGCACGCAGCAGCAGAGTCTGGGAGGCGGTCGGCAGGTGCAGGCGCACGCGCGGGACGACTAGCTCGTGCTCGCTACTCGCCCGCTCCCGCTGAGCCCCAGGCGGCGCCGTCAGCGGGGTGCGGCAGCGGTGGATCAAACGCGAGCATGTTCTCCAGATCACGAAACACGACGAGCGCAGGTCGGGAGTAAGGAGCGCGCGGAGCATCGGTGGGCGGAGGCGCGGTCACCGACGCCGATCCCGGCGCAGCGACTCGAAGCAGGTTCTCCGCCAACAGCTCCTCTGTGAGCAGACGGACGTCGCCGAGAACATCCGCGTCCGTGGTGTCGTAGCGGTCGCGGAGCGCCTGGGCCACCTCGGCGAGGCTCGCCGAGGTGGCCAGCAGCGACCAGGCGACCTCGGCCGGACCCTCAAGGCTGTAGTAGCGGCCCGAGACGGTGTCGATGATGATCGCATCGCCGTCGATGACCTTCGCCGCTGCACGGTCACCCGCGAACTCGAACCGAGCGTTGTCATCAAGCATGCGCTGAGACTAGTTGATGGTAAAGGGCCTCATGCGCGTCCACGCAGCGCGCGAGCGGGAACTCGTCGAGCGCTCGACGGTGGCCTGCCAGAGCGACTGAGCGCGCGAGCTCGGGACGGTCGAGCAGCGTGACGATGCCCTCGGCGATCGCCGCTGCGCTCTCCGGCTCCACGAGGACGCCGCCGTCGTGACCGAGCACCTCGGGGAGGCCGCCGACCGCGGTCGCGACGACCGGGCGGGCACGGAGCATGGCCTCGAGGGCGATCAGTCCAAAACCCTCGGTACGCGACGGAACGAGCACGATGCTCGCGGCGTCGATGTGTGTCGCAACGTCGGCCGGTGAACACCAGCCGACGAACTCCACCGTCTCTGCAAGCCCGCGTGCTCGTAGGGTCGGTTCGATCTGGGCACGCACAGGGCCATCGCCGACGAGCCGCAGGCGCACTCCCGGGAAGCGCGTACGCACGACCGCAATCGCGTCGACGGCAAGATCGATGCCCTTCTCAGCCGTCAGCCGAGCTGCGCAGAGCACGACCGGTGGCTCAAGGACGAGCGGGATCGGTGGCGACGCGGGGTCTCGGCCGTTGAGAATGACGGAGCTGCGCTCGCGCACGTCGGGCTCGACCTGGCAGAGGTCGTCGAGTGCAGAGACCGAGCACGATGTGATCCAGCTCGATGCACGGATCGCCCTCTGAAGCACCGAGTGAGGATCGTCGGGGACCCAGGGCCACGAGCCGTGGATGCTCAGGATCGTCGGCGTCGGGTCGGCCTCGAGCGTCGTGAGCGCGAAGTACGTGGTCGCGCCGGTGAACACCATATGGGTGAGATCGGGCTGCAGCTCGCGTCGAAGCGTCGTAATCCGGCTACGGATGTCGACGATGGCATCGAGGTCACGATCGCGCAGTGCGTCGATCATTCGAAAGCGCCAGACGTCGATGCCGTTCACGATCTCGCGTTCGGGAAGGGTGTCGCCGTCGCGACTCGTGATGACCGTCAGTTCGATTCCTCGCGCGGCGAGAGCTGGCAGCAGATGCGCGCTCAGTACCTCGACGCCGCCGATGTGCGGCCAGAACCTCTCGACGAAGTAGATGGCACGCATCGGCCCTAGCTCCGGCTCCGGCGGACGGAGGCGGCTTCCCCACGAGCAGAGCGCCATGCCGGCACAAGCTTCGCGTACCAACGGAGTCGTGCTCCGGCGCTGAGAACGAGGTTCCGGACGGCGCGCAGCGAGCCGTTGCCGCGCCCCGGCGAGATCCCATCGTCATCGCCGGCGCTCGCGAGCAGCAGGCGGAGGAAGGCGAGCCGCTCCCGACCGCTGAGACCCTCGTAGAGATAGAACGGGACCTCGACTCCGCGCTTGCGCAGGACTGCCTGAACGCTCATCGCCGGCTCAAGCGAGAGGGTGTGCAACAGCGTGACCCCCGCGGGCACCATCGAGAGTCCCTGACGGAACGCGAGGAGCGCCCCGACCTCGAGCGCGAGCGCGGCAGCCCTGTGCCAGCACGAGCTGTCGAAGCGCTCGACTGCGCGCTCCAGGTCGCCGAGAGGACGTGAGAACAGCGTGCCGTGTTGGGACGCATGCAGTGCCAGCACGAGTGCGAGCGCCGGTTCGTCGGGGGCGCTGATCGTCGCACCCTGCAACTGAAATGGCACGCGATGGCTCTTCAGAGCGTGCCAGAGACGCCCGGGTGGGCCGTTGCAGCCCCAGAGTTTGCGATGCAGGTCGATCTCTGCCTGATCGACGGACCGGCGCCAGTGCTGCTCGAACGGTGACGGGCGCAGGCGTCGGTACCCGAGTCCATCGAGCGTCGCCTCGACCACCTCGCGTTGGTCGTCGCCGACGAGCACGTCGCTGTCTGCGTAGGAGCGCTCGGCACCCGGATAGAGAGCCCGCGCGACCACGGGCCCGCGCAGCAGGATCGCATCAACCTCGGCATCGGCCAGGGCACGGAGGAGCTCTGCGGCGGCCAGGTCAGCTCGGAGGGTCTGTGCGAGCAGCGCTGCTCGCTGTGACGGCCTTGGATTGATCGTGTGCTCGGTCACTGCGTGCCGTCGCGCGCAGAGGCACGGTGGCGATTGACGCGCTCCTTGAACAGGTCGAGGTACACATCAAGGCCGGCGAGCGTGTGCGAGTGGCTCGCACCGTGCATCCGACGGTCGACCAGCACGTCGCCGTGGATGCGGAGGGCAACTCCCTCGTCGTGGATTCGGGTCAACCAGACGAGGTCGTCGCTGATCAAGTCCGGCACCGTGCGGTAGGGGAAGCGATCGAACAGACCGCGCCGCGCAAGGATGCTGGCGGGGTGGTGCGTCGCCGTGACCTTTCCGTGTGCGCGGTAGAGGCGCTCCTCATCCTCCAGGCCCGGCTCCCAGAAGTTCTCCGCGTGACAGAGACACAGGAGGGCCTCCGGGTGGGCGGCGAGCTCTGCGAGCTGTGCCGAAAGCTTGTTCGGGCGGTAGAGGTCGTCGGCGTCGAGGAAGCTCACGAAGGTGCCGCGTGATGCCTCCACGCCGCGCTGCCGTGCCGCGCCGATGCCGCGCGGCTCCTGCCGGATGACACGCACCGGATCGCCGTAGCGCTCTGCGATTGCGGCGCTTTCGTCGGTCGACCCGTCGTCGACGACGATCACTTCGAGTGGCCTGTGATCCTGTGCGAGTACCGAGTCGAGCGCTGCGGGCAGGAATCGTTGGCCGTTGCGCACCGGAATCACGCAGCTGATCAGCGGCATCACGCCGGGAGGCTAACCAAACAGGGATCGGAACCCTGGTTCGATCCGGATCCGGAATGCCTTGCGCCCCTCCTGCCCTCGCACGACCACGCGCGGAAGGCGGAAGCGATCGGAGGTGAGCTCCGCGGTGGCGGCGAACGCCATGCGGTAGCCCGCGGCGCGGGCGGCGTCCCGCACGGACGCATCGGAGAGACCGTACGGATACGCCAGGTCGTAGACGGGCCGACCCGTGATCTCACCGAGTCGTTCGCGTGCAGTTCGCAACGTGCGCACCTGCTCCTCCGGGGGCAAGGCGCGGAGATCGACATGGCGCACGCCGTGTGAGGCGATCTCCCAGGGGCCTTGCGCCATCTGCGTGAGCGTGAGAGCCGCTGCGACCGGCTCGGCGTGGAGCGGGTGACCGCGGTTGTCCCAGCTGTTGCCTCCCCCGAGGTAGGCCGTTGGCACGAACAGCACTGCGCTGAATCCGGATGCCTCCAGCAGAGGCGAGACTGTCTCGGAGAGATGCGCGTAGCCGTCATCGAACGTGAGCAGGACGCCTCGGCTGTCGGTGTCGGGTTGATCGAGGGCGGCGAAGTAGTCATCGAGCGTCAGCGTCTGGTAGCCGCAGCGGCGGAGCTCGTCGAGCTGCCACGCGAGCTCACCCGGGTCGACGATCAGCGTCCGGTCGAGATCCCGTTCGGCCCGTGCCGGCAGAGGGAGGACCGCGTGGTACATGAGGGCAAGGGGCGCTGACGGCATAGTTCAGGCCCATGGCGGCCAGGAACGAGCCTAACGATCACGCCGACTGTTTCGAGCATGCGTGCAGGCAAGGATCGCGCGTCGGTCATGCCGACGTCTGGGTCGGAGGGCGACGGGTCGCTGTGCGCTACGTCGGCGAGCGGCTGTGGGCCGAGCTCGGCCCGAGCCTGCTGCCAGCGGCTCCGGGGCCGCCGGATCTGACGCTCGATCTCTGGGATGGCAGCGAGGTGGCGCTCGAGCCGACGGCGCCGCCCAACGAGGAGGAGCTACACGTTCAGGCCGACGGCACAAGGTTCGGGCTGCTCGCGGGCGGTGCGCTACTTCGGCACGCGGGGCCGGCGTTCGACGTAATGTTCGACCGCTCGGCGGATCGGCTCGTCGGCTGGATTGACCCTGGCCGTCTGGCTCCCTGGGAGCGGCTGCGGCCGTTGCAGGAGCTCTTCATCGCCGCGCTCGGGGCCGGCGGGCGTCAGACGTTCCACGCTGCGATGGTGTCCGGCCCGGGTGGCGGTGTGCTCCTGCCGGGTGCGAGCGGTTCGGGGAAGTCGACGGTCTCGGCCGCCGTGCTTGCCGCGGGCCTGAACACTCTCGGTGACGACGCGATCGCCGTTCGGTTCATCGACGGTGGCGCCGTCGGCTACGCGCTGCAAGCCGTCGTCAAGCTGAGCCTGGCCGGAATTGCCGCCTACCCCGCTCTCGCTCGACGCGGGGAGTCATTCGTGGATCCGCTGGGCGAGGAGCGCGCGTTGCGTTTCCCCGACCTTGACGGCGCGGCGCTGGCTCAGGCCAGCCTCACGGCGATCGTGTTCCCACAGCTTGTCGACGTGTCGACGGCGCGGCTCACGCCGCTCTCCGCGTCGGTCTGCGCAGGCGAACTGCTGCGCTCACTGCTCTTTGTAGAGCACGAGCGGGTTGCCGATGTGTTTGCGCTGGCCACCACCCTCGCCGCAGAGGTACCCGCCTACCGTCTCGAGGTCGGCCGCGACCCGGCCACGATCGTGCCCGAGCTCGGCGACCTGCTCGGCCGCGCGGAGTAGAGCCGAGCGGGCGCGCCCGAAGACGCATGGGCCGGGCAGGGTTCGAACCTGCGACCTTGGGATTAAAAGTCCCCTGCTCTACCGACTGAGCTACCGGCCCGCGTTACTGCTTCCGTCGGCGAAGGGTACGCGGAAGGCTCTGCGGTCGAGGAGAGGCTAGCGGCGTTCTCCTGGTCAGGCGCTGCCGGGTGGATCCAGATCCTGTGCCGCCGGGTGGATGTCGCGATCCCACTGGTCGAGCAGCGCATCGACGTGGCGACGCTGCTGCTCGGAGAATGCGAACTGCGCGACGATCCGACGGGCCTCGGCCGGGTCGCTGTTCTCGATCGACGCCTCCAGGTGCTCCCGGAGCGGCTCTCGCTGGCGAAGCTGTCGCCGCACCCAGCGAAGCAGGCTCACCTGGGTGCCACGGGCTACAGGCTCAAGGCCCATATCGCCTCTCGGCGGTCGGTCATGAATCCAAACGACTCGTAGAGCCGGGTTGCACCGGTCGGGTTGTCTGCGTCGACCTTCAAGCCGACCCGCGAGACGCCGCGTCGCGCGAACTCGGCGAGACCCGTGGCAAGGAGCGCCGTACCAATCCCGCGTCGTCGCTCGTCGGCTGCGACGGCAATGTCCTTCAGCCAGCCGCTCGACCAGTGGAGCGCGCAGCCCGCGAGGGCGCCGTCGCACTCGGCGAGGAGCCAAACCGTCGGGTTGTATTCGGGGTCGCCTGTCATCCACTGAACCCAGTCGTCGTGAGCAAGAGGCACGTACTGCCTGTCCCACGCACCATACGCCTCGTCCAGCAGAGCGTGCACCGAGAGCGCGTCTGATGGGCCGTATGTCCGGCAGGTCACGTCGTCGGGCCACTCCGCTGCCGGGAGCGGGCCGCGCAGGGTTCGCCACATACGGAGCGTTTCGGTCTCGCGGGTGAAGGGATGGCGGCGCACGAGGGCTCCGAGATCGGGCTCGTCGGGAGTCACCGTGAGTCGCACCGTGGCGTGACCGTTTGCCCGACCGCGTGCAACAGCGATGCAGAGCAGCTCGTCCTCGAGATCCGCCGTTGCCGCCGCGAGCACGATGTCGCCGCGCGGGGTCAGCGCGGCGTAGCCGGTCAGTGCGCCCCCGTCCTCGGCGACCCAGTTGTCGGCGCCGACCGTGAACGCAGCGCGCTCCCACTCCGCCTGGAGGAAGTCGGCCCGCGCGGCGGCGACACCACTCAGGCGACGCCCGCGCAGCGCGAGGAAGCCGACGACCGGTACGAGGTCGTCCCAGCTGGCAGGGCGGATCGCCACAGTCGGATTCTCGCAACCCGTGGCCTATCCGGGGAACGCGCCGCCACGGCTACTCTCCGATCAGGCCCCCATCGTCTAGTGGCCTAGGACACTGGCCTTTCACGCCGGCAGCACGGGTTCGAATCCCGTTGGGGGTATCTCGCTTCGCTGGGAATGGCGGAACGCAGGTGGTGGTCGGAGGGCGACGTGCCCCTGCGACCACCACCTGCGTGCCCTGGTATGGGTCTACGGCAGTTGCTGCGTTGCCCGCGACCAGCTGAACGGGCCGAACTTGTAGTCGCCGTTCGCCGCGTTGGCGGCCGGGTCGATCGCGAGCTTCAGATACTCCATCGGCGACGTGCTTCCGTGCACGACGATGCGATGGAAGTTCGGGATGTTGTAGCCCCCCGCAGGGTGGATGTACCAGTCGGAGACGCACGCGGTGGTGTTCTCCCAGACGCACGTCGCAGACGGCGACAGCGGGTTGTCCGAGCGGAACACGTGGGAGTCACCGTTGATCATCAGGACAGGCTTGCCGAAGTCCTTCGTGCCCTGGGCGACCGCCGCGACGAGCGGGTTGTAGCCCGTCTGGTGATCGACGCCCTTCTCCGGATCCCACATGTCGGCCTGGGAGCCGATGACGACGCCGGCGACCTTGTCTGCCTTCGCCTTCGCGAACGCCGCCTCGAGCCACCGCTCGTCCGCGTCCGTCCGCTCGACTGCCTCCTGGCGCTGGTTCGAGCTCATCGTCGGGGCGCCGTACCAGACGTCCTGCTCGTTGTTCGAGCCGCCCGGGATGTTGACCGTGACGAAGAGGACACCTGCCTGCTCCCACATCACGTTCTCGACGAACTTCGAGTCCGCCGGAAACTTCCTGTCGTAGGCGAGCGCCTGCGAGGTGACCTGGAATGCGCCCTTCCCGAGCGTCCAGCCGGGGTTCCGGAAGAAGGTCGAGCGCACGAGCAGCAGGTTCGCCACCGGGTCGCCCGCACCGAAGTCGACCGGGTTGCCAGCAGCGTCGACGACGAAGTCGATCTTTCCGGTCGTGGCGTTCCACGCGCCGCCGCTCTGGGCGACCTTGTGGCAGTCGGCCCACTCGTTGTCACCGGGCGTGTACACGAGCGGCTTCTTGAAGCCCTTCCACATCTGGAAGATCGCCTCGTCATAGGTGCGCGTGCACATCTGCTTGCCGGAGTGGAGGTCGCCGATGTGCATGACGGCGGAGACATCTGTGTCCTTGTTGATCGCGTCGATGAACCTCGGTGTCGCGTCGGACTGCGTGACGTCGTTGTTCGTCAGTCCGTACGGGGAGTCGCCGAACACGGCGAACGTGACCGGCGCGGTCTTCGCGCTCCGCGTCCCCTTCGCCGCCTTGGCTGACGGCTTGGTTGTTGACGCGGACGCGGCCAGCGCCGATGAGACGACGACGAGTGCGAGCGCCGCGCAGACCGCGACGACCTTGTGCTGCTTCTTCAATGTGAGCCTCCTGGAGTGAACTCCCTCGAAGCTAGAGCCGTCGGCTTCCGATCGGGGCTACGAAAGTGGAACCGACGGGTGACACTCTGGTGCACGCGCGGCCGCCCATTCTCACGGGACTCTCATGGCCTCTCTGGGAGACTGCCGCGATGACGGCTGACACCGTGCGCCTGCCTGCCCGAACTCCGGGCCGCCTGATGCTGAACAAGGTCCCCGAGATCACCCTGTACTTCTGGGTGATCAAGATCCTCTGCACGACCGTCGGGGAGACGGCGTCGGACTACCTGCAGGGGAACGTCGGGCTCGGGCTGACGAAGACGACGCTGATCACCGGGGCCCTGCTCGCCGCCGTCCTCGTGGCGCAGTTCCGGATCACGCGGTATGTCCCGTGGATCTACTGGCTCTCGGTCGTGCTGATCAGCGTCGTCGGCACCGAGATCACCGACAACCTGAGCGACAACTACGGCGTCTCGCTCGTGACGACCACCGTTGGCTTCGGGATCGCCCTGATCGTCGCGTTTGCGGCCTGGTACGCGAGCGAGCGCACCCTCTCGATCCACACGATCGTGACCACCCGCCGGGAGTCGTTCTACTGGCTTGCCGTGCTCTTCACCTTCGCGCTCGGCACCGCCGCCGGTGACCTGACCGCGGAGCGGATGAACGTCGGCTACTGGCCCTCCGCGCTGATGTTCGCCGGGCTCATCGCAGTCGTCTTCGTGGCCCACCTTCGCTTTACGCTGAACGCGGTGCTCGCATTCTGGATCGCCTACGTTCTCACCCGTCCCCTCGGCGCGTCGATCGGCGACTTCCTCTCGCAGGCCCGCTCTGACGGCGGCCTCGGGATCGGCACGACCGTGACGAGCCTCATCTTCCTCGCGGCCATCCTCGGCGTCGTCGTGTTCCTGACCGTGACGAAGCTCGACCGCACCGAGAGGATGCGTGGCACGGTGGACGAACGCGACGCGCCTCGGACGGCACCGGCGTTCGAGCAGTCGAACGCCTAGAGCTCGAGCCGCGAGCCCATGATCACCGTGCGGTCGCGCGGGAGCCGGAAATACTCGGCCGCGTCTACGGTGATCTGCGCGGTGGCGAGGAAGAGGCGCTTGCGCCAGCGGCTCATCCCCGGCTCGGTGCCGCAGTGCAGCTCGATCGTCGAGAGGAAGTAGGAGACCTCGGCGTCGAGCGGGATCTCCGTCTTCGCCTCCCGGATCAGCTCGATGATCGCCGGCACGTTCGGCTCGTCCATGTAGCCAAGGCGCGCCGAGACGTGCGTGATCCCGTCATCGGAGTAGCCGAGATCGTCGACCACGATTCGCTCCGCGGGAGGCACGTGGGGAACCGGCACGGTCTCGAGCGAGAGGATCAGCGCGTGCTCGTGGAGGATGTGGTTGTGCGCCACGTTCGCGCGCATCGCGAGCGGGGCCGAGATGTTGCCGCGGTTCAGGAAGATCGCCGTTCCCGGCACTCGCTGGAGGGGCGGCGACATCGCGTGCACCTCCTCGATGAACGCGCGGAGGGTTCCCTCGTCGCTCTCACGGCGCTTGGTGACGAGCTCGCGCCCGCGCTGCCAGGTCGTGAACACCGTGAACGTCGCGACGCCGATGAGGAGCGGCAGCCAGCCACCGTGGGTGAACTTCGTCAGGTTCGCGGCGAAGAAGAGGCCGTCGACGGTGAGCAGCACTCCCGCGCCAGTTGCGACGAGCCAGAACGGCTTGCCCCACTGGTTGCGGACGACGTAGAAGAAGAGCAGGAGGGTGATGATGAACGTGCCGGTGACCGCCATCCCGTAGGCGTAGGCAAGCGACGCCGACTTCTGGAACGTCACCACGAGGGCAAGCACCGAGACGAGTAGCATCCAGTTGATCCACGGCACGTAGATCTGTCCTATCTGCTCCTCGGAGGTGTGGGCGATGCGCACGCGCGGCAGGTAGCCGAGCTGGGCCGCCTGCTGGACGACCGAGAACGTGCCGGTGATGACGGCCTGCGAGGCGATCACGGTCGCCGCTGTTGCGAGGAAGACCATTGGCAGACGTCCCCAGTGGGGGACGAGCAGGAAGAACGGGTTGCCGATGTTCTTCGCCGGGTCACCGAGGATCAGCGCGCCCTGGCCGAGGTAGCTCAGGATGCAGGCCGGGAAGACGAGGACGAGCCAGACGCGGGCGATCGGGCCGCGTCCGAAGTGGCCCATGTCGGCGTAGAGCGCCTCCGCGCCGGTGACGACGAGGACGACGGCTGCGAGCGCGAAGAACGCGATCCCGAAGTGGCCGACGAGAAACTCGAGCGCGTAGGTGGGGGAGAGCGCCTTCAGGATCTCCGGATGGCCGGCGATGCCGTGGATGCCGAGGGCGCCGATCACGACGAACCAGACGCCCATCACCGGGCCAAACAGCCTGCCGACCGTGGCGGTTCCGAGCTTCTGGATCAGGAACAGCACGACGAGGATCGCCGCGGTGATCGGCACCACGAGATGCTCAACCGACGGCGCCGCGACCTTGAGCCCCTCGATCGCCGAGAGGACGGAGATCGCCGGCGTGATCATGCTGTCGCCGAAGAAGAGCGACGCCCCGAAAACACCCGTCGCCGCGAGAAAGAGCTTCGTTCGGCGCCCACCGGGCACCTGGCGGCGGCGGATCAGCGCGATCAGCGCCATGATCCCGCCCTCGCCGTCGTTGTCAGCCCGCATCACGAGCAGCACGTAGGTGACGGTGACGACGATCGTCACCGCCCAGAAGATGAGCGAGATGATCCCGAAGACGTTCTGGACGGAGGCCGCAACCGGATGCGGATCGTCCGGGTTGAACACCGTCTGCACCGCGTAGAGCGGGCTCGTACCGATGTCGCCAAAGACGACGCCAAGCGCGCCGACTGCGAGGGCCGCCCGGGTACCGGAACGGTGAGTCCCATCCGGGGTGGTGGCAGGTTGCTGCACGCGCGTTCGGAGCGCAACGTTACCCGACCGATATTGGCCGAGGTGTCGGTTTTCGGTTCGGGCGGCTAGGTTTTCTCGATGGATCCGGCCAGGACGATCACCGACGAGGCAGAGCTCCGAGCGATCATCGGGACGCCAAACGAGCTCGTCGTCCAGAAGGTCGCAGGCAGCCTGAACGAGCTCACACGCCAGTTCATCGAGCGCTCGCCGTTTGTCTGCATCGCGACCACGCTCCCGGGCGGCGGTGTCGACGTGTCACCGCGCGGCGACCCGGCCGGCTTCGTCCGCATCCTCGACGAGCGGACGCTCCTCGTCCCCGACCGGCCCGGCAACCGGCTTGCCGACACCCTCACGAACCTGCTCGCCGATCCGTCGATCGGTCTCCTGTTCCTCATCCCTGGCGTCGGTGACACGTTCCGGGTCAACGGCCGGGCCGTGATCACCGACGACGCGATGCTGCTCGCGCCGAGCAGCATCGAAGGTTCGGCGCCGAAGCTCGGGCTGCTCGTCTCGATCGAGGAGGCCTACACCCAGTGTGCGAAGGCGCTGATCCGCTCGGATCTGTGGAACCCCGATCGCCACGTCGATCGCTCGGAGCTGCCCGGTGCCGGCGAGATCCTGCGCTCGTTGACCGACTCGACCTCCGACTTCGACGCCGAGACGTACGACCGCGAGCGCGATGCACGCTACGCCCGGCGCGAAGGCCTGTACTGAGCGCGCGCGGCGCGGCAGGCGCCCGGGCGGGCTGCGCACCGTGTCAGTAGCGGTCGATCTCGACCAGCCGCTCGTCGCTGATCCCGAAGTGATGGGCGATCTCGTGGAGGACGACGCGCTTGACCTCGAACCGGAGCCGCTCGTTGTCTCCGCGCGCGATCCGCTCGAGAGGGCCCCGGTAGATCGTGATCTTGTCGGGGAGAACGCCGCCGTAGTTGCTCGTACGTGCCGTCAGCGGCACACCCTCGTACAGCCCGAGTAGCGGCTCCCCGTGCGGTGGCTCCGCCTCGACCACGACGGCAACGTTTGACATCGCGCGGGCGAGCGCCGGAGGGAGGTCATCGAGCGTCTCGGCGACGAGCTGCTCGAGATCGAGCGGCGCTTCCACGGAGTTCACCGTAGCGAGCGAGGCCATCCGCCTCGGTGATCTCACGGTCCGGCGCTCGCGTAGCCAGCGGCTTGAGACGCTTCACGTTCCTCTCACATACGGCTGCTTGACTGCCGACGACGTTCCAGGGGGAGGCGGAAGCTGTGATCGAAGCGACGGGGTTGACGAAGGACTACGGCGACAAGCGCGCGGTGGACGACCTGACGTTCACGATCCGCCCCGGCATCGTCACCGGCTTCCTCGGGCCGAACGGGTCGGGCAAGTCGACGACCATGCGGCTGATCCTTGGACTTGACCGTCCGAGCGCCGGCACGGTCACTGTCAACGGCAAGCGCTATCGCGATCATGCCGCGCCCCTCCATGAGGTCGGCGCGCTGCTCGAGGCCCGATCGGTACACACGGGCCGTTCGGCCTACAACCACCTGCTGGCGCTCGCACAGACGCACGGGATCGGCCGACGGCGAGTCGACGAGCTGATCGATCTTGTCGGACTCCACGACGTTGCCCGGAAGCGCGCCGGCCAGTTCTCTCTCGGCATGGGACAGCGTCTCGGCATCGCAACCGCCCTGCTTGGTGACCCGGCGACCGTGATGCTCGACGAGCCCGTGAACGGGCTCGATCCGGAGGGAATCCACTGGATGCGAAACCTGCTCAAGGGCCTCGCCGCCGAGGGCCGCACCGTGTTTGTCTCCTCGCACCTGATGAGCGAGATGGCGCTCACCGCCGAGCATCTCGTGATCATCGGCCGTGGCCGGTTGATCGCCGACATGAGCGTCACCGACTTCGTTCGTCGCTCCTCCGGGTCGACGGTGCGCGTCCGCTCCCCTCAGGCGGCTGGTCTGCGTGATCTTCTGGTCGGGCCTGACGTCGCGGTGGCAAGCGACGAGCCCGGGCTGCTCGAGGTCACCGGGCTCACCGCCGAGCAGATCGGCGAGGCGGCTGCTGCGAACGGGATCGTGCTGCACGAGCTCGTTCCGGTGCAGGCATCGCTCGAGGAGGCCTTCATGGAGCTCACTCGTGAGGACGTCGAGTACAAGGCTGTTCTGCCGACCCACCACGAGGAAGGGGTGCCGGCATGAGCTCGGCCACGCTTGAGACGCCGCTTGCTTCGAAGCTCGATCACTCCGGTCGCGTCACCTTTGCCCACGTTGTCCGGTCGGAGTGGACGAAGCTCCGCTCCGTTCGCTCGACACTCTGGTCGCTGTTTGCAGCGGTCGTCCTGACGATCGGCCTGCCGTGCCTGTTTGCGGCCGTGATCTCCTCGCACTGGGGAACGATGCAGCCGAGGGAGAGGGCCGACCGTAACCCGCTCGATGTCGCCCTGGCCGGAGTGAACCTGTCGCAGCTCGCAATCGGCGTGCTCGGCGTTCTCGTGATCAGCGGCGAGTACTCGACCGGGATGATCCGGGCGAGCTTCACCGCTGTCCCGAAGCGCCTGCCCGTCCTTTTTGCCAAGATCGGTGTCTTCGCAGCGGTCACGTTCGCGCTGCTGCTGCCGTCCGTCCTCGTGGCGTTCTTTGCGAGCCAGGCGATCCTCGGGCGGCACAACATTCTTCAGGTCTCGATCTCGGATGCCGGGATCGCACGCTGTCTCGTCGGCGGGGCGCTCTTTGTGACCGCGATGGGGGTGTTCTCGCTCGCGTTCGGAGCGCTCGCGCGTAACACCGCCGGTGGCATTGCCTGCTTCGTCGGCGTGCTCTTCGTGATCCCGCCGCTGATGAACGTCCTGCCGTCGAGCTGGAACACCTCGATCTCGCCGTACCTCCCGAACAACGCCGGGCGAGCCGTATTCGCGCTCAGCCACGGGTCTGACACGCTCGGCCCGTGGATGGGTCTTGGCCTGTTCTGCGGCTACACCGCGGCGCTCGTCCTCCTCGCGGCCGTGCTGCTGCACCGCCGCGACGCGTAGGGACAGTCCCTTGAGGTTGGCGGCCGCTACTGGAGGATGTTCACCGCGCGGGCGGCGACCATCACAGCGAGGAGCAGGCTGGCCGCTGCCTGCACGAGCATCAGCATCTTCGCCCAGCGGCTGAGCGGCACGGTGTCGGTCGGGCTGAACGCGGTCGCGTTCGTGAACGAGACGTAGAGGTAGTCGACGAAGTTCGGGCGCCACCCCGCGGGAGCGAGCGTCGGGTCGGACTGCTGCGGGAAGAGGAAGTCGGGCGGGCTGATCGTCCGGGTTGTGCGGCCTGCCGGGCCGTGACCGTCGAGCTGCCAGTACCAGAGGGCGAACACGAGGACGTTCGTGCACCACATGTGGATGGCGGCCTGCAGGAGCAACCTGGCGTTTGCACCTACACCGACGGTCAGCGCGTGGACAAGGAGCGCGATCGACGCCGCGTTTGCCAGGCTCACAACGCCCACGATCGCGAGGCTCGTGATCCGGTTCGTGAGCCGCAGCGTCTCGATCTGCTCGCCGAGGAGTCGGAACGCGCGCTGGCGCGGCAGCGCAAGAAACGGGACGAGCAGGACGAGCGTGAGCGCCGGGACGACCCACCGCGCTGCGCCGAAGACGCCCGCCGATGAGCCTGCGACGAAGCGCCCTGGCAGCGTTGCGTAGAGCAATGCCGCGGCGATGACGGCGAGCGCGGGCGGCCACGGTGACTCGCCGAGCTCCTCGGCGGCGATAAACGGGCTCGGCGGGGAGAGCTGACTCGACATCTCCCGGGCATTTCGACCCGGATCGCAGAAGCCCTCTCGCGGGCGATCACCGGGCACCCGACTCCGCTCCGTCCCGATCTTCGCTGGACTGCCTGTCCATCGGGTCAAGCTTGTGGGCACGGCTTGGAAGCGCAGCCTTCGGGGGAGTTGCTCCGGGGCTTTCGTCTTGATGGAAAGGAATACGGGATGCTCGGCGACAGTACGGCTCGGCCGGTCTGCGCGAAGACAGAGCACCCTACGAGTGCGTGAAGGAGGTGCGATGGAGGTATCACGGTTCGATTGGTGCCTGCCGGCCGCGTGTTTGATCGCCTACGTGGTTGATTGGGTGTGCATGTGCTGACACCGGGGTAGCGCTAGCCCCGCGGTGCGGCAGGTCGGAGCCGGAGCAGAGTCCGGGAGGCCGAGGGGCGGGCGCAACTGGCCCGCCCCTCGGCCTCCCGCTCGTGCGGCGCTACTTGATCGACCCGCTCTGCGAGCCAAACGATGCGCCCGGGCCGCCCGGGCCGCCCGGGCCGCCCGGGCCGCGGCCGTCGTGAGCACGCGGGCCGGTCGAGTTGGCCATGTCGTCAACGTGCGCCTTGAGACCGGCGAGCATCGACGTCTCCTGTGCCGCGGTGAGCTTGCCCGCGGCGACGGCGGCGTCGAGGTGGGTCGTCGCGTCGGCGACGATCGCGTCCTCGAGACCGCTCACGGTCTTTCCTGCGCCGGTTGCGACCTGCGCCAGCGTCTTGCCGTTCTCGATCTGCGTGCGGATCTGATCGGCGGTCAGCCCGAGGTAGGTTGCGATGGCAGCTGCGCCGGGAGGCCCACCGGGGCGTCCGCGCTGCTGGCCTGCGACGTCGGCCTTGTGCGAGTGCGAGTGCGAGTGCGAGGCTGCGGTGGCGATTCCGGCACCTGCACCCAGCACGAGCGCCGCCGAGGCGACTCCGGTTGCGATGCGCTTCGAGCTCTTCATGGTCGTTCTCCTGTCGATTGGGTTCGGTGGTGCGGCACCCCCTATGTCAACAGCGCCGCTTGAGAGGAACCTGAACGGTTTCCATGAGTTTCCTAAGCGTCGCCTACGAGTCTCTTGAGAATCCGCAGCGTGACCGGCTGCATGCACACTTCCCGCCGAGGGCGGTTAGCTCAGTTGGTAGAGCATCCGGTTTACATCCGGAGGGTCGGCGGTTCGAGTCCGTCACCGCCCATCGTCCGTCAGCCCCTCTCGGGGCGAGCCCTGCCAGACGGAGGTCAGCCGTTATTCCCGGGCGCTGCGTGGCGGACGAGCCGCGACGAACCAGATGCCGGTGAAACGCATCGCCACGCGGGCGAGCGGGCCCGAGTAATCGAGCGCCTCGGCTGCAAGCCGTAGTGGCGCCGGCAGCGCGGTGCGCTGGGGCAGGAAGAACGGACGCATCACGATGTCCGACCACCCGGCTGTTTCGAGGCTCGCGAGGAGCGGCTTCGGATCGAGCTCGCGCTGGCAGACGTCGAAGACGAGCTTCGTCGTCGTGTAGGTCGCGACGTGGCGGAAGAACCGGGTCGGATCCTCGATGTAGGGAATCGCGCGGAGAAAAAGCGTCATGTCAACCGGCTCCGGCGGGGCGTAGCTCTCGATCAGGCCGACCTCGACCTCGCCGGCCCCGGCGAGTCGCGCTTGCGCCTCGGCCACCATGCCGGGGCTCCCATCGGCTCCGCGGTAGCGAAAGCCGAGGTCGAGCAGCGGCCGGGCCATGTTCGCGTCCCCGCAGGCGAGGTCAAGAACGAGTGCGCCGGAAGCGAGCTTCGGCCCGATGCGCGTTGCGACGGCTGCGCGCCGCCTCGTGTAGCGGGCCGGATCGGCGTAGTCATGCTGGCTGTAGCCGGAGGCGAGACGGTCGAACTTCTCGAGGATCTCGGGGCCACGCACGGGACACGCATCCTAGCCCGCGCCCGTTTGGGCGAGCCCGGTGGGCCCTGCTCGCCCCGGAGAACCCATCGATCTTTACAGCGCCATCATCCCCACTCGTTAGCGTGGAGGCTTCAAGTGTCCCCTGCCAGGAGGTTCGAGATCGTGCCGCGGTCGTCTCGTGTTGCCCTACTCGTCGTTGTCGTGCTTGCCGCACTCCCCACGGCGGCTGCGCTGGCAGCCCCTCGGATGCCCGTCGGCTTCTACGACGACCCGAGCTTCCGCTGGTCTCCCGACACTGCGAAGAACCTCGCAGCGGCAGCCAAGGCCAACACCTCGATCGTCCACGTGCTCGCCGACTGGTCACAGATCGCCCCGACGAAGCCGTCGGATCCGCTGAGCGGCAGCGACCCGGCCTACAAGCTCTCCGACCTCGATGCGCTCTCCCGAACGGCGGCCGCGAACGGGCTTCAGCTGCTCGTCACGATCTCGCAGACGCCGAAGTGGGCGAACGGTGAGCAGACGCCGAACCATCCGCCGAATAACCTCAACGATCTCAGGAACTTCGCGCAGATGCTGGCGAACCGCTACAACGGCACGCACTCCGGCGTCGGGACAGTCACCCGGTTCTCGATCTGGAACGAGCCGAACCTCCAGCTCTTCCTCACGCCGCAGTTCGACGGGACACGGATCGTCAGCGGTGAGACCTACGCGAAGCTCTTCATGGCGGCCTACTCCGGGATCAAGGCAGGGAATCCCCTCGCGCTTGTTGCCGCGGGTGAGACGTCGAACCGGGGTCGCAACCATCCGAGCGGCGGCGGCAGCGACTCCGTCGCGCCGGCGACGTTCGCCCACATGGTTTCGCTCGCAGATCCGAACCTCCCGTTCGTCGCCTGGGCGACGCACCCGTATCCGACCCAGTACAAGCTAGGCCCGAGCCAGAGGGTTGAGTACCCGAACGTTGCGCTCTCGACGATGACGAAGTTCGGCGTGTCGCTCAAGCAGTGGTTCCATCGTCGGGTCCCCATCTGGATCACCGAGTACGGCGAGCAGACCGCGCCCGAGTATCCGGCCTACCTCGGTGCTGTCAGCTACGCCACGCAGGCCGCTCACGCGAAGGCTGCGTTGAAGCTCGCGCAGGCAAACCCCTACGTCGAGATGTTCATCTGGTTCATCTTCCGCGACAGCACCAGGCAGACGTGGTTCAGCGGCTTCGAGAAGGCAAGCGGCGCCAAGAAACCCGGCTATAGCGCGTTCGCGTCGGCCGCCAAGAACATCGATGGCCAGAGCGTCACCGTCCCGGCAGGCAAGCCGTTCTCGGTGAACGTCGACGTCCCGCTTCTTGCGAACTACAACGGGCGAGGGGCAACCCTCGGAATCATGTACCGGCTCTACCACGGCAAGACGTCGGTCTTCGACGAGTCAGGTGGAAAGCTCGCGGCGAACCAGACCGTCACCTTCCAGGTGAAGTATCCGGTGCCGAAGGGGAAGACCTACCTGCTCCTCGTTGCTGCCACCGACAGGGGCGGCGTCACGTCGCACCGGTGGGTTGCAGTTACGGGCGCCTAGACGAGTGGCGCGGCTCGACGGCATCACGGCGCTCGTCACCGGCGCCTCGAGCGGTATCGGTGCGGCAACGGCCCGGCTGCTTGCCGGCGAGGGAGCCACGGTTATCGGGGGAGCCCGCCGCGTCCAACGGCTCGAAACCGAAGTTGCCCTGTCGGTCGACGTCACCGATCCCGCGAGCTGTGAGCGGTTCGTCGACGCTGCCGGCCCCGTCGATATCCTCGTGAACGCCGCCGGGCTCGCGCTCGGCCGTGAGCCGTTCAGCGAGTCAACCGAGGAAGACGAGCGGACGGTCTTCGAGACCAACGTCAACGGCCTCGTCAGGATGACGCGGCTCGTGCTGCAGCGCTCGCTTCGCGAGCCCGGCCATATCGTCAACATCGGTTCGATCGCCGGGCGCTGGGCCTATCCAAACGGGGCCACCTACATCACGTCGAAGTTCGCGGTGCGGGGCTTCACCCGGGCCCTCCGTGAGGATCTGCTCGGCAGAGACATCCGCGTCACCACCGTCGATGCCGGGCTCGTCGAGACCGAGTTCTCGGTCGTCCGGTTTCGCGGCGACAGCGAGAAAGCTGCATCGGTCTACCAGGGCACGCGTCCGCTGTCGGCCGACGACGTGGCCGACGCCATCGTCTACGCGGTCACACGCCCGCCCCACGTCGTTGTCGACGAGGTCGTGCTGATGTCGATCGACCAGTCGAGCGGCGCCCGCGTGCACCGCCGCGACGACAGCTAGCTCGCCGCGCGCTTGTCGAAGTAGCGGCGCAGGCCAAGCCACGACTGGCCGAACGAGTCGACGGGGTCGAAGAGCCCGGGGGCGTCGTCGCCGGTCTCGGGTCGCGTGACCGCGATGAACTCGTCCATCTCCATCCCGTCACGGACGGAGGTTGCCCAGCGGTCGAGCGCAGCTCGAAGGCGCGCCAGATGGTCGGCGGTGTCGGTGACGACGCCGAAGTGGGTGAGGGCGAGGCGCGTCGGGGAGCGGCTCTCGACGGCGCGGATCGTCGCGTGCCACGCCTCGAGGTCGATGTCCGGCGGAGGCGAGAGCGGCAGGATGTAGCGCGCGGGCTGGGGCCGGATGCCGCAGGCGTCGCCGGCGAGCAGCGTGTCGTCCCGGAAGTAGCAGACGTGGTGTGACGCGTGCCCGGGGGCGGGGAACGCCTCCCAGCCGACGACATCGCCCTCGGCAAGCCGGATGTTTTCCTCGGGAACAGGAGCGAGCTCGCCCCAGAGCGGGTCGAAGGTGTCGCCGTAGAGCCGCCGCGCAGACGCCTCGAGCCGCGAGGGATCGACCATGTGCGGAGCGCCGATCGCCGAGACCCAGACCGTCAGGTCGGGGTGGAGCCGGACGAGGCCGCCCGCCGCGCCCGCATGGTCGAGGTGGATGTGCGACACGAAGAGATGGCGGACGTCTGTGAGCGAGAGGCCGCGCGCCGCTAGACCGTTGAGCAGCGACGGGAGCGTCGTCGAGGGGCCGCAGTCGAAGAGCGCGAGTCCGTCGTCGGTCTCGATCAGGTACGACGCGATCGCTCGCGGTGTGGCGAGGAAGTCGAGGTCGAGCAGATCGAGCACTACGAGCTGGCGGCGGTGGCGGGCGTCTTGGCGAGCGCCGCTTCGAGATCGGCGAGCAGATCGTCGATCGCCTCGATCCCGACCGAGAGCCGGATCAGGTTCCGCGGTGCCGCGAACGGCGCATCCGCGGTGGAGGCGTGCGTCATGCGTGCCGGGTGCTCGATCAGGCTCTCGACGCCGCCGAGCGACTCGGCGAGCGCAAACAGCTTCGTCCGGCCGGCGAGCGACACGGCCTCCTCCTCCGACTCGACGAGAAACGAGACCATGCCCCCGAAGTCGCGCATCTGGCGCCGGGCGACCTCGTGGCCCGGATGGCCGGGGAGGCCGGGGTAGAGCACCTGCTCGACGGCGGGGTGGGCGTCGAGGAACGCCGCGATCGTCCGGGCGTTCTCACAGTGCTGGCGCATCCGTACGGCGAGCGTCTTCAGGCCGCGAAGGACAAGCCAGGAGTCGAAGGGGCCGGGGGTCGCGCCCAGTGACTTCTGCAGAAAACGGAGGCGGTCGGCGAGCGCATCGTCGTTCGTGCCGATGAAGCCGCCGATCACGTCGGAGTGGCCACCGAGGTACTTCGTCGTGGAGTGCACGACGAGATCGGCGCCGAGCTCGAGGGGCTGCTGGAGGTACGGGGAGGCGAAGGTGTTGTCGACGCAGAGGATCGCCCCGGCGGCATGCGCCGCGTCGGCCGCGCGACGGATATCGACGACGTTCAGGAGCGGGTTCGACGGAGTCTCGACCCAGACGAGGGCGACATCGTCGCCGAGGTACGACGCGAGGTTGTCGTCGAACTCGTCGGCCGGGACGTACGTGAACTTGTAGCCCTTGGGCTCGTAGACCTGCGACGTCAACCGGTAGACGCCGCCGTAGACGTCGGCGATCAGCACGACGCGCTGGCCCGGGTCGACGAGGTGCATGATCGTCGTCGTCGCGCCGAGGCCTGAGGAGTACGCAAGGCCGTGCCTGGCGTTCTCGAGGCTCGCGAGTGCCTCCTCGAGCGCAGTGCGTGTCGGGTTCGCGACGCGGGCGTAGTCGTAGCCCTTGTGCACGCCGACCGCCTCCTGGACGAACGTGGAGGTCTGGTAGATCGGCGTGATGATCGCGCCGGTTGCCGGGTCGGGCTCCTGACCGGCGTGGATCGCCCTGGTCTCAAACTCCATCGCCGAAGCCTACCCCGGGCTCGGCGCCTTGCGGGGGACGGCTGCCTCACGCACGACAGACGACAGACCGAGGGCTGATGCGAGGCGCGCTGCAGCCTTCTCGAGCGGCGTATCCAGGCGGAGACGGACGCCGGGCTCGGGGGTGAAACGCTTCACCTGGAGACCCCCTGCGCCGCGGTTAACCTTGAGGTCAGCGCGACCTACGAGACGGTGACCGACGAGCAACGGCAGCACGTAGTAGCCGTAGACCCGCTCGTGCTCACGCTTGTAGACCTCGATCAGGTGCTCGAAGCCAAACAGCCGCGTCAGAAAGGGCCTGTCCCACATCAGGTTGTCGAAGGGGCAGAGGAGGACGGCAGCGCTCGGTGCGCCGTCGATCTCGGCGTCGGCGGGGACGACGACAGGTGGCCCACCGTCGTCAACGGCGACCCGCCGAAGGAGGCCGTCTGCAACGAGCTCGTCCAGGTGCGGGCGGATGGCCTTTGCCCCGCCCTCGAACCGACAGTGCTCGGCAACGCCCGCCTCGGTCAGGGCACCCCGGCCCTTGATAGCCCGTAGCGCGTAGCCGCGGCGGAAGTCGGCGGCCGACGGGGTGGGTGCGTCGAGGCAGGCACGCGGAATCACCCGCTCCGGCAGGTCGTAGAGTCGTTGGAAGCCTTGACGCCCTGCGATCGCGAGCTCCCCCGCCGCGAACAGGTGCTCGAGCGCGCGCTTCTCAGGCTTCCAGCCCCACATCGGCTCGCTGCGGCCCGCGAACGCCCGCACCGGGAGTGCTCCCTCGTCGCGGATGCGTGCGAGGACGTCGCGCTCAACGGCACGGTCCTCGGCCGTCCGTTCCCGGCCCCACCAGTGCCTGTCGGCGAGGTCGGCCATCCTCCGCTTGAAGAGCGGGTAGTCGTCGATCGAGAGCAGGCACGCCTCATGCGCCCAGTACTCGAAGATCCGCCCGGTCTGGAGCAGCCCGGAGATCGCGGGCTCGTCGTATCCACCGATCCGCGTTGCGAGCGTCAGCCGGTGGGCGCGATCGACCGTCGAGATCGAATCGAGCTGGACGGCCTGGAGACGACGAACCTCGGCCTCGACCTCGGCTGGCTTCGCACGCCTGGTTCGGGCGGTGTAGCCCTGGTGGGCGACGACGTAGCGGCGGAGGGCAGCGAGAGAGACGGTCTCCATCGGCCGGAACCGGGGCCGTCAGCGGCCGTGCGCGAGGTACTCGAGCAGGTCGGAGCGTGTGACTACTCCGACCGGTCTGCCGTCGTGCGCGACGAGGACGGCGTTCGTGCCGCTCGTCAGGGCGGTGACGATGTCGTCCATCGACGACGACGCATCGACGGTCGGGAGCGGAGGCTGCATGGCCGCGACGACATCGTCGTGGAGCGCGTCGGCGTTCTTGAAGACGCGGTCGAGGAGGTCGCGATCCTGGAGCGACCCGATCACGTCTGTGAGGGAGCCGCCGTCGCCGCCGCGAACGACGGGGAGCTGCGAGATCGAGTAGCGCTGCATGACGTTGATCGCCTCGCCGACCTTCTGGTGGGCCGAGATCGTGACGAGCGCCGGAACGCCCGTCTCCTCGGCACCCTTCGAGCGAAGCAGCTCGCCGACGGTCGGCGCCGGGGCGCTCCGTTCGAGGAAGCCGTGCTCGAGCATCCACTTGTCGTCGATGAACTTCGAGAGGTACGAGCGTCCCGAGTCGGGCAGCATTGCAAGCACCTTCGCGTCGGGGCCGAGACGGGAGGCGACCTGAAGGGCGGCCCAGACGGTCGTGCCGGACGAGCCGCCGGCGAGGAGCCCCTCCTCCCGGGCGAGACGGCGGGCAGTCGAGAACGTGTCGCGATCCGAGACGCGCACCCACTCATCGACGACCTTCGGATCCATCGTCTCCGGCCAGGTGTCCTTGCCGATCCCCTCGACGAAGTAGGGATGGAGGTCGGTCTCGTCGCGCGCGGTGTAGACGGACCCCTCTGGATCCGCGCCGACGATCAGGACGTTCGGGTTGTGCTCCTTGAAGTACCGCCCGACCCCGCTGATCGTGCCGCCTGTGCCGACAGAGATGACGATCGCGTCGATCTCGCCGCCGGTCTGCTCCCAGATCTCGGGGCCGGTCCCTTCGTAGTGGGCCTGCGGGTTCGCAAGGTTCGAGTACTGGTCGGGCTTGAAGCCGCCCGGGATCTCCTCGGCGAGCCGTGAGGAGACCGAGTAGTAGGACTCCGGCGAGTCGTGGTCGACGGCGGTCGGGGTGATCACGACCTCGGCGCCGTAGGCGCGCAGCATCGCGATCTTCTCCTGGCTCATCTTGTCGGGCATGACGAAGATGCAGCGGTAGCCCTTGATCGCTGCGGCGACGGCGAGCCCGGCGCCGGTGTTGCCCGAGGTCGGCTCGACGATCGTTCCGCCAGGCTTGAGTCGGCCGTCGCGCTCGGCTGCCTCGATCATCGCAAGGCCGATCCGGTCCTTCACCGATCCGCCCGGATTGAGGTACTCGAGCTTCGCCAGGATCATGCCGGGCACGTCCTTCGAGATCTGGTCGAGGCGGACGATCGGCGTGCCGCCGACCAGTTCAAGCACGCTGGGATAGTCGCGCGGCATCGCGGGGAAGCCTAACGGCAGCGTGTCGCGCACGATGCGGTCGGGGCGCCGGGACGGATCCCGGCAGCCCCAACCGAGCGCGGTTGCGTCAGATCGAGACCATGACGGCCTCGCCCTCCATGACGAGGTCGTCGCGGCGGATCACGATGAGCGTGGCGGCAAGGCTTGCCACGGCAAGCCCAGCCATCATCCAGAACGCCCACTGCGAGCCGCTCGTGAACGCCTCCGGGTAGGCGAGGCCCGCCTTCAGCTCGTGGTTGAAGTGGCTGATCGAGATCGACGAGGCAACGGCAACCCCGATCGCGCCCCCGACCTGCTGGGCCGTGCTGATCAGACCCGATGCAAGCCCCGCCTCGTGCGCGTTGACGCCCGCGAGCGCGGCGATCGACACCGGAATCCAGGTGAACGGGATCCCGAGCCCGACGAGGAGGTACCCCGGCAGCAGGTCGGACGCAAACGACGCGTGGGCGGGAATCTGGGCGTACCAGACCATGCCCGCTGTCAGCGCGACGAAGCCGAACGCCATCACGGTCTTCGGCCCGAGCTTCGTGACGAGCAGCTGGGCCAGACCGGCCCAGAGCACGGCGCTTCCTGCCGTGGCGACAAACGCGACGCCGGTCTTCAGCACCGAGTAGTGGAGCACCTGCTGGACGTAGAGCGTCAGTGCGAAGAAGTTCGCGAACGTCACCGCGCCGAGCAGGAGCCCGATCAGGTTTGCCCCGGCGACCGTGCGGACACGGAAGATCGAGAAGGGCATCAGCGGGTGCCTGGAGCGCGACTCGATCACGAGAAATGCGGCAAGCAGGATCGCCGCGCCTGCCAGCCGCGTGAGCGTCGCCGCCGAACCCCAGCCGTGATCGGGTGCGGTCGAGATGGCGTACACGAGCAGCGCGATACCGGAGGTCACCGTGACTGCGCCTGCGACGTCGGTCGAGCTGTCGTGCTCGGCACGGCTCTCGCGGACGAAGCGCGGGCTCAGAGCAAACGCTGCGATGCCGACGGGCACGTTGACGAAGAAGATCCACTCCCAGCCGAGGTACTTGGTCAGCACGCCACCGGCGAGAACGCCGACGGCAGCCCCGGAGCCACCCATCGCGCCCCAGATCCCAAGTGCCTTGTTGCGCTCCTTGCCCTCCTCGAACGTCGTCATGACGATCGAGAGTGCCGCTGGCGAGATGATCGCGGCGCCGAGTCCCTGCAGCGCCCGTGCTGCGATCAGGACACCCTCCGACCAGGCAAGCCCGCAGAGAAACGACGCGATCGTGAAGATGACGACGCCGACGAGGAAGACCTTGCGGCGTCCGAACAGGTCGGCCGCACGGCCACCGAGGAGCAGGATCCCGCCGAAGGTGATCGCGTAGGCGGTCACCACCCACTGCAGGTTGCCCTCGGAGAAGTTGAGCGAGCGTCCGATCGTCGGCAGCGCGACGTTGACGATCGAGACGTCAAGAATGGTCATGAAGAACGCAGCGCACACAACGGCGAGTGCCTTCCAGCGCCGCGGGTCGAGATCAGCCATTACGCGATTCCCCCTGGAGTCGATGGTTCGGATCTTGTTGCGGACTCAAACGTGAACTTCCACGATCGTATTCCGTTCGACCGTGTCCCGGCTAGAGTCGCGCGCGGTGGGTGAGCTGCAACGTCTCCGGCGTGAGGGCGTGGTCGAGTGGGTCCTGATCGCCCTGGGACTCGTCGTCTCCTTCGCCGCGCTCCCGCATCGGCTCGAAAACGACGGAGCCGAACGGTTTGCCGGCATCGAGGCGCTCCTGCACCACGGGACGCTGGCCGACAACAAGTGCTCACTTGTCATGCCGCTCCTGTCGGCGCCGTTTCTGCTGCTCGGCCAGGTCGTTGTCTCTCCCGAGTGGTGGGCGGTGCGCTTCAACACGATCGTTGTTGGACTCGCGGCGCTCACGGCGTTCCGGCTGCTCGGCGCTGGTCGCGACAGGGTGCTCCTGCGCAAGGCGCTCCTCGTTCTCGTCGGAGCATCGTTCCTGACGAGCGGGCTTCGAGGCTATGAGGTCGCGATCTCAACCGGGGCGCTGGTCTCGGTCGGGGTGCTCGCGCTCTGGCGCGGGCGGCGGGTGCTCGGCTGGACGCTCCTCGTGATCGCCACGGTCAACATCCCCGGCTCGATCATCGGACTCGCCCTCATCGCCGGTGTCGAGGCGGTCCGTGCGCGGCGCCTGCGCTGTGCGGCCCCGGTCGTGGTGGCGGGCGCGCTGATCATGGCCGAGTCGTGGATCCGTCGCGGCAGCCCACTCGACACGGGGTACGGCGGCGATCACGGCTTCCACACCGTCATGCCGTATTCGGGTCTGCCCGGCTACAGCTATCCGCTGCTCTACGGGCTTCTCTCGATCTGCTTCTCGTTTGGCCGAGGGCTCCTGTTCTACATCCCTGGCCTCGCGCTCATCGGCGGCGCGCAGACGCGCGCGCTCCTCGGCCGCTACCGGCTGCCAGTCGGGCTGATGTTCGCCTATCTCGTCGGGCTCATCGCCATCTACGCCACCTGGTGGTCGTGGTATGGCGGCGCGGCCTGGGGGCCGAGGTTCTTCATCATCGGGGCGGTACCGGCGTCCGTGCTGATCGCGCTCCGCCTGGAGGGAGCCGGGCGGTCGGCGGCGACGGACGCCGTGACGCTGCTCGTGCTCACGGTGTCTTCCTGGGTGGCGATCGTCGGCGCCGTCGGGGTCGCAACGCCAGATATCTGCGCCGATCACGACTACGCCCTCGAGGCGCTGTGCTGGTACACGCCCGAGTTCTCGAACGTCACCGCGCCGCTCACGCACTTCCCGCCGCTCGGCGTGGGCGGCGCCGTCGTGGTCGCCTACTGCGCTCTCGTCTTCCTCTGGCTTGCCGTTCCGCTCGCTCGCTCGCTCGCCCGCCGACGGCCGCCCCTCGCGCCCGACCGCTGGCTCGCCGGGTGGCGTCTCTAGGAGGTTTGGTGAAAATAGGTCACGTCATGGCTCCGTTGCCATAAACTCGCGGTTGCCGACGACCTGGAAGGACAACTAAAGAAACGGGAATCATGCGCAAGGCGCTGTTCTTTAGCACATTGGGAATGTCGCGCGCGGCCGGGATCAGAACGAACTCGAAAAAGGACCGCACCGCGAACGCGCTTGAGAAGCAGAATCGGATGATGGGACGGCAGCAGCGAACCATTCCTCGTCCACAGCAGGCCGGACCGTTGCACGCCGTAACGTGCCCCAGTTGCTCCGCGACAGTCCACCTGCCTTACGGTGACCATCAGCGATGCCCCTCTTGTAGAAAGCCCATGCGAGTGTTCCCATTGCCCCTTGAGTCCGCGAAAACGGCCGTCAAAGACTCGATTGGCGACCTTGAGCGGCTTGCAAAGCTGCGCGGGAGCGGAGATCTGACCGATGAGGAGTTCGCTGCCGCGAAGGCCAGGATTCTGTCCGGAGACACCGGAACGCACATCTAACGAAGTTTCCGTTTCCGAAACGCTGCCACGCGGCAGCGTCCTGAGCAGTAAACGCGACTGATCCGGCAGCCGTCCGGTAGCGACTGCCGGCACTCGACGCACGGACGGTCCGGATCAGGCAACGCCTTGCCCTCGCGGAGTTGGGCGACCCGTCGCCAAAGCGTGCGTTCGGACACGCCGCTGTCCTCGGCCAGTTCCCTCAGGAGTTTCGTCAACTCGCCGATCCCGCGGACTGTAACGAGAACGTCAGTAACCCCGCGATAGGTCCTCTCTGAAAGAGCAAACGACCGGGAGGCCACCCCTTCCAAAAGGAGCCTCCCGGTCGTGATGACCAGTGGTGGAATCGGTAGACACAGCCGTCTCCAAAACGGCCGCCTCGCCAGGGCATTCGGGTTCGACTCCCGGCTGGTCCACTGTGCGCTCGGAGCCTATCGGCGGGACCCTTCGCGGGCTTGAACAGTCCGCTTCTGAGCGTCGATGCTGTCCGACGCCAAGTGTAGATTTCTCTTGTAAGCAAGCCAAAAAGAGCCCCCGCGACGCGCAAACGTCCGGGGGCGTGACCAAAGGAGCGCGAACTCCAATGGCAACTCAGAAGGTAGCAGCGGCTCCCGCCGCTGCCGGAATCATGGCAATACTCGACAGCCCCGAAGTTGCCGAGCTGATCGAGGAAATCGAGGCCATGCGAGGACGTGGGCGCAAAGGCTTCGGAACCCGAGCGCTGCTCGGCGCGTGCATCGTAAAGTCGCTGTACGCGATCCCGACGTGGGCGCGAACCGTGGCGCTGATCGACGACCATCCCGGTCTCCGTGAATCCCTCGGTGGTGCCCCGTCGCAGTGGGCTTGCTACCGCTTCAACGAGAAGCTGAGCAAGGACAGCGCGCCGATCCAGGCGTGCCTCGACAAGCCGGCAGCCGCCCTTCGGGAGCGGCTGCCAGCCCTCGGGCAGAACATCGCCATCGACGCCTCCGACCTCCCCGCCTGGGCGAACGGCCACCGCACGCTCTTCAAGGACTGACCGGAGCGCGAGACCTACTCCGACCCGGACGCCTCCTGGGGGCATCGCTCCGCCGTGTCCACCAGGAAAGGCGGCGGGTTCTACGGATACAAGATTCAGGCAGCCGTCTGTACCGTCACCGGGTTGCCGCTCGCGTGGCGTGTCGAAACCGCCCGCCACCACGAATCCCTCTTCGTCGCGCCGCTGCTCGACGCCGTGCGCGGCAAAGGGTTCGCACCCGTAACGTGCGCTCTTGACAAGGGGTACGACTCCAACCGCCTCCACGAAGAGTGCGAGGCCCGAGGCGTCGCACCCGTCATTCCGATCAAGGGCGCGAAGGACACGATCATCTGGCCCGTCACTGACACGCCGACCAGGCACAACCCGCGCATCCAGCGGCACACCGACGAATACAAACGGCTCTACCGAGGACGCGCCGCAGTCGAGCGCGAGTTCGGCCGGCTCAAACAGCACTACGGCCTCGTCCTCCGAGTACGCGGACTCCGCAAGGTTCAACTCCACGCCGACCTCGTGATGCTCGCGCGGTTGTCGCAGGCACTCAGCCGCGCCAACGCCGTCGCGCAATCCGGGTAGCGACGCTACGAAGCATCCTTGCAAGCGTCATCCGGTTCCCGGATGATCGGCCCGTGAACGACCTACCCAGCAGCGGCGAAGATCCCGGCGAAGTACGCAGAGCAGGCATCGGTGATGTCCTCGACCGACTCAGCCGCCTGGCCCAAAGTGCGCGCTGCCCCATCTGCGAGCGGAACGTGGGATGGAGCAGTGCGCCCGGTATTGAACGGGTGATCCTCAAGACGACCGCGACGGAGACGATTGAAGCCGTGCCCTACGCTTGTACGTGGTGCGGCTTCCTGCGGATGCACGTCATCCGGATTGCCCCTCCCGAAGAAATCACGGAGCCTCACGAGGAACCATCCTCGTGACGAATTTCGCCAAAGCCTCCTAGTGGCGGAAGTGCCGGCGGCCGGTCAGCACCATCGCTGCGCCTGACGCCTCGATCGCTGCGATCACCTCGTCGTCTCGCTTCGAGCCGCCTGGCTGGATGAACGCCGTGATCCCGGCGTCGAGGGCGAGCTGCGGTCCGTCGGCAAACGGGAAGAACGCGTCGCTCGCGAGCACGGCACCTGCGGGGTCGTGGCCGAGCTCGCGCGCCTGCGCGATCGCGATCCGCACCGAGTCGACGCGGCTCATCTGGCCCGCACCCGTGCCGATCGTCTGCAGGCCCTTGACGAGGACGATGGCGTTCGAGGAGACGTGCTTGCAGACGCGCCACGCAAACAGGAGGTCGTCCCACTGCTCCTCGGCGACGGCGCCGGTCACGACCTGCATCTGGTCGCGGCCGTCGGTCCCGGTATCCCTGTCCTGGACGAGCAGCCCACCCAGGACGCGCTTGTAGTCGCGCTCGCCCGGGGTGTCGATGCGACGCTCGGCCACCTGGAGGATGCGGAGTGCCTGCTTTGCACGGAGCGCCTCGAGCGACTCGGGATCGAACCCCGGCGCGAAGATCACCTCGACGAAGTTCTCGGCGATGCGTGCGCCGAGGGCGCCGGTGACCGGGCGGTTCAGGACGAGAACGCAGCCGAAGGCAGAGACCGGATCCGATGCGAGCGCACGCTCGTAGGCCTCCTCGATGGTTTCGGCGACCGCGACGCCACACGGGTTTGCGTGCTTGACGATCACGACGGCGGGCTCCTCGAACTCTCTGGCGATCCGGCGGGCGCCTTCGAGGTCGGCGAGGTTGTTGTACGAGAGATCGCGTCCACCGAGCTGCTCGACCTCCGAGAGGAGGTGGCTGTGTGCACCCGCCTCGGCGTAGTACGCCGCGCGCTGGTGGGGGTTCTCGCCGTAGGCGAGGTCGGCGACCTTCGTGAAGGTCAGCGGCATCTGCGCCGGGAACGGCTCGGACTGTGCGAACCAGCGGGCGATCGCGGCGTCGTACGCGGCGCTCTGCTGGAACGCTGCGGTGGCGAGCGCTCGGCGTGTCTCCGGCGACACCACGCCGTTTGCGCGGAGCTCGGTGAGCACTGCGTCGTACTGGTCGGGGCGGGTGACCGAGGCGACGTGAGCGAAGTTCTTCGCGGCAGCCCGCACCATCGACGGGCCACCGACGTCGATCATCTCGACGGTCTCTGCCTCGGTGGCGCCGGCCCGGCTCGCAACCGACGCGAACGGGTAGAGGTTGACGCACACGATGTCGAACGGCTCGATCCCGTGCTCGGCGATCGTCGCGCGGTCGTCGTCCCGGTCGAGCCGGGCCAGAATGCCGGCGTGGATGCGGGGGTGCAGCGTCTTCACGCGCCCGCCGAGCATCTCCGGGGCAGAGGTGACGTCCTCAACGGTGGTCACGGCGAGGCCGTGCTCGACGAGGAAGCTCGCCGTACCGCCGCTCGAGACGAGCTCGCATCCCAGCTCGGCAAGCCCACGCGCGAACTCCTCGATACCCGTCTTGTCGTAGACCGAAAGCAGTGCCCTCATGAAGCTCCCATCGCGCTCAGCGAGCTCGTGTCGTTGGTGGTCAGAAGATCGCGGACGACCTCGGGCAGTAGCCGGTGCTCGACCGCGTGGATGCGCTCCTGGAGCGTCTCCCGCGGCTCGAGCGGCACCGACTCCTGACGGATGATCGGCCCCGTGTCGAGGCCCTCGTCGACGAAGTGAACAGTGACGCCCGTCGTCTCGACGCCGGCTGCCAGCGCGTCCTCGATCGCGTGCGCACCGGGGAAGGCCGGCAGCAGCGACGGATGGACGTTGACGATCCGGTTCGGGAAGCGGACGAGGAAGTTGCGGGTAAGCAGGTGCATGTACCCGGCGAGCACGACGAGGTCGACGTCGTGCTCTTCCAGCCACGTTGCCATCATCAGGTCGCGCTCCTCACGCGTCGCGTGACAGTCGAGGGCGAACGGCGCCGCCGGAATGCCTGCAGTGCGCGCCCGAAGGAGCGCGTAGGCGTCCTTGCGGTTCGCGGCGACGGCGGCGATCGGCAGGCCCGAGTCGATCAGCACCTGGAGGTTCGAGCCGTTGCCGGAGACGAGGACGCCGATCATGCGATCTGCCCGATCACGATCTCGCCGGGTGCAGGCTCGGAGACGACGGCGCACCAGCCGATCCCGAGGTTGAAGACACGGCGGAGCTCGGCCTCCTCGACGTGGCCCGCGAGCCACTCGAAGACGGGGAGACGGGGCCACGAGTCCCACTCGATCCGGGCGGTCAGCCCGTCGGGAATGACGCGGCTGAGGTTGCCGAGGACTCCCCCGCCCGTGATGTGGGCAAAGGCCTTGGCACGACCCTGGAGAGCGCGTGCCTCGGGAAGGTAGAGGCGTGTCGGGGCAAGCAGGTCGGGGCCGTCATAGTCCTCGTCGGTGAGGACGCGACGGACGAGCGTGAAGCCGTTTGCGTGGACGCCGGCCGACGGGAACCCGATCACGGCGTCGCCCGCGGCCACGGTCGAGCCGTCGATCAGGTGCGCACGCTCGACGACGCCGATGCATGTTCCGGCGAAGTCGAGCTCGCCCTCGCGGTAGATCCCGGGGAGCTCTGCGGTCTCGCCTCCGACGAGCGCTACGCCGGCCGCCCGGCACACCTCGGCCGCCCCTTCGACGAGCTCGGCGACCTCCTCGAGGTGGATCTCGCCGGCGGCGACATAGTCGAGCATCATGAGCGGCGTCGCGCCAGTTGTGATCACGTCGTTGATGCAGTGCGCTGCGAGGTCGGCGCCGCAGTCGCGCAGGCGTCCACGGGCTTTGGCGAGCATCAGCTTCGTGCCGACACCGTCTGTGGAGGCGGCAAGGAACCGCTGGTCGTCGAGCGCGTGGAGCCCTGCAAAGGCCCCGAATCCGGTCGCTCCGGTGGACTCGACAGCGGCGCGCAGGCGCTCGACGACGGCGTCTGCGACCGACAGCGACACCCCTGCCTCGGCGTAGCTGTGCGGCGTTCCGGTCAAGGGATGGAGTCTACGGAGCGCGGCGGGCTGCGGGCCGGTTCCCCCGTGGCCGCTTGCCCGGTAGCAGCGAGACTGCACGAGTGCCGATCGCAGCAGTCGAGATCACCTGGAACTTCGAGCCGCTCCAGCTCGCGCCAACTGCGATCGCCTGCCTGCTCTACCTGCGCCGCAGCCGCACGCTGGCCGGCCGTGGAACCCCGGTGCCGGGCTGGAGGCAGTTCTTCTTCTGGTTCGGGATCGTGCTCGTCCTGGCGGCGCTCGTCTCGCCGCTCGACGGGCTCGGCGAGGAGGACTTCTTCTGGGCCCACATGTCTCAGCACATGCTCCTCGGCGACCTCGCGCCCCTCTGCTTCGTCGCGGGGCTCACCGGTCCGATGCTCCGCCCGGTGCTCGCGCTCCGGCCCGTCGAGCGCCTACGGTTCCTCACCCACCCGCTCGTCGCGCTGCCGCTCTGGACGGCAGACCTCTTCGTCTGGCACGTGCCGTTCCTCTACCAGGCGGCGCTTGCGCACGACTCGATTCACGCGCTCGAGCACGCCCTGTTCTTCACCTGCGGGGCGATCATGTGGTCGCCGGTGCTCGAGACGCTGCCGGCGCCGACGTGGTTCGGCACCGGCTGGAAGCTCGGCTACGTCGTCGCGGTGCGCATGCTCGAGACGGTGCTCGGCAACGTCTTCATCTGGTCGAATACCGCGTTCTACTCCCGGTACGTTCACCCGACGAAGCTCTGGGGGCTCGATGCCGTCCACGATCAGAACCTGGGCGGTGTCGTGATGATGGCGGAGGGCGGCGTGGTGACGCTCGTGGCGTGCGTGTGGCTCTTCCTACGGCTTGCATCCGAGGGGCAGATGAAGCAGGAGCTGCTCGAGCAGGGGCTCGATCCCGCGCAGGTCGCGCGTGCGGTGCGGTACGGGCGGGCGCAGGTGCTCGCCGACGCCTCCGGCGAGCACTGACCGCGCCTACGCCCCGACGGGTTCGAAGCGGTGCTTACCGGTCGAGTCTGGCACGCGCGTCGGGTACTCGTGCGTGAGGCAGGCCCGGCAGAGGGCCGAGGCAGGCCGCTGCGTGGCAGCCTGGAGCCCGTCGAGCGAGAGGTATGCCAGGGACGTCGCACCGATTGCCTCGCGGACGCCCTCGACCGTGTTGTGGGCGGCGATCATCTCGTCCTCGCTCGCCAGGTCGATGCCGTAGAAGCACGGGGCGACAACCGGCGGCGACGAGATCCGAACGTGCACCTCGAGCGCGCCTGCGTCGAACAGCATCTGCACGATCTGGCGGGTCGTCGATCCGCGGACGATCGAGTCGTCGACGATCACGAGCCGCTTGCCGGCGACCTCGTCGAGCGGGTTGAACTTCATCTTGACGCCCTGCTCGCGCATGTCCTTCGTCGGCTGGATGAACGTGCGATGCACGTAGCGGTTCTTGATCAGCCCCTCGCTGAACGGGATGCCGGTTGCGCGTGAGAACCCGATGGCAGCGGGCGTGCCGGAGTCGGGGATCGGCAGCACGAGATCGGCCTCGACGGGCGACTCGGCCGCCAGGCTCTCGCCCATCCGGATGCGCGCACCGTGGATCTCGACGCCCTCGAGCTTCGTGTCCGGGCGTGCGAGGTAGAAGAACTCGAAGATGCAGAGCGAGCCCTGAGCGGGAGCCGGGAGTGCCTGAATGGAGCGAACCTCCGTGCCCTTGATGAGGATCAGCTCGCCCGGGCGCACCTCGCGCTCGAACGTTGCCCCGACGAGGTCGAGCGCGCAGGTCTCGGACGCAAGCACCGGATCGTCTCCGAGCCGTCCCAGCACGAGCGGGCGAAAGCCGTGCGCGTCGCGAAAGCCAAACAGCGTCTCGTCGGCGAGCCCGACGACCGTCGCAGCTCCCTCGAGCCGCGCCATCGCGGCAGGGATCGCCTCGTCGAGCGGACGTTCATCCTCGGCGATCAGCGCGGCGATCATCTCGCTGTCGGAGGTCGAGGCGACCTTCGTTCCGAGCTCCTCCCGCAGCGCGTCGGCATTGATCAGGTTGCCGTTATGGCCGAGCCCGACGAGCCGCGCGCGTCCGCGGTGGATGAGCGGCTGGGCGTTCTCCCAGGCGTTTGAGCCGGTGGTCGAGTAGCGGGTGTGACCGATCGCGAGCGTGCCGTGGAGGCCCGAGAGCTTCTGCTCGTCGAAGACCTGCGTCACGAGCCCGAGGTCGCGCAGGGTCGTCAGTCGGCCGTTCTCGGAGACGGCGATCCCGGCCGACTCCTGGCCGCGATGCTGCAGCGCGTAGATCCCGAAGTAGGTGAGACGTGCGACGTCACGCGTCGTCGAGCTGATACCGAAGACGCCGCACATCAGACGGTGCCGAGCTCGACCTGGTCGGGCCAGGCGAGCGACTCGCCAGGGGCGACGGCGACGATCACGCCGGGGCCCTCCGGGGCCTCGGTCGGGCCCTGGATGCCGCTCCAGGCGGCCGCCTCGGCGAGCGCGAGCGAGACGCCGCCGTCGGAGATGTCGTGGGCGAGCCGCAGTTGGGCGGCGCTCTCCCAGACGAAGCGGACGAGGTCGGCGCCTTCGCCCTTGAGGAGGACGACCCGGTCGCCGGCCGCCCACTTGTCGGGGATGCGCGTGATGTCGCGGACGAGCCCGACACAGCCGACGACTGGCGTTGGCGGGATCGGGCGGCCGCCGGTCTCGTTGTAGAGCGACACGTTCCCGGAGACGACCGGGATGCCAAGCTCGTTTGCGGCCAGCGTGATCCCGTCGATCGCCTGTGCGAGCTCCCAGCCGATCTCGGCGCGCTCGGGGTTCCCGAAGTTCAGGCAGTCGGTCAGCGCGAGCGGCTCGCCACCTGCGCAGGCGACGTTCAGCGCGGCGTCCATCACCGCGCCCCAGCCAGCCCGGAACGGGTCGCGCTCGCCGAGCGCCGGCCCGTCGAGTGAGACGGCGATCCCGCGGGTGCCGTCGATGCGCAGCACGGCACCGTCGAAGCCGGGTCGGCGCACCGTGCGCGACCCGACGAGGTGGTCGTACTGCTCGTAGACGAACGCCTTCGACTCGTGGTTCACCGGATCGACTGCGGCTGCCTCGATCGGATGGGGTGTCTGCTCGACGTCGTAGCGCGGCGTCTCGTCGGTGAGGAGCGCGGCCGGGATACCTCCGACGAGGGTGCCGTTGAAGTAGCAGCGGAGCTCGCGGTGGTCGGTGACCTCGCCGATCACGGTGCAGGGGAGCTCCCACCGCTCGCAGACGGCGCGAACCTCGTCGACTCGCTCGGGAGCGACGACGGCGACCATGCGCTCCTGCGACTCGGAGATCATGATCTCCCACGGCTCGAGGTCGGGCTCGCGGAGCGGCACGCGGTCGAGGTGAACATCGACGCCTGCGTCACCCGCGGCCATCTCGGCGAGCGAGGATGCGAGCCCGGCGGCACCGCAGTCCTGCAGGCCGACGACGAGATCCTGCTCGACGAGTTCGAGCGACACCTCGATCAAGGCCTTGCCGCGGAACGGGTCGCCGATCTGCACGGACGGGCGTTTGTCGTCGGAGCCGGCGAGATCCTGGCTCGCGAGCACCGAGGCACCGCCGATGCCGTCGCGCCCGGTGTAGGCGCCGTAGAGCACGAGCGCGTTCCCGGTTCCGGTTGCCTTGGCGCGGAGGACGCGCTCGGTTGGTAGAAGCCCCACGCACATCGCGTTCACGAGCGGGTTTGCGGCGTAGGCCTCGTCGAACACCGTCTCGCCGCCGACGTTCGGGATCCCCGTGCAGTTGCCGTAGTGCGCGACTCCGGCGACGGCGCGGCGGAAGTGCCAGTCGGGCTGGCCGAACCGCAGGCCGTCGAGGAGTGCGATCGGCCGGGCCCCCATCGCGACGATGTCGCGGATGATCCCGCCGACGCCTGTCGTCGCGCCCTGGAACGGCTCGACAGCCGACGGGTGGTTGTGCGACTCGGCCTTGAAAGCGACGGCGACGCCGTCGCCGAGGTCGATCACTCCGGCGTTTTCACCTGGGCCCTGCAGGACGCGCTCGCCCTGGGAGGGCAGACGGCGAAGCAGGCGGGCCGAGTGCTTGTAGCCGCAGTGCTCCGACCAGAGCACCGAGAAGACGGCCAGCTCGAAGTCGTTCGGATGCCGGGTCAGCAACTCCTGGATACGGCTGAACTCCCAGTCGGTGAGACCGAGAGCGCGGTGGAGTGGCTGCTCTGCGACGGCAGTCAGAAGGCCAGTCTAGCCGTCGGTCGTGCCGAGCGACCGGAGCATCGGTGGCCGCGGTGCTCGCCGCCGGTCTCGGCGAGGCTGTCCGGGTCGTCTCGGTTGTCGGTCTGGCGAGCAGGCGGTCGAAGGTGACGGCCGGTAGATCGTAGGATGGGGCCATGAGCCGCTTCCTCCACACCATGTATCGCATCACCGATCCGGCTCGTAGCCGCGCGTTCTACGAGGCGCTCGGCTTCGAGTTTCGCCGCGAGATGGACATCGTTCGCGATGGCGTCCTCGAGGCGACGAACTACTTCTTCGCAGCGCCCGGGCAGGCCGAGGAGCTCGAGCTGACGTTCAACCACGACGGTCGCACCTACGACCTCGGCACCGGCTACGGGCACATCGCGATCGGTGTCGTCGACCTCGCGGCGACGCTCGTCGACCTCGCCGGTCAGGGCATCGAGCCCGAGCGTGCGCCCTACCGGGTGCGCGACGGCGGATCGCTGCTCTGCTTCGTCCGCGACCCCGACGAGTACCGGATCGAGCTGATCGAGCTGAAGTGAGCCAGGAATACGCGCGCAGGCGGGTACGTTGAGCGAGGACATGCCCGAGAGCCCCGTCAAGGAACTGCGTGTGGTGATCACCGCCGACGACTTCGCGGCGATGACGGCCTTCTACCGGGACGGCCTCGGGCTTCCGGTGCTCGCGAGCTGGGACAGGCCGGATGGCTCCGGTGCCATCCTCGACGCGGGCCGCGCGACGATCGAGGTGGTCTCGCGACTGCAGTCCGAGTCGATCGACCAGATCGAGGCCGGCCGCCCGACGGGCGATGCGATCCGGATCGCCGTTGAGCTCGAGGACTCGGTTGCTGGAGCCGACCGTCTCGTCGAGGCCGGCGCGACGCGGGTCGGCGAGCCGGTCGACGCGCCCTGGGGGCATCGCAGCGTCCGCCTTGCCGCACCCGACGGGACGCAGCTCACGCTCTTCACGCCGATCGAGGACTGACCGTGCTCCTCTACGACAGCCCGATCTCCGGCAACTGTTACAAGGTTCGCCTGCTGCTCGCACACCTCGGTGTGAGCTACGAGCGCCGGATTCTCGACGTCGTCGATCGCTCGAACCGCCCCGACGTCCTCGGCGGGCTGAACCCGGCGCTGCGGGTGCCGACCGTCGTGCTCGACGACGGCCGCTCGCTTGGCGAATCGGGCGCGATCCTCTGGTACTTCGGCGAGGGAACGCGCTTCGTGCCGGAGGATCGGTTCGCCCGCGCCCAGATGTTGCAGTGGATGTTCTTCGAGCAGTACGACCACGAGCCCGCGATCGCTGTCGCCCGGTTCTGGCTCGAGCACGCCGACCAGATCGCCGTCGACCCGACGAAGCTTGCCGAGAAGCAGACCACCGGCTACCGCGCCCTCGACGCGATGGAACGGCACCTGGCGGGACCGGACTGGTTCGTGGGTGACGGGATGTCGCTCGCCGACATCGCGCTCTACGGCTACACGCACGTCGCAGAGCAGGGCGGTTTCGACCTCGGCCGGTACCCGGCGATCGGCGCGTGGCTCGCGCGTGTCGCGGCCGAGCCGGGGCACGTCACGATCGGCGACTGACCGGCTCGCAGCCGTTCCGCTCTCGTCACAGTCGCGCCACACACGTGTTCCACGCCGCGCCGTACCGAGCTCGGCATGGCACAGACGGCAAAGACACGAGTGACGGCGGCGACCCCGTGGGGCACGGCGACCGTCGTCGAGGAGGCGAAGGTCGCCCAGCGGGCGGGGGAGAGGCGTTTCGCCACGGTCTGCCAGCTCCTCGAAGTGGCCGACGGGGAGCGGCTTGTCTGGATCGCCTGTACGACCGACGGCACCGTACGACGAGGCCCGGTCACCCTGCGGGCGAAGGACATCGAGCGCCTCGTCGACGCGCTCGCCAAGCAGCCCGAGCTCGCACGGATGCTGGCGCGCTAGATGAGGGAACCGGCGCTGCGGGTCACGCCTAGCTGGGAGACTGCTGGTACGATCTTCCCAGTGAAGGCCTCGATCGATGCGATGGGGCGGATTCTCGTGCCGAAGGCACTCCGCGAAGCCCTCGGTCTGCAGCCCGGAACGACCGTGGATATCTCGCGGTACGGGGCGGGCCTCCAGATCGTCCCCGACGGTCGGACAGCACGTCTCGTTGAGGACGGTGGCGTCCTCGTGGCGACGGGCGAGTGGGCGATCGATGACGACGACGTCTTCGCGCTCATTGATGCAGGGCGGCGCTAATCCGGATCGCTCTCGACACAAGCGTCGCCGTCCCGCTGCTCGTGAGGACACACAAGGCGCACCCAGACGTCGTGGACTGGTGGCACGGACGTGAGATCTCGCTCTCCGGACACGCGCTCGCCGAGACGTACTCGGTTCTCACGCGGCTTCCCGGCGATCTTCGCCTCCTTCCGGCGGATGCGGCCCGCTTGCTCACCACTCGGTTTGCTGCTCCGCTTCTCCTTGCGGCCCGAACGCAGGCCCGCCTCCCGGAGCTCCTCAGTCAACTCGAGGTCGCCGGCGGGGCGGTCTACGACGCCCTCGTCGGACTCGCGGCTGTGGAGCACGATCTCGCGCTCGCAACCCGGGATGCCCGCGCCCGAACCACCTACGAGGCGGTCGGCGCGAGGGTCGTTCTCGTTGCTTAGGTCGAGGTCACCTGAGGACGGCTGCGGAGAGCCGCGCTGCATCGACGAGTGAGCCGAGGATCAGCCCGCCGTCGGTTGAGCCGAGGAGGGCATCGACGGCATGCTCGGGGTGGGGCATGAGTCCGAAGACGTTGCCTGCCTCGTTGCAGACCCCAGCCACATCGGCGACCGCGCCGTTCGGGTTCTCGCCCGGGGCGTAACGGACGAGGAGCTGCCCCGCCGCGTCCAGCTCGGCGACCTGATCCGGCGTCGCGAACCAGCAGCCATCGCCGTGCTTGACGGGGATCGTGATCGTCTGGCCGGGCTCGCAGCGGGACGTGAAGGGCGAGTCGTTGCGCTCGACGACGAGCCTGAGGTCACGACAGACGAACTCGAGAGAGCGGTTCTGGCGGAGCGTCCCAGGGAGGAGCCCCGCCTCGGTCAGGATCTGGAAGCCGTTACAGATGCCGAGAACGAGACCGCCGCCGGCAGCGAACGCCTCGACGGCACGCATGACCGGTGAGAAACGTGCGATCGCGCCGCAGCGCAGGTAGTCGCCGTACGAGAACCCGCCCGGCAGGACAACGCCAGCCGTTCCCTCGGGCAATTCGCTCTCGTCGTGCCACACGCGCCGCGCGTGGGCGCCGAGCAGGTCGAGGGCGTGGGCGGCATCACGGTCGTCGTTCGAACCGGGAAAGACCGGAACAGCGATGAGCGGACGCGGCCCGCCGTCGCTCATCCGTGCCCCTGCCCGTCGATCTCGATCTCGTAGCTCTCGATCAGCGTGTTCGCGAGCAGCTGCTCGCACATGCGGGCGACCTCGGCCCGGGCCTCGGCTGCATCGGTCGAGTCGAGCTCGATCTCGACGAGCCGGCCGACGTGGGCGCGGCGAAGCGCGAAGCCGAGATGCCGCAGGCTTCCCTCGACCGCCTGGCCCTGCGGGTCGAGAATGCCGTCCTTCGGCCGGATGAGCACGGTGACCTTCATGAGCAGACGACCTCCGGGTTGGCAAGGTAGGCATCGAACGACATCTGTGTCAGCCGCTCGAATGCCTCGATGTAGCGGGCGCGTGTCCCAGCGACGACGTGGGCGGGCAACGCGGGGCCGGGCTCGGTCTTGTCCCAGCCGAGCGACTCGCAGTAGTCGCGGACGAACTGCTTGTCGAACGACGGCTGCGGCCCGCCCGCGCTGTAGGTGTCGGCAGGCCAGAAGCGCGACGAGTCGGGCGTGAAGGCCTCGTCGCCGAGCACGAGCGCCCCGCTGTCGTCGACCCCGAACTCGAGCTTCGTGTCCGCGAGGATGATGCCGCGTGCCGCAGCCTGCTCCGAGATGAAGCGGTAGAGCTCGAGCGAGATCCGCTCGGCCTCGTCGAAGCGCTCCTCGCCGACAAGCGCGACTGCGGCGGCACGGTCGATGTTCTCGTCGTGGCCCGTCTGCGCCTTCGTCGCCGGCGTGAAGATCGGAGTCGGCAGCCGCTGCGACTCGACGAGCCCCTCCGGCAGGCGGTGTCCGCAGACCTCGCCCGTTGCCAGATAGTCCTTCCAGCCCGAGCCGGTGATGTAGCCGCGCACGACGCACTCGATCGGCAGCATCGCGAGCCGTTTGCACTCCGTCGAGCGGCCGTCGGGACGCAGGTGGATCAGGTGGTTTCGCACGATGCCTGCGGTCTGCGTAAACCAGAAGCCCGAGAGACCCGTGAGCACGCGGCCCTTGTCGGGAATGTCGGTGGGGAGCACGACGTCGAACGTCGAGATGCGGTCGCTTGCAACGAGGAGGAGCCGGTCGGCGTCGAGCGCGTAGAGCTCGCGAACCTTGCCGCTTCCGACGTGGGTCGCTGACTCATCCATTCGCGGTGTCCTGCGTCGCTGCCAGCGTCGCGAGCCGCTCAAACACCGTGTCGACGTGCTTGACCGTGGCGGCCAGATCGAACACGCCGTCGAGCGCGCTCGGTGCGAGCCGTCCGGTGATCTCTCCGTCGGCCTCGACGAGCTCGCGGAAGTCGCGCTCCTCGTCCCACGACTGCATCGCATTTCGCTGCACGAGCCGGTAGGCGTCACCGCGGTCGAGCCCGCTGCCGACGAGCGCCAGCAGGAGCCGGTGGGAGAAGACCAGTCCGAAGGACGCGTCGATGTTGCGGCGCATCCGCTCGGGGTAGACGACGAGCCCGTCCATGATCCAGATGAACCGGTCGAGCATGTAGTCGACCGTCAGGAAGGCGTCCGGGAGCACGACCCGCTCGGCGGAGGAGTGCGAGATGTCGCGCTCGTGCCAGAGAGCGATGTTCTCGTAGCCGACGATGGCCGCTGCACGAACGAGCCGAGCGAGGCCCGAGATGCGCTCTGCGACCTTCGGGTTGCGCTTGTGCGGCATCGCAGAGGAGCCCTTCATGCCCGTCGTGAACGGCTCCTCGAGCTCGCGCACCTCCGTTCGGGCGAGATGCCTGATCTCGGTCGCGAAACGGTCGAGAGACGAGGCGAGAAGGGCGAGGGCAGAGAGAAGCTCGGCGTGGCGGTCGCGGGCGATCACCTGTGTGGAGAGGGGATCCGGCTCGAGGCCGAGCCGTGCGCAGGCGATCGCCTCGACCTCCGGATCGACTGCCGCGTAGGTGCCGACGGTGCCCGAGAGCTGGCCGACCCGGTTTGACTCGAGAGCGTTTCGCAGGCGCGCGCGTCCGCGGTCGAGCTCGAAGGCCCAGCCGGCGAGCTTCCAGCCGAACGTCGTCGGCTCGGCATGGATGCCGTGCGAGCGGCCGATGCAGACCGAGTTGCGGTGCTCTTCCGCGCGCTCGATGACGACGGCGAGGGCGCGGTCGACCCCGGCCAGGATCAGCCTCCCGGCATCCTGAATCTGGAGCGCGAGCGCCGTGTCGACGACGTCGGACGAGGTGAGGCCGTAGTGCACCCACCGGCCTTCCGGGCCGAGCTGCTCCGACATCGCCTCGACGAATGCGGCCAGGTCGTGGTCGGTTGTCAGCTCGATCTCCGAGACGCGAGCCGCAGTCGGCACCTTCACGGCGGCGCGGATCGTCGCGACCTCCGACGAGGGGATCAGCCCGAACTCGGCCCAGCCGTCGAGCGCCGCAAGCTCCACATCGAGCCAGCGCGCGAGCTTGCCCTCATCCGCCCAGATCCGGGACATCTCGGGTCTGGAGTAACGGGCGATCACTGGCGCAAGTCTAGTCGGCGGGCGGGCGGGCGACCGGCGAAGCGCCAGAGACGCCGAGGATCCGTGCGGCGAGGACTGCGGCGTTCTTGGCGTTGTCGACCCCGACTGCCGCAACCGGAACACCGGGCGGCATCTGGACGATCGAGAGGAGCGCGTCGAGGCCGTCGAGAACGCTCAAAGACGACCGCAGAGGAACCCCGATCACCGGGAGGTCGGTGTGCGCTGCGACCACGCCAGGGAGAGCCGCCGCGAGACCCGCGCCGCAGATCAGCACCTTGAGGCCGCGCCCGGCGGCCGTCTTCGCGTACTCGGCAACGGCGTCGGGCGCACGGTGCGCCGAGCGGACGTCGAACTCCCACGCGATGCCGCGCGCGTCGAGCTCGTCGAACGCGGCCTGCATGCGCTCGCGGTCGGACTCGGAGCCGACGAGGATGCCGACGAGCGGGTCAGCCACCTGCCACCTGCGCAATATCCGTTCGGAACCGCATCCCCTCGAAGTTCACCTTTCCGACTGCCTTGTAGGCTCGCTCACGCGCCAGCGCGATTGTCGGCGCGAGCGCCGTCACCGAGAGGATACGCCCACCGTTTGTGACCAGGCGACCGTCTCGCTCCGCCGTCCCACCGTGGAAGACGAGCGCACCATCGGCCTCGGCGGCTGCGATGCCGGTGATCTCGGCGCCGGCGTAGTCGCTGCGCTCTGGGTAGTCGGGCCCGGTCAGCACCACGGTAACTGCCGCCTCGTCGCTCAGGGCAAGCGTTGAGGCTCTCGCGTCGCCTCGCGCTGCGGCGGCCAGTGCTTCGAGGAGGTCGCCGCGAAGTCGCGGCATCAGCACCTGGGTCTCGGGATCGCCGAAGCGGGCGTTGAACTCGAGCACCTTCGGCCCGTCGGCTGTGATGATCAAGCCGGCGAACAGGCAGCCGACAAACGGCATCCCACGGCGCGCGAGCTCGTCGACGACCGGCTGGTGCACCTGCTCCACGAGCGCCTCGGCGTCGGCGAGCGACGGCACCGGCGAGTAGGCGCCCATCCCTCCGGTGTTCGGGCCGCCGTCACCGTCGAGGGCGCGCTTGAAGTCCTGTGCGGAGGCGATCGGCACAGCACGCGTGCCGTCGCAGAGTGCGAACAGTGAGATCTCCGGGCCGTCGAGCAGCTCCTCGACCACAACCGTCGCGCCGAGTGCCGCCGCGCCGGCGAGACCCGCCTCGAGCTCCTCGGCCGTGTGGCAGACGAACACGCCCTTGCCGGCGGCGAGGCCGTCGGCCTTGACGACGCAGGGGGCCTTCGGGACGGAGAGCGTCGCCGCGGTCGGCACGCCTGCGGCTTCGAGGATCTCCTTGGCAAACGACTTCGAACCTTCGATCCGCGCAGCTGCGGCGCTCGGGCCAAACACCGCGATGCCGGCGTGGCGGAGCTCGTCGGCGACGCCGGCGACGAGCGGACCCTCCGGGCCGATCACCACCAGGTCGGCCTGGAGCGTCCGCGCGAGGTCGAGCAGCCCCTCGGTGTCCTCGGCGCGGACGGGGTGACAGCGTGCGAGCCCTGCGATGCCGGGATTCCCGGGTGCGGCGTGCAGCTCGGTCAGTGTGGGACTCTGGGCAAGCCGCCAGGCAAGCGCGTGTTCGCGCGCGCCGGATCCCACGAGGAGCACCTTCACCGGCCTGAGTCTACTTCGCTCGTGACGTACCCCTTCCGGCACGGCGCATCGTAGACTTCACGCAGTGAGGGCTTCGGCGATCCTTCTCGTTGTCGTGCTGGTCGGTGCTTTCGGTGCCTCGCGGGCCGCAGCGCAGCGCAGCCCTCGGCTCGAGAAGCTGGCGCTCGAACCCGCCGACATGGCCAAGGCGAAGAGCGCCACGAGCCGGCTCGCCGACCTCACGTCGGCCTGGCAGGGCGGGACGGTCAGCGCTGTTGACAGCTCGGCGCCGGACTGCGCGTGGCAGGACTACTCCGCCTTCACGATGACCGGGCGGAGCGAGGCCGATTTCGCACAGGGGCCCGCCGAGATCATCTCGATCGTCCAGATCTTCCGGACGCACGCGCAGGCGCTCGGCGACTTCGCGGTCGACACGCGGGCGGGCACGGCGAAGTGTGAGGCCGAGATCTTCCAGCACGCGTTCGGTTCGACCACATCGGTCGTCTCTGCGACGACCGTTGCGGCCCCGAAGGTCGGAGACACGGCGTCGGCGATCCAGATCGTCCTGAAGGCGGGGCCGAACCGGTTCTACGCAAACGTCGTCGAGTTCGTTCGTGACCGGGCTATCGCCGGTCTCGTGACCCTCAGTGTCGACAGGCCGCTCGCCGATCGCGCCGCGCTCGTTCGCCTGATGGACGAGCGGCTGCACGCCGGCGTCGCGTAGCTCCGAGAGGGCTACGCGAGGACGCGTGCACGCGCTGCGCCGACGCCAACGAGCTCGACAGGCACGTCGAGCTCGCTCTCGACGAACTCGACATAGCGACGGGCCGCTTCGGGCATCGCGCTGCGAGTCTGCGCGTCGTCGAGCGACTCGTTCCAGCCCGCGAGCGTCTCCCAGACGGGCTCCGCGTGGTGGAAGTCGCTCTGATGTGCCGGGAAGTGCGGTGTCTCCGAGCCGTCCCGTAGCCGGTAGCGCACGCAGACCGGCAGCTCGGTGAACGTCGAGAGCACGTCGAGCTTCGTCAGCGCGAGCGAGGTGATGCCATTGACCCGGACGGCGTAGCGCAGGGCGACGAGGTCGAGCCAGCCGCAACGCCTCACACGGCCGGTCACCGTGCCGAACTCGCCGCCGAGCTGCTGGAGGCGATCCTGGTCGGGGCCGTCGATCTCCGAGGGGAACGGCCCTTCGCCGACGCGCGTGACGTACGCCTTCGCGACGCCGAGGACGCGGTCGATCCTCGTGGGGCCGATCCCGATCCCGGTCGCTGCGCCCGATGCGATCGGGTTCGACGAGGTGACAAAGGGGTAGGTGCCGTGGTCGAGGTCGAGCAGGGTCGCCTGCGCGCCTTCGAAGAGCACGTTCTTGCCGTCGCGCAGCGCCTGGTCGACGAGGAGCGAGGCGTCGCCAACGATCGGCCGGAGCCGCTGCGCGTACCCCTCGAAGCGAGTGGCGACCTCGTCCAGGTCGAAACCCTCGACCTCGTAGACACGCTCGAGCCAGACGTTCTTCTCGGCGAGCGCGACCTCGATCTTCTGGCGAAGGATCTTCGGGTCGAGGATGTCCTGGACGCGGATCCCGATCCGCGACGCCTTGTCGGCGTAGGTCGGGCCGATCCCGCGCCGCGTGGTTCCGATCTGGAGCTTGCCGAGCCGGCGTTCCGATGCCTGGTCGATCGCGAGGTGCCACGGCATGATCAGGTGCGCGTTGCCGGAGAGGACGACCACCGACGTGTCGATGCCGCGGGACTCGAGCATGTCGAGCTCGCCGATCAGGATCTCGGGGTCGACGACGCAGCCGCCGCCGATCACGGAGACCTTGCCCGAGATCACACCGCTCGGGCACGCGCGGATCTTGTACGTCTCGTCGCCGACGACGATCGTGTGCCCGGCGTTCGGGCCGCCCTGGTAGCGGCACACAAAATCCGAGTCTTGCGCGAGCAGGTCGACGATCTTGCCCTTGCCTTCGTCTCCCCACTGCGCTCCGACGACGACGGTCGCTGGCACGCATCCAGTCTGCCTGAGGCGCGCGCGTCATGCTGCAGCGGGCCGCAGCGCGAGGCCGCTAGTGGAGGCGAGGGCCGTTACGCCCGATGCGACGGACGACGATGCGATGGCCGCGGCGGCACGTGACGAAGCCGACGTCGGCCTCACGCCTGATTGTCCCCTCAACCGTGGTCGAGTCCACGGCTAGCGACCACGAGTAGGTCTCCGACCGTCCGCCGCGGCGGGCCAGGCACGCGTCGCAGGGCACCTCGAAGCTCGTCGTCTCCGGCCCGACCCACACGTGCTGATGCCCGATCACGGGGCTACCGAGCTCCGGAGGGTCGAGCGACCGGTCACACCAGCTCGAGCTGGTTCGGATCACGGCGGGAGAGGCCGTCTGGCCACTCGATCCGGCGGATGACGAGCTCGTGGCCGGTGGCGCACTGCGCGCGCGCAAGCGCTGACGCGTCCGGGAGGGTGCCGCGCACGCTCGCCACGCGGAGCGCGATGTCGAACGACACCCCGGACTCGCTCGCGGCGTCCAGGCACTCCTCGCAGAGGCACGAGTAGGCGGTCGCGCTCGGAGCGACCCAGACGGTGCTCGCGGTCACGCCGCCGCCCGGCTGTCGTGCTGTGGCGCGAGGTCGGAGAACTTGGCGAACCGCTTGAGGAACGCGAGCTTCTCGGTGCCGGTCGGCCCGTTTCGGTGCTTGGCGAGGATCACCTCGGCGAGCCCCTGGTCCTCGGAGTTCTCGTTGTAGTACTCGTCGCGGTAGAGGAACATGACGAGGTCGGCGTCCTGCTCGATCGAGCCCGACTCGCGCAGGTCCGAGAGGAGCGGCCGCTTGTCGGTGCGGCTCTCGACGGCGCGCGAGAGCTGTGAGAGCGCGACGACCGGAACGCCCAGGTCGCCGGCGAGCACCTTGAGCGCACGCGAGATCTGGGAGACCTCCTGCACGCGGTTCTCGGCGTTCAGGCCGGAGGTCATGAGCTGCAGGTAGTCGATCATGATCAGGCCGAGGTTCGGCTCGCGTGCCTTGAGCCGGCGCGCCTTACCGCGGATCTCGAGGAGGGTCGTGAGTCGCGTGTCGTCGACGTAGATCGGGGCCTTCGTGAGGCCGTCGCAGGCCTTGACGAGCCGCGGCCAGTCCTCCGGGGTGAGGCGCCCGGAGCGCAGCCGCTGGAGCTCGACCCGGCCCTCGGAGCACATGAGTCGCTGGGCGACCTCGAGCTTCGACATCTCGAGCGTGAAGATCCCGACCGGGATGTTGTGCTGCAGGGCGAGGTTCGCCGCGACACCGAGCGCGAAGGCGGACTTGCCCATGCTGGGGCGTCCGGCGACGATCACGAGGTTTCCGGGCTGAAGACCCGACGTCATCGTGTCGAGGTCGCGGAACCCGGTCGGCGTGCCCGTCATCTCGCCGCCCGACTCGTACATTCGCGTGATCTGCTCGAAGCTCTCCTTGACGAGGCTCTCGACGTGCTCGAAGCTTCCGCGAATCCGGTGCTGGGCGAGCTCGAAGACCATCTGCTCGGCGCGGTCGACGAGGTCGGTCGTCTCGCCCGGTCGATCCCAGCCAAGCCGCTGGATCTGCTCGCCGACGACCGTGAGGCCGCGCAGCGTCGACATCTCGCTGACGATGCGTGCGTGATGCGGGGCGGCACCGGCGGCGGGAACGAGCGTGGCGATCTCGCGGATGCGATCCTTGCCCCCGACCGCCTCGAGCTCGCCGGCCTCGTCTAGGCGGTCAGCGACCGTGATCGCGTCCACCGGGAGGCCGGCCTGGAAGAGGTCCATCGCAGCGCTGAAGATCTTGGCGTGCGAGTTGCGGTAGAAGTCGGTCGGCTTGATGATCTCGGTGACCGCCTCGATCGCGTGCGTCGAGAGCATCATCGCGCCGAGGACGTACTCCTCGGCGTCGAGGTTCTGCGGCGGCAGCGGTGCGGTTCCGGGCTGGAGCATCACGCGGCAGTCAAACCGTGAACGTGGTGCAGCGCAACCCTGTGGAAACGCGTGGCAGGAGGTCTGAGAGAGGCGGGTTTGCAGGCATAACAGAACGCATGTTCGCAGATTCGGCGGGTGTTACGGTGGACGAAAACATCGCTACGAGCGGAGACTTCGGCGCAAGATCCACAGGCCTTGGCGACCTGTGGGAAAGTCGGTGGATGGATCGCCCCGCAGGCTGTGGACAAGTGACCGCGGGCACGTTGCCAGAACGGACCGCGGATGCTCTGGCATCCGCGCCGCTCTGGGGATAACGTGAGATCACAAAGCGTCCGGATCGCGGGGTAAAAGCCCTGCGTCGGACGGAAAACGTGGTGCCTGGTTGGCTTACGCCTCGTCGTCGACGGTGCCGTCGGACTCGAACTCGTCCGTCTCGGGCTCCGTGGCGAGAGCCGCGACCGGCGCCGGGATCTCGTCGTACGCGGCCTCCTCGGCTGCCGCAGCTGCGGTCGCTGCGTGCTCCTCTGCCGCGGACGCAGCTGATGCGGCGAGCGCCTCCTCGAGCGCAACGTCGCTGCCTTCGGGGGCAACGAGGATCCGCAACTCGGCGACGACGTCATCGAAGACGGCGACCGGAACGGTGTAACGACCGATCCGCTTGATCGTGTCGATACCGAGCTTGCGTCGGTCGATCCGGATCTTCAGCTCCTCCCAGAGCTTGTCCGCGACGTTCGTCGACGTGACGGAGCCGAAGAGCGTTCCCGTCGGGCCGGCGGTGACGTCGAACCGGAGCTCTGCAGCCTCGATCCGGGTCTTGATCGCCTTGGCCTCGTCGGCGGTCTTCGCCTCCTGGCGTGCGCGGATCGCCTCACGCTTCTCGAGCTCGCGGAGGAGTCCCGGCGTGGCCAGTTCGGCCATGCTGCGGGGAAGCAGGAAGTTGCGCGCGTACCCGCGGGCGACGTTCACGACTTCGCCACGCAGACCGAGCTTCTCAATGTCTTGACGGAGTACGACCTGCATGTCTACCGCTCGCCCCTGTCGCCGCGGTCACGACCGCCGCGCTCGCTGCGCTCTTCGCGCCCTTCCTTGACGTAGGCAAGCAGTGCCATCTCGCGCGCCCGCTTGACTGCGACCGCGACCTGACGCTGATGGCGGCGGCATGCGCCGCTGATCCGCCGTGAGCGGATCTTGCCCTTCTCGGAGACGTACCGGGTCAGCTCTCCGATGTTCTTGTAGTCGATCTCGTCGACCTTGTTCTTGCAGAAGAAGCACGACTTCCGCCGACCGCCCGTGAGCGGGGGGAGGCGCTTCCTCCGATTTTCGCTTCCTTTCCCTGCCACGAATCCTCCTAGAACGGAATGTCGTCGTCTGCGCCGCGCCCGAAGTCCGCATCGGCGCTGCTTGAACCGCCACTGCTCGGCGGGATGAACTCGTTGCCTTCGCCGCCACCGGATCCACCGGGTGCGCCGTCACGGCCGCCGAGGAACTGCACGGTGTCGGCGATCACTTCGACTGCCTGCCGCTTGGTGCCGTCCTGCGCCTCCCACTCACGCCACTCGAGGCGACCGTCGATCCCGACCGGGCGCCCCTTCGCGAGGTACTGCGCGCAGTTCTCGCCCTGGCTACCCCAGACGGTGACATCGAAGTAGTTCGGCTTCTCCGTCCATTCGCCGGAGGCGCCATCCTTACGGCGCGTGTTCACGGCGAGCCGGAGCGAGCACACGGCGGTGCCGCTCGGCGTATGCCGGAGCTCGGGGTCGCGGGTCAGGTTCCCGACCAGTACGACGCGATTGATATTTGCCATGTCTCCTCCGTTCCTTCTCGTGAGAGGCCCAGGCTACTCCGCGGCCCCGGCCGCGTCATCGGCGGGAACGGACACGGCTGCGACGGCCGAGACCGGCGCCTTCGTCTGTCCGCCCTTGACCCGGTTGACTGCGAGGTGGCGCATGACGCCGTCGCTGATCTTGAGCACGCGGGTCACCTCGGCGAGCGTCGCCGGAGGGGCCGTGAAGAGAATCAGGTGGTAGACACCGTCGGTCTTGTGATTGATCTCGAAGGCGAGCTTGCGCTTCCCCCACGGCTCGTGGCCGTCCCAGGTTCCGCCGTCACCTTCGACCTGAGTGCGGATGCGCGCGACGACTTCCTCCGCGCGATCTTCGGCGAGCTCAGGGTCCAGCATGAGCAAAATCTCGTATCGGTTCATACCCGTGTATTCCTTCCCGTGGACTTAGTCGGCCCCGCCTCCTGGGCGCCGCTCGGGGCTGCGGCGCGACGGGCGTGGCGAGAAGAGGTGGGAGTGTAGCATCGCGGGCCATGAAGGGACTCCTTGCACTCGTTCTCGGCGGTCTCGGCCTTGGAGCCGTGGTGCGCCGACGTCGACGTGCCGAGCCCGACCTCGAGGCATCGCCAGCCGACGAGCTGCGTGCCCGGCTCGCCGAGGCTCGCTCGATGCCCGACGCCGAGCCTGCCGTCGCTGAGCCAGCCGTCGCTGAGCCAGAGCCGGTCGCCGCCGAGCGGGACACGGAGGCCCCGTACGACCTCAACGCCCGCCGCCGCGACGTGCACGAACGCACACGCTCGGCGATCGACGAGCTCAGCTGACCCCGGGGTGCCGGAGCCGTTCGTCGCGCACTAGAGCCGGTGCTGGGGGACGTACGTGCCGAACGCGCCGACGAGCAGGAGCAGCGCAGTGCCGGCAAACAGCGCGGCCGAGATCATCGCCTTCTCACGGCCACCGCCGTGCCAGAGCAGCCGTGTCGAACGCCACACGTTGCCGCCGTCGAGCGGGCCGAACGGCAGCAGGTTGAAGAGGTTCAGCACGAACCCGAAGTACGCCAGGGCGAGCAGCAGGTCGGAGTTCGTGGAGCGCGCCGCCAGGTAGCAGCCGAGCGCCGCGACACCGCCAAGAATCGGGCCGGCGATCGCGACCCGCGCGGTCTGCCAGACGTTACCGACCGTGTGCTTCACGTACGCGCCCAGGAATGGGACGAACATCGGCCAGGACGGATCAAGCCCCTCGCGGCGCGCCTCGATGAAGTGGCCCAGCTCGTGGATGAAGATCAGCACGACGACGCCGAGTGCGAACTTCCACCCCCAGATCAGCGTGTAGCCGCCGAATGCGATGAAGATCGCGGCGAACTTCGCCAGCGAGCCGAGCTTGGCACCGATGCCAACCAGGAAGATGACCGGAGTGGCGAGGCGGCGCAGGGCGCGGCGCCAGTCGGTGCCGCGCGGCTGGATCGGCTGGTAGTCGGGTTCGGCCCAGGGCTCCATCAGGAGCCGCGACCGATCCATTCTTCGCCGCCCTCGTAGACCTCTTTCTTCCAGAGGGGGACGTCGATCTTGAGGATGTCGATTGCGTCCTTGCAGGCGGCGAGCGCGTCCTTGCGGTGCGAGGCGCTGACTGCGATCACGACCGACGGCTCGCCGAGCTGGACGCGGCCGACACGGTGGTGGATCGCGACGCCGTGAATGTCGTAGCGCTCCTTCAGATCGTCTGCGAGCTTCTCCATCATCTCCTCGGCCATTCCCTCGTAGCCCTCGTAGTCGAGGTAGGAGACGACCCGGCCGCGCGAGTGGCGCCGGGCGTTACCGGAGAAGGTGGCGACCGCACCTGCCTCGTCGGTTGCGACCTCCTGGACGACCTTGTCGAGGGAGACGGGCTCTTCGGTGAGGATGAAGGCACCGCCGGAGACGGGCGGGATCAGCGCGACGACATCGCCGTCGGCAAGCACCGTGCCCTTGGGGGAGTACTCGCGGTTCACGGCGTACAGGAGCCCGTCGGGCTCGTTGCCGAGGCCAAGGGTGTCCCAGACGTCGGCGACCGTATCGGCCTCGATCTCCTTCGTCCCCCAGCCCGCCTGCTCCCGCAGGCCTGCGAACAGTCTCACCGTGACGCGCACCCGAGTAGCGTACCGGGCTGTGGGAGACATCGACCGACGGGAGACGGAGTCAGGGATCGAGATCGCGCCGGTTTACCGGCCGCAGGACGCTCCACGCGCGCCGGAGGCTCCTGGCGAGCCCCCGTTCACCCGTGGGATCTACCGCGACATGTACCGCGGTCGCCCGTGGACGATGCGGCAGTACGCGGGCTTCGCCTCGGCCGAGGAGACGAACGCCCGCTTCCGCTACCTGCTCGCTCAGGGGCAGACGGGACTCTCGGTCGCGTTTGATCTACCGACCCAGCTCGGCCTCGACTCCGACGATCCGCTCTCCCTCGGCGAGGTCGGCCGGACGGGCGTCGCGATCGACACGCTCGCCGACATGGAGGCGCTCTTCGATGGCATCCCGCTCGACGAGGTGTCGACGTCAATGACGATCAACGCGCCCGCCGCCGTGCTGCTGCTCCTCTACGAGCTGGTCGCCGAGAAGCAGGGCGTCTCGGCGGATGCGCTCCGCGGCACCGTGCAGAACGACGTGCTCAAGGAGTATGTCGCACGCGGCAACTACATCTTCCCGCCTCGTCCGTCGATGCGGCTCACGACCGACCTGTTCGCGTACTGCGCCGAGCGGATCCCGCGGTGGAACACGATCTCGATCTCCGGGTACCACATCCGGGAGGCCGGTTCGACCGCTGTTCAGGAGCTCGCCTTCACCGTCGCAAACGGGATCGCCTACTGCGAGGCGGCGGTTGCCGCCGGGCTCTCTCCCGACGAGTTCGGCGAGCGGCTCTCGTTCTTCTTCAACGCGCACAACGACTTCTTCCAGGAGGTGGCGAAGTTCCGGGCGGCTCGGCGTCTGTGGGCGACGGTGATGGCCGAGCGCTTCGGCGCGACGAACCCCAAGGCGCTCGCACTCCGCTTCCATGCGCAGACCGGCGGCTCGACGCTGACGGCTCAGCAGCCCGAGACGAACATCGTCCGCGTCGCGATCCAGGCTCTCTCGGCGGTCTGCGGCGGCGCCCAGTCGCTGCACACAAACGGCTTTGACGAGGCGCTCGCGCTCCCGACCGAGCGCGCCGCGACGATCGCGCTACGCACGCAGCAGGTGCTTGCGACCGAGGTCGGGGTGACGAGCACGGCTGATCCGCTCGGCGGCTCCTACTACCTCGAGGCGCTCACTGACGAGCTCGAGGCTCGCGCCTCGGAGCTGATCGGTCGGATCGACGAGCTCGGAGGTGCCGTCGCGGCGATCGAGGCGGGGTGGATCCAGGCGGAGATCGAGGAGTCGGCGTATCGCTGGACGGCAGACGTCGAGTCTGGCGATCGGGTGATCGTGGGCGTGAACGCCTACGTCGACGAGGGGGATGCGCCACGGATGGAGCTGCACCGCCTCGACCCGGAGGTCGAGCGGCGCCAGGTCGAGCGGACGGCGGCGATCCGGGCCTCGCGTGACAGCGAGGCGGTCGAGCGGGCCCTCGCGCGGATCTCCGAGGCGGCTCGTGGGACAGAAAACCTGCTGCCGCCGATCCGCGACGCGCTCACGGTGCTCTGCACGGTCGGCGAGGTGTGCGGCGCCCTCCGAGGTGAGTGGGGCACGCACGATCGCCCGACCCAGGCCTGAGCCGCGCGTGCGGATCCTGCTCGTCTCGCAGATGTACCCGGGGCCCGACGACCCCGACCTCGGAGTGTTCGTCGCTCAACTGGAGCACGCGTTGCGCGACCGCGGGCACGAGATCGACCTGGCCGTGCTCGACCACCGCGGTGGCGGCAAGTCGCGCTACCTCGACCTGCGCCGCAAGGTGCGCGCTGCTGCGCGCCCCGACGTCGTCTGGGCGCACTTCCTCGTCCCGACCGGGCTGATCGCCTCGTCAATCGATGCGCCGCTCGTCGTGACCGCGCACGGGCAGGACGTCGCGAACATAGGGACTGTCCCTGGGATCGCGCTTCTGACACGGCGGGTTGTTCGTCGCAGCGCTTCGGTGATCGCCGTCTCCGACTACCTCCGCGCGGAGCTCGAGCGGAAGATCCCCGCCGCGCGGGGGAAGACCGAGGTCGTCGACTGCGGCGTCGATCTCGACCGGTTTCGTCTCGGCGCCTCCGTCGAGCCGGGCGGCGACTCGCTGTCGCCGAGGTTCCTCGCCGTCGGCTCCCTCACCGAGCGGAAGAATCCGATCCGTCTCGCCGACGCCTTTGCCAAGCTTGGCCGTGGCAGCCTCACGTTCGTCGGCGATGGACCGCTTCGGTCGAGCCTTGAAGGGCGTGACGGCGTCACGGTGACCGGCCGTGTTCCTCACGACCGGGTGGCTGCCTACCTGGCCGAGGCCGACGTGGTGTGCGGTGTCAGCCTCCTTGAGCCGTTCGGCCAGGCGATCCTCGAGGCGATGGCGTGCGGCAAGACCGTCGTTGCGACGCGGGTCGGCGGCCCGCCCGAGTTCGTCCCCTCAGGTGCCGGGATCCTCGTCGATCCCCTCGACGTCGGCGACATCTCGCGCGCCCTGGCGGCGGCGGCCGCCTATCCCGCTCCGAACGACACCGCTCGCGCCGCGGCGGCCGAGCACGACGTCAGGCGGCAGGCGGAGCGGGTGGAGGCGATTCTGCTTCGAGCCGCGCAAGGTCGGCCAGCCTGATCTCGACGAGCGGCCCGACCTTCTCCTCGAGCCCCGCCTCGCGAGCGACGGCAAGCGCCTCCTCGTAGCTCTCGCGCACCTTCGCCAGGTCGACGCCCTGCTTCAACCGGTTGTCCCCGGTGAGGAGGTGTTTCTGGATGCGGGCGCGGTAGCTCGACTCCACGAATCACTAGCCTATTGGCATGACCCGGGTGCTGATCGCCGACGACGAGCAGCTGTTCGCCGAAGCGCTCTGCCTGATCCTCGGAATCGACGACCGCATCGAGGTCGTCGGCCGCGCACACGACGGTGACGAGGCCGTCCGGCTCGCGCGCGAGTTCGAGCCCGACGTCGTCGTGATGGACCTGAGCATGCCCGGAACGGACGGCCTGCTCGCCACCGCCGCGATCGTCGCGCACCGCGCTGCGACCCGCGTGTTGATCCTCAGCGGGTCGGCCGATCCAGCCGATGTCGCGAAGGCACAGCGGGCCGGCGCGGCGGGATATCTGACCAAGGAGAACATCGCGGAGGATCTCGTGCCGCAGATCCTCGCCGTCGCGAGCTAACCTCTCCCGATGCTTCTCTCGACGCTCTCGGTCATCCACGTGCTGATCTCGGCCGGTCTGATCGCCCTGATCCTGCTGCACTCCGGCCGCGACGCGGGCCTCGGCGGCATGGGCTTCACACCGACTTCGCAGGGCGGGACACACATCGTCGAGCGGAACCTCACCCGCTTGACGCTCCTCGTCGGCGTGCTGTTCTTCGTGAACACCGTCGTGCTGTACCGCCTCCTGGCGTAACGCCCTCTCATGCTGGAGTTGCTTCACCACGTCACGTGCGTGTGCTCCGACGCGCGTCGGACTGTCCCGTTCTACCGGGATGGGCTCGGCTTCTCTCTCGTCAAGAAGACTGTCAACTTCGACGACCCGCACAGCTACCACCTGTACTTCGGCGACGACGCCGCGTCGCCCGGCTCGCTCCTGACGTTCTTCGAGTGGCCGCGTGCAGGGCGGGGCCGGCTTGGCCGCGGCACGTTCGAGTCGATCGGTCTCTTCACGCCGATCGTCGATCGGCCGGAGGAGACCATCGACCCTGACGGGCTTCGGCTTCGCCTCTACCCGGGTGAGCGAGCGGGACTCCGCGATGTCGTGGCGATCGGCAACCCGGACCTGTACCCGGGACTCTTGGCCGAGGGCGCCGGGCTGTCGTTTGCACCGCCGTCCGACGAGCCGACGCTGATCGGTGCGGGCATCACCCACCACGTCGCCTGGCGGGTCCGCGACGACGCCGGGCAGCAGGTGTGGTTCGACCGGCTCACCGATCTCGGCCTCCGGCCGACCCCGCAGCAGGACCGCAAGTATTTCCGGTCGATCTACTTCCGCATGCCGGACGGGATCCTGATCGAGATCGCCACTGACGGCCCCGGGTTTCTCGTCGACGAGCCGATGGAGACGCTCGGCCGGGGACTGTCCCTGCCGCCGTGGCTTGAAGCAGAACGCGAGACGCTCGAACGCGAGCTCGTCCCGCTTCCCTGAGTTCGCTTTCCTGTATCCGGGAGGACGCCCGCCCGGGCAAGTGGCGTGACGTCCGTCCGAGAGAGTGCGCTGGAGAGGACTTGAACCTCCACGACCTTGCGGCCACTAGGCCCTCAACCTAGCGCGTCTACCAATTCCGCCACCAGCGCGTGGGGCCCCCATAGTAGCCGTCGCTGATTTCCTGCGCCGCAGAGAGTTGACGCCGTCCGCAGGAGACCCTACGCTTCCAGCGAACACATGTTCGTCACCGTCAATGAATGCGGAGGATCGATGCTCACCGACCGCCAGCAGGAGATCTGGAACTATCTCGTCGAATACGTCGACCGGCACGGCTATCCGCCGACCGTCCGCGAGATCGGCGAGCGGGTCGGCCTGGCCTCGCCATCGACTGTGCACGCGCATCTCGCCAATCTTGAACGGGCCGGCCTGCTGCGGCGTGATCCGGCAAAGCCACGGGCTCTCGCGCTGATCGGTCGCGAGCGGCCGCAGGCGCAACGTGCCTCGCGCGCCTCCGAGCTCAATGCCATCAGCCTTCCGCTCGTCGGCCAGATCGCCGCCGGTGGGCCGCTCCTCGCGGAGGAGCACATCGAGGAGCACCTCGCCATGCCCGCCTCAACCAAGGGCGACTTCCTGCTTCGCGTCAAGGGCGAGTCTATGATCGACGTCGGGATCCTCGACGGCGACCTCGTGATCGTCCAGCGCGCCCAGGACGCCCGCAACGGCGAGATCGTCGTGGCGCTCGTGGGTGACGACGAGTCGGCCGACGAGGCAACCGTCAAGACGTTCTATCGCGAGAGCGGCCGCGTGCGTCTGCAGCCGGAGAACGCAGCGCTCCAGCCCATCTACGCCAACCACGTCCAGATCCTCGGTCGGGTCGTCGGGGTCTTCAGGGAGCTATGACCTCCGTCCTCCGCCTCGCGCGTTCGCTGGATCAGGAGCTGTTGATGCTGCTGCGAGGCGCGTCGCTCGAGTGCCTGGTCTGCGGCGAGTTCGTGATGCATGCGCACGCGGGGGTCGTCTTCTGCCCGGAGTGCGGCAGTCAGCTCGGAAACGAGATCGCCCTCGCGGCGTTCCCCCAGCTAGAATTCACCGCGCAGGCCGGGTGACCGCGGGTCTCGTAAGAGGCTCGAGGAAAGTCCGGACACCGAAGGGCAGGGTGCTGGCGCAAGTCAGGCGGCGAAAGCCGACGGAAAGTGGAACAGAAAGGAAACCGCCTCCGGCGTACGTGTCTCTCCGGAGACGCCGGCGGTAAGGGTGAAACGGTGGGGTAAGAGCCCACCAGCGTCGTGGCGACACGGCGGCTTGCCAAACCCCACCCGGTGCAAGGCGAACAGGGCCCGTCACGAGGCTGCCCGCCCAGGGCCCGGGTTGCTGCCAAGAGGGATGGTCATCCAAGACAGAATCCGGCTTACAGGCCTGCTAACGAGAAGCCCCGCTTGCGGGGCTTCTCTATTGGTGGCCCCGTGTCGCTACGCGCGGACGACGACCTCGAGCGCCGTTCCGCGTCGCCGCATGTTTCCGAGGCCCTGGCCGCTGCTCTCGGGCTCCGGCTCGAACCCGACACCGTCGTCGCGCACCGTGACGAGGCGCTCGAGCCCGCGGCGGCTGATCTTCACCCAGGGACATCGCACGTCGGCGTGACGGCCGGGTCGGCGCCTGCCTCGAGCATCGAGGCGTGGGTCGACAGCGCGACGAGGTACTGCGCGAGTCGTCGTGGATCTCCCGCGCGACACGTGCGCGTTCCACGGCGAGCGCGCGCCCGTGCTCGGACGACCGGATCGCCCGCCAGATCCCGGCCAGCAGTGCGAGTCCGAACGTGCGGAGCGCTCTCGGCGCGCGAGCTCGAGGTACTCCTGCTGCTCGGGAAGCTCGGCGTCTCCTCGCTGCGTGACGCGCTCGAACGGCTCCGCTCCGCTCGCGTCTAGCCCTCGAACCCCTCCTGGGCGGTACGGACGAGCCGCGGCAGCGTTTCGAGGTTGTACCCGCCTTCGAGTACCGCGGCGTAACGTGGGGCCAGCCTCGCCGCGCGCCCTGCGAGCTCGTGAAACGTGGCGTCCCCGAGCGTTAGCCCGCCGAGCGGGTCGTCGACGTGGGCGTCGAATCCCGCCGAGACGAGGAGCAGCTCCGGCTCGAACGCCCCGATCGCGGCCTCGGCGGCCTCGAACGCATCGAGGTAGGCGGCGTCGCCGGTTCCGGCGGCCAACGGAATGTTCAGGCGGAGGTCGCTCTGGTCGTCGGGCCCACCGGTTGTCCAGGGGTAGAACGGCCACTGGTGGAGTGACACGTACAGCACGCTCGGGTCTCCCGCGACGAGCGCCTGCGTGCCGTTGCCGTGATGGACGTCCCAGTCGAGGATCGCCACACGCCCGACTCCGAGCTCTGCCTGCGCAAACCGCGCGGCGACCACGATCGAGTTGAAGATGCAGAAGCCGGCCGCCCGATCACGGTCTGCGTGGTGGCCCGGCGGCCGCCCGAGCGCGAAGCCCCCGCATCTGACCGCCTCGATGGCGGCGCCCGCGGCGACAAGCCCTGCCTCGAGCGTGCTCTCGGAGCAGAGCGTGTCGAGGGTCAGCATCCCCTGGGTTCGCCTGATGCGTTCGACGTGCTCGACCGAGTGGCAGCGGAGGATGTCCTGCTCCGTCGCCGCCTCGCAGGTGACAAACGGCAGCGCGCCGTGCAGCACCGCGATGCGGCGTTCGGTCTCGGGATGCAGTCCCGTCGGGTGCAGCGAGCGGAGAGAGGGGTGGCTGACGAGATCCATCAGCGACGCGCGTGCTCGGCAAGCCGACGGGCAAGCCCGTCGAGGCCGAGTGCGCCGACGCCGTCCGCCGCCCGCGCCCAGTCGGGCGTCTGTGCGACGAGGGCAGGGATGGGTGCCGCCGGGTTCATCGTCGCGATCCGGCGGTAGAGCCGCAGGTCGTCGGCGATGTCGTCGAAGCGCCCGGAGGCGAGCGTCGCTTCGAGCGTCCCGAACTCGTTCAGGATGCGCGCCGCGGTCTTCTCGCCGATCCCCGGGGCGCCCGGGATCTTGTCGGACGGGTCGCCACGGAGGGCGACGAAGTCGGTCACCTGCTCCGGGTCGACGCCGTAGCGCTCGCGCACCTCGGCCGGCCCGACTCGCACGAGTGAGCCGCCCTTTTGCGGCTGGAGGATGGTGACGCGCTCGCTCACGAGCTGGAACGCGTCGCGGTCGGCGGTTGCGATCAGGACGGGGCCGTCCCAGTTCGCCGCGGCTGCCGCAAGGAAGTCGTCGGCCTCGTATCCCGGTGCCTTCGCCGAGGTGAATCCCATCAGCTCGACGAGATCCGGAAGGAACGAAAGCTGGTCGAGCAGTGCCTCGTCGAACTCGCGGCCGGACTGGTACCCGATCAGCTCCTGGTGGCGGTAGGTCGGGGTCTCGAGGCTGTCCCAGGCGACCACGATCGCCGCTGGGCTTTCTGTGTCCCAGAGCCGTAGGAGGAGGTTTCCGACACCGGTGAGCGCGTTCGCGGGACGACCCCCAGCGGCACGCATCGTCTTCGGGAGCGCATGGTAGGAGCGGTGCGCGAAGTTGTCGCCGTCGACGGCGATCAGCGCGCCGTTGGCGGTCATCTCGGCACCCCGTTGCTCGACGGGCTGGGGCGGCGATCGGGACGGTCGAAACGTGGCGTGAGTGGACGTGTCATGGAGGGCGAGTATCGCCCAAGCGGCAGCTGTGGCTATCGTGGCCCGCGGCACATGGCTGCAACCACCGCAACTTCGGGCGGCCGGACGCTTGTGATCGTCGAGTCCCCTGCAAAGGCGAAGACGATCGCGGGCTATCTCGGCAAGGACTACATCGTCGAGTCATCCGTCGGCCACGTCCGCGACCTTCCGCACGGCGCCTCCGAGGTCCCCGCTGCCCAGAAGCACGAGCCGTGGGCGCGTCTCGGCGTCGATGTCGACCACGACTTCGAGCCGCTCTACGTCGTTGACCCGAAGAAGAAGAACGTTGTCGCTGGTCTCCGTGACAAGCTCAAGTCGGCCGACATGCTCCTGCTCGCGACAGACGAAGACCGCGAAGGTGAGGCGATCGCCTGGCACCTTGTCGAGCTGCTGAAGCCGAAGGTTCCTGTCCGACGGATGGTGTTCCACGAGATCACCAAGACGGCGATCGAGCGGGCCCTTGGCGAGACGCGCGACATCGACAACCGCCTCGTTGACGCGCAGGAGACACGCCGGATCCTCGACCGTCTCTACGGCTACGAGGTCTCGCCCGTGCTCTGGCGCAAGGTGATGAAGGGCCTGTCGGCCGGTCGCGTGCAGTCGGTTGCAACGCGGCTTGTCGTCGAGCGCGAGCGCGAGCGGATCGCATTCGTCGCCGCGGCCTACTGGGACATCACCGCGACGCTCAATCCCGGCGGGTTCGACGCGAAGCTCCGCTCCGTCGACGGCAAGAAGGTCGCGCAGGGCCGGGACTTCGCCCGCAACGGAACTCTCACGACCGCCGACGCCGTCGCGCTCACCGAGGACGAGGCACGCTCGCTGGCCGCGGGCCTTGCCGGCTGCGACTTCACGGTTCGCTCGGTCGAGCGCAAGCCATACAAGCGCAGCCCGGCCGCGCCGTTCATGACCTCCACGCTGCAGCAGGAGGCGGGCCGCAAGCTCCGCTTCGCGGCGCAGCACACGATGCGCGTAGCCCAGCGTCTCTACGAGAACGGGTACATCACCTACATGCGGACCGACTCGACGACGCTGTCGGAGACGGCGATCGCAGCCGCGCGCGACCAGGCCCGCGAGCTCTACGGCGCCGACGCCGTGCCCGAGAAGCCGCGCCAGTACAACCGCAAGGTCAAGAACGCCCAGGAGGCCCACGAGGCGATCCGCCCTGCCGGCGACCGGTTCCGCACGCCCGACCAGGTTCGCGGCGAGTTGGCCGGTGAGGAGTTCGCACTCTACGACCTCGTCTGGAAGCGCACCGTCGCATCACAGATGGCCGACGCGACCGGCGAGACCGTCTCGGTGCGGATTGGCGCCCGCGCGACCGACGGCCGCGACGCCGAGTTCGGCACCGCGGGCACCGTCATCACGCATCGCGGATTCCTGCATGCCTACGAGGAGAGCCGCGACGAGGCCGTCGCCGACGACGAGGCTGAGCGCCGGCTGCCGCCACTCACCGAGGGAGACTCGCTCGCCGCGTCCGAGCTTGAGCCCGCCGGGCACTCGACGAGCCCGCCGGCGCGGTACACCGAGCCGACGCTTGTGAGCGCGCTCGAGGAGCGCGGGATCGGCCGTCCGTCGACGTACGCGTCGATCATGGGCACGATCCTCGACCGCGGCTACGTCCGTAAAGTCGGCCAGGCGCTGGTGCCGAGCTTCCTCGCCTTCGCCGTCACGAACCTGCTCGAGCAGCACTTCGGGCGCCTCGTCGACTACGAGTTCACCGCGCGGATGGAGGACGACCTCGACGGGATCGCCTCCGGCTCGCAGGAGCGCAGCGAGTGGCTGCGCCAGTTCTACTTCGGTGCCGGTGGCGACGACGGCCTCAAGGCGCTCGTCACCGACATCACCGACATCGACGCACGGGCGATCAACACGATTGAGATCGGCAACGGGATCGAGCTGCGGGTCGGTCGCTACGGCCCGTACATCGAGCGCGAGGGTGAGCGGGTGACGATCTCCGATGAGATCGCTCCCGACGAGCTGACCGTCGCACGCGCCGAGGAGCTGCTTGCCCAGGGCGCCGGCGGCGGTCGCGAGCTGGGCGTCGACCCGGGCAACGGCCGGACGCTCATCGTCAAGAATGGCCGGTATGGGCCGTACGTCACCGAGGTGGTCGAGGACGACGAGAAGCCGCGCACCGCGTCGCTCTTCTCGACGATGACCCCCGAGTCGGTCACGCTTGAAGAGGCCCTTCGACTGCTGACCCTGCCGCGCGTCGTCGGGATAGACCCGGCCGACGGCGAGGAGGTCATTGCCTCGAACGGCCGTTACGGCCCGTATCTCAAGAAGGGCGCCGAGACGCGCTCGCTCGCAAGCGAGGATCAGTTGCTGACGATCGAGCTTCCCGAGGCGCTCACGGTTCTGGCACAGCCAAAGCAGGGTGGCCGCCGTGCCGCCGCGCCGCCGCTGAAGGAGCTTGGCGACGACCCGGTCAGCAAGAAGCCGGTTGTCGTCAAGGAGGGCCGGTTTGGCCCGTACGTCACCGACGGCGACGTGAACGCGAGCCTGAAGACGAGCGACAGCGTCGAAGAGCTGACGCTTGAACGCGCGGCGGAGCTCCTTGCAGCCCGTCGCGAGCGCGGCCCGGTCAAGAAGACACGCCGCAAGTAGGGCTGTTTTCGGCCTGGCTGCCCGTTGTCCGGCCTCCGGAACCGGCTGCGTGCGCTACCGTATAGCTGCGCGGGCTGGTACGCACCACGGGCGAGGCTGTCCCGTTCGCCCGAAAATTTCGGTTTCCCCCTGGAAATCGGAGGACATATGCCGTACGGTGCGAAGTTTGCGGAACCTTGTAGCCATTGAAAGGGTGAAGAGAACCACTTGACGCAGAATCAGCTAACCGAGTTGCTCGAAACCGAAGGTGCCAAGGCCATGCTCGAGGCGGGTGAGGAGCGCGGCTGGATTTCGCCGGCCGAGCTCGAAGCCTTCGCCGTCGAGCACGAGCTCGTGGACGCCGACATCGAAGACCTGACCCGCGAACTCGAGCGCATTGGCCTCGAGGTGCGCGACGCGAAGCCGGACGAGAAGGCTCCCGCGAAGGCCGAAGAGGTCGTCTACGAAGCAGACCAGCCGTCGGGTGCCGGCGACTCGCTCCAGCTGTTCCTCGCGGATGTCGGCCGCCACAAGCTGCTGACTGCTGCGCAGGAGGTCATCCTGGCGAAGAAGATCGAGCGCGGCGACCTGATCGCGAAGCGGAACATGATCGAGTCGAACCTGCGGCTCGTCGTGTCGATCGCGAAGGGCTACCGCGGTCTCGGTGTGCCGTTCCTCGACCTGATCCAGGAGGGGACGCTTGGCCTCAACCGTGCCGTCGAGAAGTTCGATTGGCGCCGCGGCTACAAGTTCTCGACGTATGCGACCTGGTGGATTCGGCAGTCGGTGCAGCGCGCCGTCGCGAACCACGCGCGCACGATCCGCGTGCCTGTCCATGTCGTCGAGCGTCAGCAGAAGCTGTCGCGTGCAGCCCGTCGGCTCGAGGTCGAGCTTGGGCGCGAGCCGACGAAGGAAGAGCTCGCCGAGGCAACCGGTCTTCCGCTCCAGCACGTCGACGAGGCGCTCTCCGCGGCATCGGCCTCCGTCTCGCTCAACCAGACGGTTGGCGCGGACGACGAGGGCGAGCTCGGTGATCTCTTCGCCGACCGCGAAGCTGCCGATCCGTTCGAGGAGGCCGAGGAGTCCCTTCGCCGCCAGAACATCCGCAAGGCACTCGATGCCCTGCCGGAGCGTGAGCGGCGGATTCTCGAGCTGCGGTTCGGGTTCGAGGGTGAGCCGTGGACGCTCGAGGCGATCGGGCATGAGCTTGACCTGACGCGCGAGCGCGTCCGCCAGCTCGAGGGCCAGGCGCTCTCGCGGCTTGCGGCTCTGCGCGAGCTCGCCGGTCTCGCCGCCTAACCGAACGCACGCTGGGCAGAGCCGGCCTTTCTGGCAGGCTCCAGCCGTGGGAGCTCTCGATATTGCCGAGCCGCTTGTCGGCAGGCTCGTCTCGGTCGAACCGTTCGCGCAGC